>NZ_BMJB01000001.1:2248365-2569560 GCF_014642855.1 Edaphobacter acidisoli | reverse complement strand
ACCATGCGCGGGCCCGGTACTGGATCTGGATGGTCGCTTCGGTCAAATTTCTGGTGCCATTCTCCGCTTTCGTTGCAATTGGCGAGTCGCTCCGTCCTGTCGCCGCGGCGCCTATGCAGAGCACCGCATTCACCGTGGTGGCAGAGAAAGTTGCGCAGCCGGTTCAGTCACTCACGATCGATTTTAGTGACGCATCCGTTGCGGCAGCTTCGCACCCTGCACATTCTGTAGCTGCAATCCTTTTTGTCATCTGGGCTTGCGGATGTCTTTTTGTGTTGCTGCGTTGGGCGCGGAGCTGGTGGGCTGTCCGCTTAGCCGTGCGTGCTTCTTCTCCGATGGCGCTCATGGCTGATGTGCCCGTTCGCATGTCTTCGGAGCTGTTGGAACCAGGTATCTTTGGAATCTTCCGGCCCGTGATATTGCTGCCGAAGAGCATTATAGACCGGCTTACCACGCCGCAGATCGAAAGCATCCTCGCTCATGAGATGTGTCATCTCCGCCGTCGCGACAACCTGACGATTGCGATTCACATGCTGGTGGAAGCCGCGTTCTGGTTTCACCCTGCGGTGTGGTGGATCGAGGCGCGGCTGCTTGAAGAGCGCGAGCGCGCCTGCGATGAAGCTGTCTTGCAGGCAGGTAATGAAGCAGAAGTTTATGCAGAGAGTATTTTGAGCGTTTGCAAATTTTATGCGGAGGCACCAATGGCGTGTATGTCTGGCGTAACTGGCTCGGATCTGAAACGGCGCATCGTGCGCATCATGACGAGCCCGATGGCTCGTAAACTCGACCTGCGCCGCAAACTCCTGCTCGGGGTAGTTGCTCTTGCGGCAATCTCCGCTCCAGTCATCTTCGGTTCGCTGCACATCACGCAGGTGAATGCGCAGGCTGCGGCCCCGGCAGTTGCCGACCAGGGTCTTGCAGGTACGTGGCAAGGGACACTGCATCCAGGGCACGACCTGCGCATCGTGATAAAGGTTACGAAGGACGCGAGCGGCTACAAAGCGACCACGTACAGTATTGATCAGGGCGGCGCACCCATTCCCGCCACTGCAGTCACACTAGATGGCTCGAATGTGAAGATCTCGATCGTGGCAATCAACGGCTCCTATGAAGGCAAGCTCAGCCCGGATGGCAATACGATT
Organism: Edaphobacter acidisoli; assembly: GCF_014642855.1. NCBI lineage: Bacteria > Pseudomonadati > Acidobacteriota > Terriglobia > Terriglobales > Acidobacteriaceae > Edaphobacter > Edaphobacter acidisoli. Next base: position 2,568,418 of record NZ_BMJB01000001.1, on the reverse strand, counting down.
ACCGGCACCTTTACGCAGGGCTCGCCGCTGCCGCTTGTGCTGACACGCGCGACACCTGAAACGGCGTGGACGATTCCTGCGCCTCCACCAAAAATTCCGCGGATGGATGCAAACGCATCGCCCAGCTTCGACGTGGCGACGATAAAGCCTAGCAGAGCGGATGAACCCGGGCCAGCGTTCCTGGTACGAGGGCGCAGATTCGAGACGCGCGCCACCACGCTCACACAGCTTTTGATCTTTGCCTACGGCGTCAACCAGAAACAGCTCATCGGACTCCCTACATGGGCCGACAACAAGTTCGACATTCAGGGACAGCCCGATGCTCCTGGCGCACCAAGCAGCGATCAGTGGAAGGGCATGATGCAAAAGCTGCTTGCCGAGCGCTTTGGCCTGACCTTCCACCGCGAGAAGCGCGTGATGCCGGTCTATGTGCTTTCTGTAGCCAGCGGCGGCCCGAAGATGACAAAGAATGATACTGATCCGAATGGCCTGGGAGGAATGTTCTTTCGCCAGCTGGGACGCTTGACGGTTACCAACTCCTCCATGGATGCCTTCACTTCGATGATTCTGCAGGGAGCCGTGCTTGACCGGCCGGTATTGAACCAGACAGGGCTGAACGGAAAATTCAACTTCACCTTGAACTGGACACCGGACGATTCACAGTTCAGCGGTATGGGAGCGCGCGTTCCTCCGCCGACAGATGGCGAGAACGCGCTGCCAAATCTCTATACGGCGCTTCAGGAACAAGTCGGGTTGAAGCTTGAAGCGACGAAGGCTCCGGCAGAGGTGCTGGTGATCGACCATATTACCGAGCCTTCTGCGAACTAACGACAAGCGATATCTTCACTGACTTGAAGAGGACTTGCTTCATGAGCATCTTTCGACAAACCTGGAGTAGATTGCTGCTTCTAGCCGTGGTGCTGGCTGGGATGCAAGCAGTTGTTCCGGGACAGCAAGCTCCAGCGCAGCCATCGAGTAGCTCGATGGTGTCTCCGACTTTTGACGTAGCTTCAATTCGGCAGAACAAAGAAGGCGAAGGCCATTCCGATATATGGAGTAATCCCGCAAACGGAAATTTCAGAACAAACAACGTCTCCTTGCGGGCGCTTTTGCAGGTGGCATACTCGCTGCCACAGAGCCGTATTGTGAATATTCCATCTGCAATGGACAAGCTGAGGTTCAACATTGAAGCTAAGTCCGATCCTTCAATCAACGATCGTCTAAGCAAGCTCCCGGCGGATCAAGGCGTGGCGGAAAAGCGGCAAATGCTCCAGGCGCTGCTGACCGATCGTTTCCAGTTGAAAACGCATCGGGAGAATCGCGAGTTACCTGTCTATGTTTTGGTCGTTGCAAAGAGTGGCGCGAAGCTTCAGGCCTGGAAGTCGAATGGTACTACCGTCAATGCAGGAAACGGCTACATGCATATTCAAGGAGGCGCGAATTCAGTTGATGTACTTGGTGGGACGCTGGCGACTTACCTTGGACGGCCTGTCCTGAATAAAACCGCCATCAAGGGGACTTATAAGATCACGCTTACATGGACACCGGATGATCAGGCCCCAACTTCATCAGCAGCTTCGGGGCCTTCCCTTTTCACGGCAATTCAAGAACAGCTCGGCTTGAAACTAGAAGCGGCAAAGGCGCCCGTAGAAGTTCTAGTGGTCGATCATGTTGAACCGCCTTCGCCTAACTAGGAGTGGAGAGCAGATGATGGCCCGGCGGCACACATGTTGGTTTCTTCACTTGTTGATCGTATCTGCGGTGCTTCTTTTCTGCCGTGGTGCGCTTGCTTCCGAATATCGTGGACAGGTCATATTTGCCGGCTTTCCTGTGCCCGGCGCTATGGTGAGCGCTACTCAAGGTGCGAAGAAGTTTACGACAGTTACCGATCAGGATGGCGCATACTACTTTGCCGATTTGCCTGATGGAGCGTGGAAGATCGCTATCGAAATGCAGTGCTTCTCAACGCTGCATGAAGATGTGACGATCGCGCACAATATGCCTCCAGCGAAATGGGAACTGCAGCTGATTCCGTTGAACGAGCTGATGGCCCGCACAAAACTGATGCAGGCGCCGCCGGTGCTTCCTCCTTTGTCGAACGAAGCCTCGAACGGATCTCAGGTGGCAGCAAACGGCAATGTCGCTTCTACCCCTCAAGTCGATGCAAGCCAGGCCAACGATGGATTCCTGATCAATGGCAGTGTGAATAACGCAGCGACCTCGCGTTTCTCGCTGGAGCAAGCTTTCGGCAATCGCCGGCCGAACAGCAAAAGCCTTTATAACGGCGGTCTCGCCCTGATTCTGGACAACTCTGCGTTTGATGCGAGGACGTACTCGCTGAGTGGGCAGAATACTCCAAAGCCCGCTTACAACCGCATCACTGGAGCATTGTCGCTGGGCGGCCCGCTGAATATTCCTCACCTGATGCCGAAAGGACCTACGTTCTTTGTCGGCTATCAGTGGACACGAGACCACACCGCCGCAACCGAGTCGGGCCTTGTGCCGACGCAGGCGGAGCGGACCGGCGATCTCTCTGCTCTTCCGGTAACGATCTTCAATCCGGCGACAGGTGCTCCATTCGCGAATAATGCCGTTCCGGTAAGTCCACAGGCGCAGGCGTTGTTGCAGCTCTACCCATTGCCGAACATCGCTCCTGAGATCAACTCGCGCTACAACTATCAAATTCCTGTTCTCAACAGCAGCCATCAGGACGTTGTGCAATCGCGTTTAGAAAAAGAACTTGGACGCAAGGACAATATCTACGGCGGGTTTAATCTGCAAAGCACACGTGCTGGCGGCACCAATCTCTTCAACTTTGTAGATACAACTGACTCACTGGGTATGAACACGAACGTTCATTGGTCGCATCGCTTCAGCCAGCATCTCTTTACCTATGCCGGTTATCAGTTCAGCAGGCTGCGAACGCAGGTGAGGCCGTGGTTCGAGAACCGCGAAAATATCTCGGGCAATGCAGGCATCGGTGGTAACAATCAGGATCCAACCAACTGGGGCCCCCCAGCGTTGAATTTTTCGAGCGGCATTGCAGCGCTCAGCGATGCGCAAAGCTCATTCAATCGCAACCGCACCGACGCCTTTTCCGGTTCTGTTGCGCTGTACCATCGGCACCACAACGTCACGATGGGCGGGGATATTCGCAAGCAAGAATATAACGACTTCATGCAGCAAGACCCACGTGGCACGTTCACTTTTACCGGCGCGGCAACTCAAGGCGCGGGTGTCACCAGCGGCTCTGACCTGGCGGATTTTTTGCTCGGTGTGCCGGACACTAGTTCAATCGCCTACGGTAATGCCGACAAATATCTGCGCCAGACGGTCTACGATCTCTACGCGTCCGACGACTGGCGCGCGCTGTCAAACCTGACACTCAATGTTGGAGTGCGCTGGCAGTATCAGGCCCCAATTACGGAGTTGCGCGGGCGCCTGGTCAACCTCGATGTGGCGAAGGGGTTCTCTGCGGTAGCTCCGGTGGTCGGTAACGATCCGGTAGGAGCACTGACGGGAGACCATTATCCAACCTCTCTGATTCGTCCGGATAAGTCCGGTATTGAGCCGCGCGTTGCGCTGTCGTGGAGGCCGTTTGCTGCTTCGACTGTTGTGGTTCGCGCGGGCTATGGCATCTATCACGACACTTCTGTATACCAGTCCCTGGCGCTCTCGCTTGCACAGCAGGCTCCGCTGTCGAAGAGTCTAAGCGTCGACAACAGCGCCGCATGCCCGCTCACGCTGGCGGACGGGTTCAATCCTTGCTCGTCAATTACGCAGAACACCTTTGCGGTCGATCCCAATCTTCGCGTGGGCTACGCCCAGACGTGGCAGCTCACCATGCAGCGTGATCTTCCTTTCGCGCTACAGATGACAGCCAGTTATCTCGGGGTCAAAGGCACACATGGGCCGCAACAGTTTCTGCCCAACACGTATCCGATCGGAGCGGGCAATCCCTGCCCCGCGTGTCCGGCTGGATTTGTCTACCAGACATCGGGCGGCAATTCGACGCGGCAAGCAGCTCAGCTCCAATTGCGCCGAAGACTGCGTAGCGGCTTTACCGCTTCGCTGATTTATACCTATTCAAAGTCGATGGATGACGATGCGTTTCTGGGCGGGCAGTCGTCGTCAAGCCCGCAAAGTTCGCGCGGCCCGGAGGCTCCACCGACGGTAGCCGCGGCCTCGTCTGCAGCAGTGATTGCGCAAAACTGGCTCGACTTGCGTTCCGAACGCTCGCCTTCGAGCTTTGATCAGAGGCATCTCTTGAATGCGCAATTGCAGTACACCAGTGGTGAAGGATTGGGAGGCGGCACGCTGATGAGTGGGTGGCGCGGGAGACTGCTGAAGGAGTGGACCTTCATGACGCGCATCTCTGCGGGAAGCGGACTGCCGCAGACGCCGGTGTATCTGGCGGCTGTGCCTGGAACGGGATATACCGGCCCGATCAGGCCCGATCTCACAGGTGAACCCATCTCTTCATCGCAGCCTGGCGTGCATCTGAATGCTGCGGCCTATGCCGCTCCGATAGCTGGACAGTGGGGCGATGCAGGGCGGAACTCGATTACGGGTCCGGCCCAGTTCAGCCTTGATGCGGCATTGGCCCGCACCTTTCGTCCTAGTTCGCGCTTCTATCTCGACGCACGCATCGACGCAACGAACGTGTTGAATCGCGGCGTATTTACTGGATGGATTACGACGGTAAACAGCGCGCAGTTTGGATTGCCCCTGGCTGCAAATCCAATGCGCAGTCTTGAAACTACAGTCAGGCTGAGGTTCTAAGTTGAGCGCTCGCGTCCAATACGATGCAATTGTGTTGCGGAAGCTTATGACAATCGCTCCGTCTCTCATGCGCGTACCATGCAAGGCAAGCACGAGAAGATGGATCGCGTTTCTTCTGACGTGTTTTGTGGCAGCCTCAGCATCGGCACAACAGATCGGGCAGAATAAAGGGCCCGGAGGGGCGACGACATACACGCTTTCCGTGCAATCCCACCTTGTTGTGGAGACGGTCACGGTAAAAGACAGTGCAGGTAAATTCATCCCCGGACTCACTGCAAAAGATTTTGCAATCACAGAAGATGGCGTGCCGCAAGAGGTCCGAGTCTGTGAGCATGAAGACCTCACGCATGCGGAGCTGCTGCCTGCCTCGAAACAGGACGACGAAGAGATCAAAATTTATAAACGTCTTGCGCGCACGCAGATTGCCGCGGAAGCCGAAGGAAGCGAGCGTTATAAAAATCGCCGTCTGCTCGCTCTTTACTTTGATATGTCGGCGATGCGGCCCGACGATCAACTGCGTGCACTGACCGCTGCCGAAGAATTTCTGCGCACGCAGATGACCACAGCAGACCTGGTTTCGATCCTGCGCTATCAAGGCGGATCGGTTGATATCCTGCAAGACTTTACCGCCGATCGTAACAAACTGCTAAGTGTTCTCCAGACAATGATCGTGGGCGAAGGTCAGGGATCGGACGAAGACATCGACGATGCTTCCAGTGCAGACACAGGCGCGGCTTTCGGGCAGGACGACAGCGAGTTCAACGTCTTCAACACCGACCGGCAACTTGCTGCTCTACAGACTGCAGCCGAGATGCTCGGACATTTGAGCGAGAAGAAATCGCTGATCTATTTCGCAGGCGGCCTGCGGTTGAATGGCATCGACAATCAGGCTCAGCTACATGCGACGGTGGACGCTGCCATCAAAGCAGGCGTTTCATTTTGGCCTATCGATGCAAGAGGTCTCGTGGCCTCGGCCCCGCTCGGCGACGCCACGCAGGGATCGCAGGGCAGTTCAGCCATGTATACCGGCGCGGCAGCAATGGCCGTGACTACCAACTTCAATCAGTCGCAGGACACGCTCTTCGCGCTGGCCGGAGACACAGGCGGCAAGGCCCTCTTCGACAGCAATGACCTGACGCGCGGTATTGTGCAGGCGCAACAGGCTGTCTCGGACTATTACATTCTCGGCTATTACACGACCAATACCGCAGAGAACGGGCGCTTCCGTCGCGTCAAAGTCTCCTTGACGCGTACGATGAACGCAAAGCTTAGCTATCGCGAAGGCTATTACGCCGAGAAGAAGTTCAGCAGTTTTACAGCCGTCGACAAGGAGCGGCAACTTGAAGATGCGCTGATGCTTGAAGACCCGATCACTGAGCTGTCGATCGCGATGGAGATCGACCACTTCCAATTGAATCGTGCTGAATACTTTGTCCCGATTGTCGTAAAGATTCCCGGCAGCGAGCTTGCGCTGGCGAAACGCGGTGGGGCCGAACACACGCTGATTGACTTTGTTGGTGAGATCAAGGACATGATCGGAGGCACGACCGTCACCAACGTCCGCGACAACGTCAACATCAAGCTTTCCGACGCGACGGCGACCGAACTGGCGAAGCGGCCCATCGAATATGACACGGGCTTCACGTTGCTTCCTGGAAAATACAGAATCAAGTTTCTCGCGCGGGATGATGAGACAGGCAGAATCGGGACCTACGAGACAATCTTCACCATTCCCAATCTCAACAAAGAGCTGAAGCGCGTTCCCATCAGCTCAGTGGTTTTGGGCAGTCAGCGTGTTGAACTGACCGATGCACTCTTCAATGCAGGTAAGACTAAAGATCGTGAACAGGAAGCTGCCGTTAACCCATTAGTGCAAGGTGGAGAGAAACTGATCCCCAGCGTAACGCGGGTTTTTAGAGCAGGGCATGAGATGTATGTTTATCTGCAGGCATACCAGCCGTCGACGCAGCCGGCTGAAGGAGCGGCTTCTGCACACGCTCCCGCACAGCCTGTCTTTGCTTTTGTCAGCCTCTATCGCAATAGCACAAGAGTACTCGAAACCCCGCCAATTGCAGTTGCCCCTACTGCTTCAGGATGGTTGAAGATTGCTCCATTCAGCTTTCATGTGAACCTCGGCGGCCTGCCTTCCGGCGAGTATGATTGCCAGATCACTGTAATCGATCCGGCTACGCAGAAGACCAGCTTCTGGCGCGCTCCTATTGCAGTTGTGCCCGGGCAATGAGCTTGATTCGGTTGCCTGTAGCGATCACAGCACCGCGCTTCGGTAGCGGAAGCCCTGCTTGATCTGGTTAATCTCGTTGAGCTTGTACTGGAAATAGATTCCACCAAAGAAGAATGTCATCACCGCACTCAGCCGGAGACCAATCGGCTCCGCACCGTTGTAATGCTGCAAGAGTGTCTCGCGTAATACGAAGCGGGCAATCAGTCGCACCACCCAGCTTGCAATTCCGATCAACCCTCCCACAACGTTCTGGTGCGGCTGATGGTGATGAGCCATAGCGACGAACGTACCGAATGATCCACCGAAGTTCAGTACGATCAGGACGGTCGCGATGATGTAGTACATCAGCGCCTGGCTGATAGGTTCGATGCGCTTGGCCCAGGCCGCCAGCACTAGGTTCCACACCACGACGAAGAGTCCGAGGGTGAAGAAGCCCAGCAACAGTTCCAGCGCCCAATGGAGGTTGGGCGGGTTCTCAAATGCTGCGCCTGCACCTGGCGCGTATGCCGTAGGCGCAGCAGGAACGCCAGCAGAGTCCGTTATCGGTGCAGCAGCCATTCCGAGAATTTGGGCCACCGGAACCCACTCGGTTTGTTCTTCAGTGCGTGCAAGATCGCTCGGCAGAATATGGCCGGAGGCTACATACCGCTGTAAATCTTCGAGAGTATAGGGGCCATATGTCTGACCATTGCGGGTAACTTGATACTGCATCGTGCGCTCCTGTTCAGTCCTGATCGCGATCTGTAGACAGATGAAAACACGTACGTGCGTTTCGCACAAATAGTTTCGTGAGGGTTGCGATAGCTATAAGTGAAATCCGCTATATCCTGTTTTCTATTGGGAAACTATTTCCAAATAAATCGAAAACACTGTATAAAGCTGTTCGAGGCTATTCTGCCTCGGAGCATGTTCATGCAATCGATTCGACGCTTTGCCGTAGCTGCGCTGGCCGCGGCGATGCTTTTCATCCCCACGTTTGCCAATGGTCAGCAACCCTGGCAGAAACTCCAGATGCCGACCGCCGCGAAAGCCGCTGCTACATGGAAGACGCCTCCGCCCGAGTACGGCCCAGAGCCGTACTACGGTCTCAACGGCCCAGTCGATCTTACGGTCATCGACCGCGATCTCGACACCATGCAGCATTTGGGCTTCCGCGCCGTTACGGTACAGGCAGGTTTCGGAATGCCTTTTGCGTATCTGTCGCCTGACTACTTCCACTTCTTCCGCACCTTTGTCGAGGAGGCGAAGAAGCGCAACATGCGCGTCTGGATCGTCGATGATGCTGGATATCCCAGCGGATTCGCAGGCGGCGAGTTCACTTCCGAGAAGCCCGAGCTGCGTATGCAGGCCCTTGAACTGACGCAGACAATTCCTGTCGCGGCGGGTCAGACGATCCAGAAGGCCATTGACCCCGCAACGGTGGCTGTTGCGGCCATCAATAAAGACGATGGCAAATTTATTCCTATAAAAGTTACAAATAACGAGATCGACTGGACAGTGCCGTCCGGCGACTGGCAGATCATGCTTGTTGAGCACCAGTTCCGCACTTCGCCGACACGCTCCGACACCAATCCTCGCCGCGTCAAAGACACCGAGCAATCACTCGAAGACTATCTCGACCCCGCCGCGACGATGCAGTTCATCGCCTTCACGCACGAGCAGTACAAGAAGTACGTGGGCGATGAGTTCGGCAAGACCATCATGGGCTTCCGCGGCGACGAGCCGGACTATTCGATTCGTGGCCTGCCCTGGACGCCGAAGTTTTTCGAGCGTTTCGAGCAGATCAAGGGCTACGACATTCACCCATATCTGGCCGCGCTTTTCTTGCAGAAGCTCACACCAGAGCAACAGCGCGCCAAGGCCGACTACTACGATGTCTTCTCCCAGATGTTTCGCGATGGCTTTTTCAAGGTGCAGGGCGAATGGTGCGCCGCCAATCACCTGGAGTACCAGGTCCACCTCAACCACGAAGAGATGGAGATGGCACTGACGCGCTCGGAGGGAGATTTCTTCCGCGACATGCGTTATGTTGAAGTGCCGGGCATTGATGCCATCTGGCATCAGATTGATCCTGATACGGTCTCCGACTATCCGCGCCTTGCGTCGTCGGTCTCGCACGTCTACGGCAAGCCACGTGCCTTCACCGAGAGCTTCGCTGCATATCGTCCCACACCAACACTGGAGCAGGCGCGCTACATCCTCAATGAGCAGTTCGTTCGTGGAGTCAACCTCGTTGAGGCGATGTACTTTCCTGCGACCAGCCGCGGCGTTCGTCCTCCGCCTGCATTCATGGCCGATCCCGGATTTCCTGCGCTCATGCAATACACACAGCGCGTCAGCTATCTGATGGCGATGGGCAGGCCTGCAGCGTCAGTTGCGCTGTACCTGCCATCAAGCTCGATGTGGATGGGTGACAGCGCTGCAGATGCAGCCTTCGTCTCCACCGAGCGGATGCTCTCCGAGCGGCAGATCGACTTCGATATCATCGGCGAAGATGCGCTGGCGCGCGATCTCATTGCAGGGCCCGGTTCTTTCATGACTCTCAGCGGCAACCGCTACACTACGGTGATTCTGCCGAGCATCTCGCTGTTATCGGAGGCTGCGCTTGATCGCTTGCGCGCCTTTGCTGCGAAGGGTGGACACGTCGTCTTCCTTGGACGTACACCATCGCTCATCGCAGGACGCACGATCCTCGACGGACGCGCTGCGACTGCGACTGATTTCTCGTGGGCCACGATTGTTCCCGGCGAACTTTCGCCAACACCTACCCCGCCGATGCAGCCTCCCGCAGCTCCGCCTGCGCTGCAGGTCGTTCCCGAAGCCTTCAGGCAAGCCATCGCTGCGACCGTTCCTGATCCCGACATCACACTCGATCAATCCACCACGGCGCTCCGCTACATGCGCCGCAGATTGAAGGACGCCGATGTCTATTTCTTCTTCAATGAGTCCGCTGAGCCTCTCGCACGCGCCGTTGCACTCCAAACTACGGGCAGACATGCAGAAGTATGGGACCCGCAAACAGGAGCGGTCGCGGCAATCAAATCCAGTGGAGCCAAAGGTGCTCGCAAGCTGCAACTTGCGCTGAAGCCCTACCAGACGGAGATCATCGTCATTCGCTGAGCGCAAAACAAAAGCTCCGTCTGCCACTGCAGGCGGAGCTTTTCAGATTGCACTTACTTAGATTGTCTTGCCGTCAGCGGATTCGAGCACAGTATCCTTTGCGGCACGGCTCAACAGAACGCGCAGATCTGTCACTTTGTTCAGCGAGAACGCCGCAGGGTTTGTCGGCGCAGTCACAGCGATGAAGTCCGCGCGGTTCACATCCTGCAACGCAAACGCAGGACGCGGATCAGGATTCATCGGTGCAACCTCAACGTGACTCATCTCCAGGTTGCGCACATGGCGGAAGAAGAAGCCCTGCGCAGGCATCGGCCCGAACATTCCGGGGTCAGGATACTTATCAACATTCTCCGGCGGAACGATACCGACCTGGCTCGCATAATCGCCTCCCTGGTGCTGAATGTAGATGTTCGACATCTTGATGTCTTTGATCTCGTAGCCAGGAATGCCGCTCAGGATTGAGCAGACGCGCGACTCGTTGTTGTAGCTGACGAAGTTATCGACAACGATGCGCTGTAGCGTGCCGACTTTTGTAGTATCCTTTGGCCCGCGAAGCCGCGCGCCCAGGCGAAAGAAGATCGGCGACTCGTGCACGTCGCGTTGTGTGATGTTGGTGATGGCAATGTCCTCGCACAGCGCTCCGTCCTCGCTTTCAAGCGCGAGTCCATGGCATCCGTCGAAGACGCAGTTTGAGATCGTGATGTTCTTGAAGCCGCCATTGGACTCAGTACCGCATTTGATGCGGCCCGTGTACCCCGAATGCACGTCAGGCGGAAACTTCTTCCATGTTCCATCTAGCACCGTGCCCAACTCATACGTGCCTGTAACGTAGCAGTTGGTGATGGTCACATTCTCGGTGGCGCGAGCATAGCCCAGCGCGTAGCTCGACTTCGGGCAGATGCCGTCGTCCCACGGTGAGTTGACCATGCAGTTCGACACGCGCACGTTCTTGCAGCAGTCGATGTCCATGCCGTCGCGGTCGGTATCGATCTTGAGGTTATCGATCGTCATGTTGTCGACGCCGGTGAGCAGCAGACCGAAGTGTCCGCCCTTCAGAATCGAAAAGTCGCGCAGAATCACGTTGCGGCAGTTCTTGAGCGCAATGGACTTGTTACCGACACCTGCCTGTTCGGCCTGAAACATGACATAGTCGCCACGTTTGTGCGGTACGTATGGCCTCGCTCCCGCAGGCCGCGGAGGTGCGCCCGGCGGACGGCCCGGTCCTGCGCCAAAGCTCAAGCCTTTGCCATAGATCAAGCCTGGCCCAGAGATGCCGATGTCGTGCAGATTCTCGCCCCAGATCAGCGAGTTGTGCCAGTGGTTGTGGCCGTAGTCCTGATAGTCCTCCCACGGCGCGTTCGATTCGGCTGCGTCATACGTGCCACCGTTGTAACCGGTCGTTTGGCCAGGTAGAGGAGAATCCGCCGCGAGCAGCACAGCACCTTGCGATAAATACAGATCTACATTGCTCTTCAGACGAATGGAGAACGATAACCATGTTCCAGCAGGAAAGAAGACGGTACCGCCGCCCGCTGCTGCCGCGGCTTCGATCGCTTTGTTGATTGCGGGACTGTCGACTGCCTTGCCGTCGCCGACTGCACCATAAGTGCGGACATCGAAGAGTTGAAGTGCGCTGCTACGCGCTGAGGATTTGGTGGAGGCGTAAGCCGAGGGCATGGATGTGGCTGCAACGGCCAGTCCCATGCCGCCGAACTTCAGGAGTTCACGGCGTGCAGAATTGAAGGCGTCCATAGGTAGGACCAATCCTAGCAGTCAAAACACACAAGCCGGAAGGGCTAATTTGAAAAATTATTGGGTTTTTGCCCCGTTCAACAATTTGTGAGGCTGGTATCTGCCGAAGCAGTTCATTCCAGCTCAAACCCGTTGAGGTATGGCCTCTTTCCGTGTGACCTGTCTTTAGAGCTTAGGAAGTTTGCTCGTATCCCATCCGCCGCCGAGCGCCTTGACTAGCAGGACGCTCGCATCCATCTGCCGCCGGACAATGTCGATATCGTTGCGCTCATTTGTCAGCGCGGCTGTCTGTGCCGTCACTACTTCAAGATAGGTGCCGATTCCGCCGACATAGCGATTGTTGAATATCTGCTGGGCCGATTGCGCTGCTTGTGTTGCTTCATGCTGATGCGCCGCCTCCTGCTGCAGAATGCGCAACTCGGCGAGATTGTCCTCAACCTGCTGCAGCGCGGTCAGCGTCGTTTGCCGGTAGTTGGCAACTGATTCGTCGTAGCTTGCTTCGGCTCCCTCTTTGGCAGCGCGGCGCCTTCCCGCATCGAAGATTGTCTCCGAGAGCATCGGTCCAATCGCCCACATGTAGCTGGAGGCGTTGAGAACGTTGGCGAAGCTCGTTCCTTCAAATCCTCCAACGCCGCTCAGCGAGAGCACAGGGTAGTAGGCAGCTTGTGCGATGCCGATACGATCGTTTGCCTCAGCCACGCGCCGCTCTGCCGCAGCGATGTCGGGGCGCCGCTCAAGAAGCTCCGAAGGTAGCCCTGCGGGAATTGCCGGCGGTTGCGCCTGAAGCGGCTGAGCAGGCAGAGTGAAGTTTGCCGGAGGCTGGCCCGTCAGCACAGCGATTGCGTGTTCATACTGAGCACGCTGCAGCGTGATATCGCGTGCTTCGACGCGTGCCGCTTCGAGCTGCGTTCGCGCCTGGTCGACGTCCGACTGTGGAGAGACACCGCCTGTAAAGCGGTTGTTGGTGATTCGATAGGCTTCTTCGTAGTCGTGCACGGTATCGTTCAGCAGCTTTTCCTGCGCGTCGGCACTGCGTGCTTCGAAGTAGTCGACTGCCAGCTCCGCTTGCAGACTCAGCAGCGCCGTCTGCATGTCTGCCGCGCTGGCCTGTGCCTCTTCTCGTGCCGCGTTCACTCCGTGTCGAATCTGTCCCCACAGGTCGATCTCGTAGTTCAGGTCGAGCGGAAGCTGAATATCGCCGGTGCCGTTGTTGGCACTCGACGAGTTGAAGTATGGCTTGTTTGCCGAATCGCGCAAACCTCCTGCAAACGGAGATGCCCCCACCGTCGGCAACAACAGCGAACGGTTGTATGGAATCTGCGCGCGAGCCTCGCGGAACCGTGCCTCAGCGATCTTCAGGCTCTGGTTCTGTTGAGCGACTAAAGCCTCCAGCCTGTTCAGTTCCGGGTCGTTGAAGAGCGCCCACCACTCACCCTTTGCCGCCGCATCGGCAGGCAACGCCTTTTGCCAGTCAGAGTTTTGTAGCGAAGCGGTGTCGGCCTCTTTGTAGGCGGGCGCAAGAGGCGCGGTCGGCTTCACATACTTTGGCCCCACCATGCATCCTGTGAGCAGTAGTGCAGCCATGCTGGAAACAGCGACAGGCGTGCGGCTCATTCGCCACCCGCATTCTGCGCCGAGGTTGAACCGGCAGGCGCGGGATGGTTTGCAACGATCACCTGCTGGCCCTCCGTCAGCGAGTCGGATGGATCGAGGATGACGGCATCTTCAGGCGTCAGCCCGGAGGAGATTTCGACCGTTGCGCCCGCGTCCTTGCTGATCGTTACTGGAACCAGATGCGCGCGTCCGTCGCGTACGACTCCTACGCGCAGGCCCTCGGAACGGAACAGCAACGTATCTGCCGGCAGCATGAGCGTTGAGGAGCCTACAGGCAGCTTGAAGTGAACGAAGACGTATGCGCCAGGTAGCAGCTTGCTGTTTGGGTTGTCGACATCAACCTCCACATTCAGCGTGCGCGAGGATGGATCGATGGCGCTGGAGTTGCGCGCGACTGTGCCGGTGAACTTCTGCCCCGGATATTCGTCGAGCGTCAGCGTCGCCTTCGCACCATCTTTAATGGCAGGCGCGTAAGCCTCCGGCACCGCAACGTAGACACGCAGCTGGCCGATGGCTGCCAAATGGAACAACTCCTTCGGCGTGGTGTTCTCGCCCGCCGCGATCAGCGCGCCAATGTCGGTATTACGCGCCGTCACAATGCCGTCGAACGGAGCGTAGACCTTTTCGAACGATTGCAGCTTTTCAAGCCTGCGCACGTTCGCCATGGAAGCGTCCACTGCTGCCTGCTTTGCAGCAGCGTCACTGACGGCCTGGTCGGTCTCCTGCTTCGAGACGGAGTTGGTCTTCAACAAATTCTGATAACGGGCAGAGGTCGTATTCGCCAGCGCCAGATTGGCTTCGGCGCTCTTCAGGTCAGCCTGCGCGACCTGCAACTGCTGGTCAATCTCCGGCGTCTCGATGATCGCCATTAACTGTCCCTTGCGTACGTGCGCGCCGATATCGAAGAACCACTGCTTCAGATAGCCATTCGTGCGCGAGTAGATCGGCGTATCTGTATATGCCTGCGTGCTGCCAGGCAGTGCGAGATCCGATGAGAGCGTTGAGACCTTTGGATAGACGATGTTCACTGACGGAATGGCAGCTTCCTTCGTCTCTTTTGTCAGGTTCTCTTCGGCGACATTGCGTGAGTGAATGCCCTTGACCACGACAAAGAGCAGGATGAGCGCAACGACGACGATGCCTACCCATGCGCCCTTTGACAGGCCGCCTTCATCCGGGCCCGGTACGTGCGGCGGCGCGGTGCGGTGCACGCCGGAAGGCTCTGTCATCGTCGCGTTCTGTCCTTCTTCAATCTCGGTGCTCATTCTTGCCTCTTGATCTTCCATAGCGCCCTCAAATTCCCGCCATGTTCTCGTCTTGCTCTTCATATGCCAACTCTTCCCGCACGAGCTTTGTGTGCCGGTGCAGGAAGCTGAAGACTGCCGGTACAAACGTCAGCGTCGCTACCGTGGCGCACAGTAGTCCGCCGATAACGGCGCGGCCCAGCGGGGCATTTTGTTCGCCGCCCTCGCCTGCTCCCAGAGCCATTGGAATCATGCCGATGATCATCGCAAGCGCAGTCATAAGCACTGGCCGGAAGCGCGTCGAGCCCGCTTCAATCGCCGCAAGCGCCGAATCACCATGGTGTAACAACCGCTCCTTGGCGAAGGACACCACCAGGATGCTGTTCGCTGTCGCCACGCCCATGCACATAATCGCGCCCATCAGTGCGGGAACGCTGAGCGTGGTGTGCGTAGCGAAGAGGAAGAGGACAATTCCGGCCAGCGCTGCAGGCAGAGCCGTGATGATGATGAACGGATCGAGCCACGACTGGAAGTTCACCACGATCAGCAGGTACACCAGCACGATCGCAAAGCCAAGCCCGGCAAGCAGTCCAATGTAGGAGTGCTGCATCGTGGCGGCCTGTCCGCGTATCCGCATGAAGGTGCCACGCGGCAGCTCTTTGTTGTGTGCTGCGACGATCTTATCGATCTGTTTGCTCACCGCGCCCAGATCACGGCCCTCAACGTTGCCATAGATATCGAGCACGCGGCGGAGATTGTAGTGCGAGATCACAGGCATCTCGGTGCTGCGAGAGATGCTTGCCACGTCAGCCAGAATCTCCGGCTGCTTCGCGGTCGGCGACGCGATCGGGATATTCTCGAGATCGCTCATCGACTGGATGTCATACTGCGGAGCCTCCGCCAACATGCTGTAGTTCACACCATTCTTCTGGTTCAGGAAGAACATCGGAGCTGTCTGGGCGCTTCCGCTCAGAGTGTCCAACAGGCTCCCGCCGATATCCCGGAAGGTGTAGCCGCCCTGAGCAGCCTTCGTGCGATCCACATTGATCTTCAGCACCGGATAATCGTCCGGCTGTTGAATGCGCAGGTCGACCAGCCCAGGAACCTGCTGCATGTCTGCGAGCACCTTGTTGGCAACTATGCGGTTCGCTGCAATATCCGAGCCTTCAAACTGCACGTCGATCGGCGATGGCAGACCAAAGTTCAGGACCTGCGTCACAATGTCCGACGGCAAAAAGTAGAAGGTTACGCCGGGAAACTCTCTCGATAGCGTCTTGCGCAGGTCTTCGACGTACCCTTCCGTCGGATGGTGCTCCGGCTTCAGCGAGACCAGAATGTCTGCATCGCCCGCTCCGATCAACCCCGAAGTCGAGTGCTGAAAGTTCATCGGACTATACGGCAGCCCAATGTTATCGAGGATGTTGTCCATCTCTCGCTCAGGCACTGTCTTGCGAATGCTTTGCTCCACCAGGTCGCACAGCCGCGCTGTCTCTTCGATCCTGGTGCCACTCTTCGCACGCAGATGCAGGATGAACGACCCATTGTCGGAGCTCGGAAAGAAGTTCTGCCCAAGATACGGCGCCAGCAGAAACGTCACGGCGCACAGAGCAAGAAACACCGGGATGAAGACTTTGCGCGCCTTCACCAGACGTTCCAGCACACCAAGATACCAGCTACGTATGCGCTCAAATCCGCGCTCGAACGAACGTTGAAAGCGCGCGAAGATGTTCCGCGAAGGCGCAACCCGTGTGTCATGTACCTTCAGCAGATACATCGCCATCGTCGGCACCAGCGTGCGCGACAGAACGTACGAGGCCAGCATGGCGAAGACCACCGCTTCCGCCAGCGGCACAAATAGATATCGCGAGACGCCGCTCAGGAAGAACATCGGCAGAAACACAATGCAGATGCACAGCGTTGAAACCAGTGCCGGTACGGCGATCTGAGCTGCGCCTTCAAGAATCGCGCCGTGCAGGTCGCGGCCTTCTTCCAGGTAGCGCTCGATGTTTTCAATCGTCACCGTCGCGTCATCCACCAGGATGCCGACCGCAAGCGCCAGACCACCCAGAGTCATGATGTTGATCGTCTGGCCAAGCAGGCCCAGCACAATCAGCGACGACAAGATTGACAGCGGAATCGAGACTGCAATGATGAGCGTGCTGCGCCAGCTTCCCAGAAACAGCAGGATCATCAGGCCGGTCAACACCGCGGCAATCACCGCCTCGCGCACTACGCCCTCAATTGACGCCCGCACGAAGATTGACTGATCGCCAATCTCCTTGATCACCAGGTTCGGCGGCACCATGGTCCTGACTCGCGGTAGCACCGCCTTCACGCCATTGACCACGCGCAGCGTCGAGGCGTTGCCTGATTTCAGGATGCTGATGAGCACGCCACGGTGCCCATCCTGCCGCACCACGTTTGTCTGCGGAATTGACCCATCGCTTACCGTTGCAACGTCATGAATATAGATGGTGGCGCCGTTTACCTGCTTGATCGGCAGATTGCTGATGCCCTCGATGGTTGCTGGAGTCGAGTTCACCCGCACGTCGTACTCATTCATGCCGATCTTCACCGTGCCGGATGGCTCCACGATGTTCTGCACAGCCATCGCGTTCAACACGTCCAGCGGTGAAAGCCCCTTCGCCTGCAGCCGCTTCGGATCAAGGTTCAGTATGACGGAACGCTGCTTGCCACCATAGACATTCGGCACGACTGCCCCGGCCACAGTCACCAGTTGTGGCCGAATAAAGTTAAGACCGTAATCGTTGAGCTGTTGCTCGGAGAGCCCCTTGCCCGAAAGCCCTAATTGCAGAATCGGCACGCTCGACGCGCTGAAGTTGATGATCTCCGGAGGCTCAATGCCCGGCGGCAGGCTCTTCAGCATAAACTGCGAAACGCTGGAAACCTGCGCGTTCGCCGTGTCGACGCTCGCGCCCGGCTGCAGATAAATCTTCACCACCACGATGCCCGATACCGTGGTCGACTCGATGTGTTCGATGTTGTCGACCAGCGCTGTCAGCGCCTTCTCATACGGCGTGGTCAGGCGGCCTTCCAGCTCCTCCGGGTTCAGCCCGTTATACTGCCACGCTACCGAGATCACCGGAATATTGATGTCGGGGAAGATGTCTGTCGGCGTGTTCAGAATGACCACGGGCGCCGCAATCAGAATCAGGATCGCCAGAACAATAAACGTGTACGGCCGGGTCAGGGCGAGTTTAACGATCCACATACGTCGAGGCCTCTGGCGATTGCGCGCGTTGCTTCTTTCAGGGTAAGCCAGCAGAGGTCGTTGCTGGATACCGCCAATAGAAACACCATTTCTAATTAGTCTAAACTTTGGATGATTCCCGGTCTGAAAACCGACCAAACAGATCGATAAACGAACGCCCGGATTCCGCTAATTTTAGGCTCTTAAAGAAGAACGCCCATCCCCTGCGCAAAGTTTCACGCGGCGGATGGGCGATGAGCAACGAGAGCCTGTTTTACTGGTCGGCTTCAACATCAATCGTGATCTGTACCTCGTCGCCGAGCATGGCCGCAGCGTACTTCGGCGCAAAGTTGAAGTCGCTGCGTTTGATGGTTCCTGTAGCCGAAAGCCCAATCACTGTCTTGCCGCCCATGCCCTTCTGCGGAGCCGTCGGGCCGTCTACATCCAGTGTCACACTCTTCGTTACGCCGGCTAGTGTCAGGTCGCCTGTCACCTGGAGCTTACCGTTCGCGCGCTTTATCGAGGTGGATTTGAATGTGATCGTCGGGTACTTCTCCACATTGAAGAAGTTCGCCGACTTCAGGTCCTTGTCACGATAGTCGTTGTTGGTGTTTACGGTCGTGGCATCGAGCGTCGCATTCACACTCGACTTGCTCAGATCGTTGCTGTTCCACACAACCGTGCCCTTCACTCCGCTGATCGCACCGCGCACCGTGCTCACGCCCATGTGCTTGATGCTGAAGCTGCTCTCTGCGTGGTTGGTGTCGATCGTCCAGGTCGTGCTCTGCGCGAAGGCGGCCGTTCCCGTCAAAAGCAGCACCGAAAGTGCTGCTGAGAAGATTCTGCGATTCATACTCTCTCCCTTGAATTAGTTGCTTCTAAAACCCTGATTGCTGCTGTTGTTTTGCATTACTTCCATCCCGTCGCGAAGTCTGCATTCCCGGGTGACCCTCCATCGCGCCCTTCGCGATGGAGGAAATCCTCACGCCAGATCAAACAGAAGCACTTCGCTGTTCTCCGCGCCTGTTGCGGCTACGGTCAACTCCTGCTCGTCGTCCAGAGCCACGGCGTCGCCGGCGTTCAGCTGCTTGCCATTGGCCGTTACTTCGCCGCGAACCACCTGCAGCCAGGCGTGGCGCGCACTGCCCAGCGGATACGTCAGGCTCTTGCCCGGTGTCAGTTCCGCAACCGAGATCTTCGCGTCCTGATGCATCGTTGCTGCACCGGCCGGCGGATTCGGCGAGGCCAGCACCTTGAAGCGGTTCAGCTTCTCTTCCGGCTCGAACTTGTACTGTTCGTACGCCGGAGTGAGGCCGCGCGTCTCCGGGATGATCCAGATCTGCAGCAGATGAACCGGCTCCGTCTCCGACGGGTTGAACTCGCTGTGCACCACTCCGGTTCCAGCCGACATCTTCTGGATCTCGTTCGCACCAAGAGTCTCCGTGTGCCCCATGCTGTCCTTGTGTGCAAGCTGGCCGCTCAGGACATAAGTCAGGATCTCCATATCGCGATGCGGATGAGCCCCAAAACCGCGTCCCTTCTCGATCCAGTCCTCATTAATCACACGCAGCGACCGATACCCCATGTGCTCGGCATCGTAGTAGTTCGCAAACGAAAACGAGTGGTACGAGTCCAGCCAGCCATGGTCGGCATGGCCCCTTTCATTGCTCTTGCGAATCGTCAACATAATTGTTCCTCCATCTGCGCCGCAAAATCGCGGTCGCCGTTGCTTCTGCGCCTGCTCTTCCAGCTCGTCATTCCCGCAAAGGAAACCTGCTTTTCATCTGGCTACCGTCAACTTTTGCCAGTGGCCTCCTTCGCACGAAAACCGAGCTTCTTCATCCCTTCATAAATCGCCCTTCGTTCTGCATCCGAAAGGCCCTCCACAAGAAAATCCAGGTCACGCTCATGCCTGGCATAAATCCCGCTAATGAACTTCCGTCCAGCAGCAGTCAGTTCCACATACCGCACCCGCCGGTCGCTGTCGCAGGTCTTCCGCACGACCAGCTCACGTTCCTCCAGCCGGTCGATCGCCGAGGTCATCGAAGCACTGGTCAACAGCACCTTCTCACCAATCGCCGAGATGGTCAGCGGTCCCTTGTGCAGCAGCACCTCCAGCACCATGAAGTCACTCATCCCGATCCCTAACCCGCTCATGCGCGTCTCGACGTAAGCCGCAATCGAGCGGTGCGCCTTCATCATGACCAGCCACAGCCGGTCGGCTGAGATACGTTGTGCATTGCTCTTCATCTCAACTCCTACGACATCAGATATCTCGATATCGAGATAAGATTCAAAAGTTATAAATCTCTCAGTGCCGCAATTTCGCGTCTCAGCTAAAAGAAAGAAAATAGCGACCCTGATCCATAAAGCGGACGCGGGTCGCTAACTTGTGTTACGGTTTTCGAAAGCCTACTTCTTGGGGTTAGAGATAGGCACGCGTTCGTGTTCCGTCGTACGAGGATGCCGGATGGCATACTCGGGAGTTACGAAACGCCCCGTAATTGCACTGCGATCTATGGGTTTTGTCGGAATCGACTTTGCCATTGGTCATACTCCAGTGTGGGCATCTCCGCCCACCGGCTAATGGTGAATGGTGGCGCTCCGGCCTAGGTGGTGAGACACCTTGGTCGGGGCGGTGCCGCTGCCTGTCCCCAATGAGACAAGAATCTTCAAAAACAAATCTTGACAGGAAGCCACGAGAAGGGGATACTGGGGGTCGTTCAACGTCTGTACCCCAACTAATGGTGCCCGAAACCTATACTACCTATCCGTAGTATAGGTTTTCCCGTTTGCATCAGGCAGTTGTGAAAGTACCGCGTTAGGTGGGGTGTGTCAAGCATGAACGGGAAAAATGAGTGAGTTGCACTCACATTGGTGAAACCAACCCATATCTTGCTGGAAAGTTGGCGGACTTGGTTGTTCCGTGTCTCTTATTGCCAATTATTGCCAATCGGCCTATGATGGCTCGAATGGAGGCCATGAGCTCATGCCCACCCGCAATATCAATCTCACTCCAGAGATGGACGGCTTCGTCGATGCCAAGATCCGAAGCGGCCAATACGCCAACGCCAGCGAAGTGCTCCGCGCTGGCCTGAGGGCGCTGGAGGAGGACGAACGGGAGGACCAGGCAAAGCTGGAGGCCATCCGTGCCGCCGTCCAGGCCGGTGAGGCGAGCGGGGTCGCCGAAGGGGACGTTCTGAGCGAAATTCGCGAGCGCATCCGAAGACGGGCCTTGGCGACAGGAAGGTCTGTTGCCTGAATACCGGCTCTCCAAACTGGCCCGGCTCGATCTGATAGAGATTGCCGACTATACGGTGGACACCTGGGGCCAAAAGCAAGCTACCTCCTACCTTGACGGACTCTTTGCCTGCTTCGGCCGCATTGCTCAATCGCCGGAGATGGGCAGGACGTGCAACAGGATTCGGCCAGGTTATCGTCGCGTGGAACATGAGAAGCACGTTGTCATCTATCGCGCCGAAGCCTCCGGCATCTTTATCAGCCGGGTTCTCCATCAGCGCATGCTTCCACGCCATCAGATCTTTGAAGATGTCTAAGTAGAATCACTCTTCCTTATTCAAAGGCTTACGGGCAAAGTAGAAGAGCGAGTAAGCCAGCAGCGCAAACATCACCACACTCACCCAGTCGTGGTGCAGCGGGTTGTGATCGCTGAACCGCGGGAAGGCCTTCTCCGTCGCCGCCTCATACAGCTTGATGCAGACACCAATCAGCCCCACAATTCCACCGGCCGCAATCAGTCCCGAGGCATACAGGTTCCCTGGACTAATCTCAGATTCACCCTCCGCTTCCGGGTTGTCGCGCTTCACAGCCCAGTCCACCAACCACCGCACCAGGCCGCCAATAAAGATAGCCAGCGTCGTAGCAATGCTGAGATAAGCCCCCACCGCCAGCGTCAGCGACCGGATGCCCAGCATCTCCACCGTAATCACCAGCGCCACACCGAGCAGCACCAGCGCCCACGGCAACTTCCGGCTCAGGATGCCGTTGATGACGGTGGCCATCAGCCGTCCCTGCGGGGCCGCCGCCTTCTCGCTCCCAATGCCCTGGTTCCACTGAATCTCAATCTTCCCTGTCGCGGGATTGTAGAGATACTTGCCGTCGGCCAGCGTCGCCGACCCGATCGCATTCAACACAATATACTTTCCGGCATCCGACACCTCGCCGTTGATCCCGCCGCTCTCATC
This sequence comes from Edaphobacter acidisoli, assembly GCF_014642855.1. Taxonomy (NCBI): domain Bacteria; kingdom Pseudomonadati; phylum Acidobacteriota; class Terriglobia; order Terriglobales; family Acidobacteriaceae; genus Edaphobacter; species Edaphobacter acidisoli. The sequence continues at coordinate 2,546,248 of NZ_BMJB01000001.1, read as the reverse complement.
CCGTGACGAAAGGGCAAAGTGATCGCGCTTGAAGTGGCCCTTGCTCTCGACGCCGTCCGGCAGGTGGTCCAGCGACAGCGTGATTGGGGCGGGCATGCGCAAAAACTCCTCCAGCCCTTTATTCATCGCGTTCAGCGTCGCGCCGACAGAAAAGATCGAGACGACCACCCCCACCATAATCGCGAGCTGCTGCTTCCACGGAGTCGCACCGATCAGGTAGCCAGTCTTCAAATCCTGCGAAGTATCGCCAGCATTCGAAGCCGCAATGCAAACGACTCCGCCAATCGTAATCGCCAGCGCACCAAACGCCGGAGCGGTCCAGCCCTTGACCAGAAAGATCGCCGCCGTAGCCATCAATGTGGCAATCGTCATCCCCGAGACCGGCGAAGCCGAACTGCCGACAATCCCCACAATCCGCGAGCTCACCGTGACAAACAAAAACCCAAACACCACCACCAGCAGCGCCGCCGCGAAGTTCGCCATCGCGCTCACCTGCGCTCCCGGTACCGGCTTGAACTCCAGAAACAAAAACATCAGCAGCACCAGCACCACCGACCCGCCCATCACAACCGAAGGCGGCAGATCATGCTCAATCCGCGAAGGCCGCTCCTTCGCCGCGGCATTCTTCGCGCCGATGTTCCGCAATCCCTGCGTCAGCGCGCCAAAGATCGTCGGCGCAGTTCTGAGCAGCGTAATCAGTCCGGCAGCCGCGACGGCGCCCGCACCCATGGGCCGCACATACGTTCCCCAAAGGTCCGACGGAGACATGTCCTTAATCGGTACCGTCCCCGGATACAGCGGCGTCGTCAGGTGCGAGCCAAAGAAGTAGATCGCCGGCATCAGCACCAGCCACGAAAACACGCCCCCGGCGAGCATAATCGCCGACACCCGCAGCCCGATAATGTACCCCACGCCGAGATACTCCGACGTGCAATCCGCACGAATAGCCGAGCCCTTCAGCAGATGCTGGTCGCCGTAGTTCGGCTCGTAGTTCGGCTGACTAGGCCAAAGCGCAAACAGATTGTCGTTCTGAAACAGCGTATAAAGCCCGCCCAGCCCCAGCCCCAAAAATACACGCGAAGCAAACGACCCGCCGCGCTCGCCCGCCATCAGCACATCGGCGCAAGCCGTGCCCTCCGGATACACCAGGTTGTCCGCCTCCTCCACAATCAACTGCCTTCGCAGGGGAATCATGAACAGCACGCCGAGCCATCCGCCAAACAGCGCCAGCGCAAAGATGCGCGTTGACTCCAGATCGAAGCCGAGAAAGATCAGAGCAGGCAGCGTGAAGATCACGCCCGAGGCAATCGACTGCCCCGCATTTCCTGTGCTCTGCACAATATTGTTCTCAAGAATGCTTGACCGCCCAAACGCCCGCAGGATCGAGATCGAGAGCACCGAGATCGGGATCGAAGCAGCAACCGTCAGCCCAGCGCGCAGCCCGACATACACGGTCACTGCGCCAAAGAGCACGCCAAAGATCGAGCCCAGAATCAGCGCGCGTACAGTCAGCTCCGGCCGCGTTACGGTCGCCGGAACAAAGGGTTTAAAGCCTACAGATGCCATGTCGAAACAATCTCTCCGCTCAGGGCGCCGGTTCCAGCGCCGATTGAGTGTACCAGCCATGACGCCTGCGCGTGTACCACTGCATATTGACGCCCTCCACCTGCCGAGGACTATACTTCAGGCAATGGCGTGGGAGCCGCCCACCGCCAGCGAGTGAGGTGCGTCTTCAGCTCATGCTTGAATGACAATGCGCTCGGAAGCCTTACCGGAGCCCCACCCGGTATGCCGCTCAGTGGTGCGGTGCGAAATCTGCTTCAAAGGCCGGGACGGGTGGTCCGGGCCATGCTGGACGACCTGTCTACAACTTTCTTTCCAACTGATTGCAGAGTATGTGCCGGACCGCTCGTTCGTGCCAGTGCGGTTCCGGTCTGCGAGGGATGCGTCGATGCAATTCTGCCGCAGTCTGCGGCGCTGTGCAGGGTGTGTGGGGAAGCTCTTGATATGGAAAGTGTGCGGTATGCGGGGCAGTTTCCCGTTGAAGGGCTGCTCTGCTCCCCTTGCCGCATGGTTGCGCCTCCGTTTGAGCGCGCCGTGGCCTACACCATCTATCAGGATGAGACCCGCGAGATGGTCCATCTGCTCAAGTACGAGCGAATGCGCTCGCTTGCGATGCCGCTCGGCACGCTGTTGGCGCGAGCTATCGAAACGCTCGAAGACCAGGCAGGCCGCGATCTCGTCATCGTCGCAGTGCCGCTGTTTTCCTCCCGCGAACGTCAGCGAGGCTACAACCAGAGCGTGCTCCTGGCCGAATCCGCGCTCAAAGAACTCCGCCGCACAAGGCCAGCGTGGAAGCTCGTAGCCGCGCACAGCACCTTGCGCCGTGTGAAGAACACACAAAGCCAGTTCTCGCTCACGCCAAAAGGACGCAGGAGAAATCTGCAAGGCGCATTTGCCGTGGCGCACGAGCAGCCGATTAAAGGCCGCGAGGTCCTGTTGGTGGACGACATCTACACCACCGGAGCCACGGCGCGCGCATGTGCGAGTGTGCTCAAGCGAGCGGGAGCAACAAAAGTTTGGGTAGCGACAGTATCGCGGGCGCAGCCAGAGATGATTGCAGCCTGGGACATGGAGACCCACGAACGAAACTGAGGCCGGAGGAAGCAATGCATTCGGGAAAACTGGGCAAGATGGGCAAGCATGGGCACAACGCGAAGCGCCACCTCGGACATGCAGGACACGCCCACGGACACGCATCGTCTCCGTCTGAAGCCGACCCTCGCATAGGCGTCTTTCGCCAACCGGCCATGCAGACGCCGGTCCTCGTCCTCAATGCCTCCTATGAGCCGATTAATATTTGTGGCGCACGCCGCGCACTTGTCCTCGTGCTCAAAGGTGTCGCCCGTACGGAAGAAGCGCAGGGAGCTACGCTCCATGCCGCGCGTATGGCGATTGCCATGCCCAGCGTCATCCGCCTGCTGGAGTATCGCCGCATCCCGCACCAGACGCGCGCTCTCTCGCGCAAGAACATCCTGCTCCGCGACCGCAACGCCTGCCAGTACTGCAATATAGTTCTGACGGCCAGCGAACTGACGCTCGACCACGTGATCCCGCGTTCGCGCGGCGGCCTCTCCACGTGGGAGAACCTCGTCGCCTGCTGCCACGACTGCAACCGCCGCAAGGGCAACCAGCTGCTGCACGAGCTGACCGATATGAAGCTCCAGCGCGAGCCGCGCCCGTTTACGCTCCACACCTCGCGCCACATCATGCGCATGATCGGCAGCGCCGACGCCACCTGGCGCAAGTATCTCTACTTCGAAACCGAACCCGCCGCCTGAACCTATCTTCGTGAGAGCAGCTGACGCGGCAGCTTCGAGCCAGTCAGCATCAGCGCGCCCCATGAGAGTGCTGCCCAGACGACGCTTGCCGCCGCAATGATGAGCGCATCGCCCAGATACGCGCGTGGAACATGGACAGAGTGCGCCACGATGATGAGCAGGTTGCCTAGATGTCCGTGTGAAACGTGGACATAGCGCACCACGGCTGTCACTCCGGCAAAGCTGATGAGCGCAGCCAGCAGCGAGCGTGCAAGCTCTCCGCCCTCAAGCCCCGTGATGGGTACAAGCTTGCGCCGGTGCAACAGCACAGCCAGCGTGACAGTCTGGGTCACGATGCCCACGTCCGACGCGATGGCCAGCCCCGCCATACCGACCGAGTGGAAGAAGTAGCGGTAGATCGGAATCGAGACGAGCGTGATGATCGACCCGGCGACGGCTGGCGTCAGCGTATTGCGCGCAGCGTAGAAGGCGCGTGCGTAGATGCCCTGCGAGGTCCATAGCGCAAGCGTGATGGCGAAGATGGCGAAGTACTGTGCCGTGTCGGCGGCATCCAGGCGGCTGTAGTGCCCTCCGCGAAACAGATCGACGATGGGCGCGGCGAGTGCAATCATCCAGGCCGCGGCGATCAGCGACGCGCAGAACACACGTGAGACAGCGCGGTTCACCGCTCCTGAGAAGTCGCCGAGGCGCCGCTGGCTGAACAGGGTCGAGAAGAACGGCAGCGACGCAGCCCCGGCAGCCTGGCCCAGGATGCCCATTGGAGCATTGAAAAGCGCCTTGGCGACGTTCAGGTGAGTGACGCCACCGTTATCGAAAGAAGCGAAGGTGCTCAGTATCCACTTGTCCGCCGTCACCAGCGAGACGCCGATCATCAGTGGCAGCGACAGCTTCAGCCACTCGATAAACGCCGGATGCCGCAGGTTGAAGATCGGGTAATAGCGCAGTCCGATGCGTCGCGCGCCAAAGGCGTTGAGCGCCGCCGGGCCGAGAATGACTCCGGCCAGCACGCCGATCGCCAGCGAGTAGATGCCGAACCGCCGCGCGAGGAACACGGCCCCGAAGATAATGCCGAGGTTGTAGATGAGCGGCGTAATGGCCTGATAGATGAAGATTTTGCGCACCAGCAGCTTCGATCCGATGACGCCGCCGATGAAAAAGAAAAGTTGCGCGGGCAGCAGCAGCCGCGTCAGCGAGGTAGTGAGGGCGGCTTTCGCCGGAGGGAAGCCGTGAAACTTCCAGTGAACATAGATAGGCGCGAAGAATTCGGCCAGCAGGACTGCGGCGCCGAAGACGATAATCATCGCGTTGAGAACGGCGGAGATGGCGCGGTCGCCGCCCTCTTCGTCGCCTGCCGCGCGATAGCGGTCGAGAATCGTGACCAGAGAAATCGACGCAACGCCGCCGACCAGAAAATAGGCGAGCATGTCAGGCAGCTCAAAGGCAGCGTAGTAGGCGTCGGCCTGCGGCCCTGCCCCGAAGATGTGGTTGAGGATCTTTAACTTGACCAGGCCCAGCACGCCGGAGCAAAGCGTCGAGACCATGATGAGCAGCGTGGCCGAGTACGCCGAGTGCTTCGCTGAAGGCCGCAGCCACGAAAACAATCCCTGGCTCGGGGTCGGAATATTCTGGATCGCTGCTTCAGGCGTCGGTTCGGGCGTGAGTTCAGGCTCAAGCTCCGGGCCATTTTGCGGGGTCGTGTTGGAGTCTGGAGTCGATGGCAAGGGTGGGGAGTCTCGTTTGTTCAGAGCAGTAGCTTTGGTTGATTCTATCGGGTGTGCGCTTCGGGGGCTTATGCTCGTGAGGTAGCGGGTGTGGTTCGCCCTCGGCAATATCAATGGGCTATCAGTGCGGTGAGGAGCGAGGGATTGGAGAACTTTCGGCTGAGGGTCTTTCGTGCGGTGGCGGACGAGATGAGTTTCCGCAAGGCGGCCGAGTTGTTGCATCTGAGCCAGCCCGCGGTCAGCCAGCAGATCCGCGCGCTCGAAGAAGAGGCAGGTGTCCGCCTCTTCGACCGCGGCGCAGGCGAAGGCCACGGCACGCAGATTGCTCTCACCGAAGCCGGCCGTGTTCTGTTGCGCTATGCAAAGAAGGCCGCCGCGACCATGGACGAAGCTCGCCATGCACTGGCTGCGCTCCAAAGCGGCGTGACCGGCGACCTGCACCTGGGGGCCTCGACGACCGTGGCGCAGTATGTCCTTCCGCGCATCCTCGGCGCGTTCCTGCGCCAGTATCCACAGGTGGAGCTCTCTCTAATCAGCGGCAACACAGAACACATCGTGGAAGCGGTTGCCGAAGAGAAGATCGCACTTGGCATCATCGAAGGCCCGGCCATGCGGCGCGAGGTCAAGACCGAACGCATGACGCAGGACGAGATGGTGCTGATTGTGAATCCCAACCATCCCTGGGCAAAGGCTGGCGCAATCTCCCCTGGAGAGCTAGCCAGCGCCCCCATGCTTCTGCGCGAGCGAGGCTCCGGTTCACGCCGCGTGGTCGAGCGCGCATTGAAGCAGGCCGGCCTCCCGCTCCGCTCACTGCGCGTGGCGATGGATCTCGACTCGACCGAGGCCATCGTCTCCGGTGTCGAGGCAGAGTTAGGCGTAGGCTTCGTCTCTCGCTTCGCCATCGGCAAGGCGCGACGGCTCGGCACAGTGCGCGTGGTGCGGGTCAAGGGCCTGGAGATTGTGCGCGATTTCAGCTTTGTCTGGCTCGCCGGCACTGAGACCCATGGAGCAGCGGCAGCGTTTCAGCGCTTTGCCCAGGATAATCATGCCGATAAGTAATTCTTATCGGTAATTCAAAACTCCGTCTCGACTATGCACGGCGACACGGCCATGCTGAGTACATGGTACGGACGCTCTTCTTCATCGGCATCATCGTTTCAGCCAGCGGTCTGATAGGGCCTCCGCTCGCACTGGCCCTGGGGTTGGTTTACGGATTGACGACAGTGCACACGTTTCACTCCGAGAGCCGCGGCCTGTCGAAGTTCCTCCTGCAGGCGGCGGTGGTCTGCCTGGGCTTCGGTATGAACCTGAAGGAAGTCGTACACGCGGGGCGGTCGGGCTTCATGTACACCGCCATCAGCATCACATTTGTGCTCAGCCTGGGGATTCTTCTGGGAAAGCTGCTCAAGGTAGGTAAGACGCAGTCTCTGCTGATCAGTTGCGGTACGGCGATCTGCGGCGGCAGTGCTATCGCTGCTATGGCTCCGATTGTTCAGGCTGATGACGAGGAGATGGCGGTCTCTCTCGGTACGGTGTTTGTGTTGAACTCCGTCGCTCTCCTCCTGTTCCCGTTCATCGGCTGGCGTCTGCATCTCTCGCAGACACAGTTCGGTCTCTGGGCGGCGCTGGCGATTCACGACACGAGTTCCGTCGTCGGTGCCGGAGCAAAATACGGCAACATCGCGTTGGCTGTGGCGACTACAGTAAAGCTCGCCCGCGCACTGTGGATTGTGCCGCTGGCCATCGCAACGGCCATGATGAAGAAGAGCAAGGCGAAGATCAACTGGCCCTGGTTCATCCTCTACTTCTGCCTGGCCGCGGTGGTGGCGACCTATCTGCCGCGCTACATTCCGCAATCAGTCGGTGCGCTGGCTTCGCTCAGCCATCTTGGCAAGGTAGCTTTGACGGTGGTGTTGTTCCTGATCGGTACCGGAATCACGCGCAACACGTTACGCGAAGTTGGCGTAAGGCCCATGGTTCAAGGTGTTGCGCTTTGGATCGTCATCGCCACGCTGTCGCTGTGGGCTATCCACACGGGCTGGATTGCGTTGTAACGCTACTCGTCGCGTCGCGGCGGCTGCATTGCGACGTGAGCGCTACTCTCGCTCGGTTCAGTCCAGTGCTTCCAGGAATCTTCTGTGCGAGCGGGCCGAGGATGGTGTGTCAGGGATGACAGTGAGAGTCCCGCAACCGTGAAGCTGACCATCTGGCGTTGGCTGCAGCGCAGACACCGCACCGGGTAGCGCATCAGGAACAACTGCCAGAAGTCCTCCCCACGCAGCCGCGACCTGCGAAAGCTCTGGCCAGAGCAGTACTGGCATTGAATCGGCAAAGCCCCTCCCCCTGCATTGAGGTTGACGGTCTTGCGCGCGCCCGACCGGGAGCGGTGTTTTCTGTTGGAACGGCCCGCAGTCGGATTCGAAGAATCGGGTGCGCCCATAGCTAGAGCTTTCTATCTTCCGGGGATAGCGACATATCAAACAGTCCTGCAGTTGTGCGTCGTGGCGCAGCAGGCGGACGCGGAGCGCGAATAGGCTGCACCGCCCTCCGCGCCGTGGCCGGCTTTGAAAGCAGATCGAGAAGATCGCGGAGTTCCTTTTGCAGCTTGCGCAACGAACGCGCATCTCCACCGGCGTTGGTAGCGTCAGCAATGCCAAGCGCCAGTTGCGGCTCTTTCTGCTTCGTCTCCAGCTTAAAGGCCTGCCGCGCGCCTGGGATGGTATAGCCCTCGGAGTAGAGCAGCGACTTGATGCGCAATGCTGTCTCGACATCACGGCGACGATACAGCCGCTGACCGGTGCCTCCCTTGTGCGGTTTCAGGTTAGGAAACTCGCTCTCCCAGAAGCGCAGCACGTACGCAGGAACATCCACCAATCGGGCAACTTCGCCGATGCGGAAGTAGAGCTTGTCCGGAATCTCGGCCCCGGAGGGTGGTGACGATCTGCGGATTGGCTGGTGCTGCGCCATGCCAGAAGCTCCGTGCGCGCGAGCGATGCGGGATGCTGTCGTCCGGCTGCATGTAAGTATAGGCCACCAGACGCGGGATGACTGGCATTTATTTGACGCAGCACACAACTCTTGCAACTTAAGCCGTTGGTGTCGAGACCGGCCGGCGCGTCTCTGGCTTGGTGCGCGCCGCGCGCAGATACTGCACCGGCCACGCAATCTGCTGCTGCAACTGCTCCGCAGCATGGAGCGGCCAGTACGGATCGCGTAACATCTCTCGCGCCAGCAGGACCAGGCTTGCCTGGTCATTGCGAACAATCTGGTCAGCCTGCGCTGGAGCGGTAAGCATCCCCACCGCACCCGTCGCAATCCCTGCCTCATGATGAATGGTCTCCGAATGCGTCACCTGATAGCCCGGCCCGAGAGGAATCTGCTGTGCCGGATGGTTCCCTCCGGTCGAAACATCAATCAGGTCCACGCCGGCCTCCTTCAGCAGCCTGGCAAAGGACACCGACTCCGGCAGCGTCCAGCTCGCGCCCAGAGATTCCGGTGCCCAGTCCGTAGCCGAGATGCGAACGAAGACGGGCAGGTGTTGCGGCCATATCGCCCGCACGGCTCGGACAACCTCAAGCGGAAAGCGCACTCTGTTCTCAAACGAGCCACCATACTTGTCGGTGCGATGATTGGAGAGCGGCGAGAGAAACTCGTGCAGCAGATACCCATGGGCTGCATGGATCTCCACCACATCGAAGCCAGCCGACAAGGCCCGCTTTGCCGCGGAAGCAAAGTCGGCAACGACCTTCTCCAGTCCAGCAGAGTCCAACTCCACAGGCATCGGGTAGGCATCGGCAAACCGTATCGCCGAAGGAGCCACCGCCTGCCATCCGCCATCCGCAGAAGCAACAGTGTGGGTCTTCTCCCACGGCACAGCCATACTCGCTTTACGTCCGGCGTGTGCCAATTGCATTCCCGCATACGCTCCCTGTTGGTGGAGGAAGTCCGTGATGCGCCTGAACGCAGGGATGTGTTCATCCTTCCAGATACCGAGGTCGCCCGGACTGATACGTCCCTCCGGACTGACGGCGGTCGCCTCGGTCATAACGAGCCCTGCGCCGCCGACAGCGCGGCTGCCCAGGTGGACCAGGTGCCAATCGCTGGCAAAGCCGTCAGCCGAGGAGTACTCGCACATCGGCGAAACCGCGATGCGGTTGGGAAGAGTTAAATTGCGTAGTTTCAAGGGGGCAAACAGATGGCTTGCGTTCTCGGTCACGGAGGGTTGGATGCTGGTAAGCATGGTTTAGCCAGTTTATTTTGGATAGACTGCCGCATGAACCAGATGCCCATAAATGGCGTATCGTTTCTGAAGGAAAAAGTGGAGGAAGCAGAATGAAGCGGACGCTGGCAGTGACAATGATAGTTAGTATGGCACTCCTGGCCGGTTGCCACGTCTCGTCCGATAAGCAGGGCGACAAGGAAGTAAAGATCTCGACTCCATTTGGAGGCATGCAGGTTAAGACAGATGACGCTGCCGTGCTCCAGAACATTGGCCTGCCCCAATACCCCGGTGCCACGATTGTCAAAAACGACAATGACAAGGGGGCAGCCGACGTAAACTTCAGCTTTGGCAAGTTCCAGCTGAAGGTGAACGCTGTCAGCTATCGCACAACAGACAGCCCCGAGATGGTGCAGGCTTTCTACCGCAAGGCTCTTGAAAAGTACGGTGACGTAATCGAGTGCAAGGGCAGCAAGGTAGTCGGCACGCCTGTGCAGACCTCTCAGGGCCTGACCTGCGATGACAACGGCGGCGGCCACATCAGCGTCAACGATGACAACTCCGGCAAGACCCAGCTGAAGACCGGCTCCAGGCAACATCAGCACCTCGTCGAGATCACCCCGGATGGCTCCGGAACGAAATTCGGCCTCGTCGCTCTCGACCTGCCAGGAGATATGGGCAGCCACAGCAAATCGACCGAATAGGCCCATGGTCTTCACCAAACGTCTTCGTGAGGGAGTTCGCCGAGGAGAGATTACCTGTAGCGTTCGCATCTGGATGCGGCCTCACGTAGTCGTCGGTCACCGCTATCAAATGGAAGAAGGCCAGATTGAGATCGATTCAATCACGCCCATCGGGCTGCCCGATATAACTCCGGAGCTGGCGCGTGAATCAGGCTTTCTTGGCGTCATTGACCTGCTCAAGGTCGCAAAGCATGGCCCGGGCGAGAAAATCTACCTGATCCGGTTTCACTACATCCGTCCGCGCAAAAAGCGGGTATCTGCGGTGAAGCCTTGAAGGCACGGATTCCGCGCACGCATGGAAGGTGCAGAGGCCAGTCAAGGCTTGCCCGCCCACTCCGCCTGCGGTAGCTTCAAGATATGCATCAATATTGTCACCGTTGTGGCGGCGAGCTCCCTGGCGGTGACGGCATCTCGCCATTTTGCCCCCACTGCGGTTCGCCGCAGCTCTATCTTCAGGAATATCAGCAGCAGACGAGTCTCTCCGACGGTGAAACCACCGGCACCCTCCCACCTCCGCACCCGCAGCGGGTCGAATGGAAGACCGCCATTCGCTGCGCCTTAGCCGTTGCAGCAGTTGCAATCGTGCTCAGTCTCGCATCCTCGCGCATAGCAGTGGTCTCGCCTCTGAGCTGGCTTTGGAGCATCTCCGGCTCGATCATTACCCTCGGCTTTTACCGCCGCCGCCGTCCTGAGGCCTGGATGGACGCCGCCATCGGCGCCCGGATTGGGCTTGTTGCAGGGCTGATGTTGGTGGTCGGACTGGCCGTCTCCGGAGCCATAGCTGGTCTCGTAGCCCGCTATGGCCTCCACAACATGGCCAACTTCGACGCCCAGCTCACCACCCAGCTTGGCCAGCTCCGCGACCAACTCCAGCGCAGCGGGGCCGACAGCCCCGAGCTTCCCCAAATACTCAAATTCATCACGACGCCTGAGTTCCGGTCAGGCTTCATGCTCACAGGAGTCTCCATGGCCGGTCTCTTCCTGCTGGCTCTGTCCATTTTAGGAGGAGCAGTCAGCGGAATGCTCCGCACTCGCGGCAAGACCTCGTCCTCTATAAGTTGAGGGGCGCCGTCGTCTCCAAACCCACGCGCTTTCGATCGGACACTCCCATACACTCCCAGACCACGTCATCCCGACCGGGGGTGAAGGCCGTAAAGAGACCCCCGTATTTTGCTTTTTGAACCCTGCGCTTGACCCTCTAATTCAAGGACCTTGGCGACTGCACTGAATAGGGTGCGCCGTCGGAAAAAATTGTAATATGGGGTTTTGTCGGGGTTTTCGACCGTTTAGCCAGCTAAGGCTAATCCTTTCTATAAATTGACAATTTGATCCCATCAAAACCCCGCCATCCGCCAGCTTCAAGCCACAATTTCAGGGTTGACAAACCTTTCTTGCTGTGGTCGTCTGTTGGCGTTTTTTCAGTCGAAAGTATCCCGTATCTGGCTTGAATTTCTTATACTTAAGGGTATGGAAATCTCACTCGGAAGACGTACACGAACTCTGCCAGGAGTGTACCGGACCGCCTGCACCATCGCGGCCATGGTCATCATGACAGCCTTCGCCAAGGACGCCATCCCGGTGTTCGCGCGCACCTCGCCCACCACGGCAGTCCGACGCGACCAGGAACCGACCTTGGCAAATATGGCCGCGAATGCGCCCAAGCTTCGGGTCATCGGTCGCATCAAGAGCGGTCTGGCAAGCTTTTACGGGAAGATGTTTCAGGGCCAGCCCACCGCCAGCGGCCGTCCGTTCGACATGCATGAGCTCACCGCCGCCCACCGCACGCTGCCCTTCGGCAGCAAGGTGCGGGTGACGGACCTCCGCAACAAGCGCTCCGTAGTCGTAACGATCACCGATCGCGGTCCCGTTCCCGATAGCCGGGTCATCGACCTCTCGCTTGAGGCCGCACGCCAGCTCCACATGGTCAACCGCGGCGTTACCCCTGTCCGGCTCGAACTGGTCGCCTACGACAGATAGTCTGCCCGATAAATCCGTCAGGATCTCCGTCGATCATCTAGCGGGATCACCAGTTTGCGAGTAACTTGGGGGAACGATGCCGAATCGTTCCCTCAAGCTATTTCGCGACCAACTCATTTACTTACTTGCACCTATAGCCTTTGTTTCGCTGCTGACCGTGCCCTTGGCTCGCGCTCAGATGACGATCACGACCCGCGAAGGCCGGGTCTCAGGCGCGCTCTCGCCGGACGGCTCCGTCGAAGCCTTCAAAGGAATCCCATATGCCGCACCTCCGGTAGGAGCACTGCGCTGGCAGCCGCCCCAGCCTCCGGTCGCATGGCAGGGAGTCCGCAAGGCTGATCACTTCTCCGCAAGCTGCATGCAGGTTATCCGTGGCGAGCACCTGCCCTGGACGCGGGAGTTCATGGCGCAGTATCCCATCAGCGAGGACTGCCTCTACCTGAACGTGTGGACGGCGGCCAAGCGCCCAGCCGCTCTCCGCCCAGTGCTCGTCTGGATTCACGGCGGCGGGCTGGTCGAAGGCAGCGCCGCCCCTGCGGTCTACAACGGCGAGCACCTGGCCGGGCAGGGAATCGTCGTCGTCTCGATCAACTACCGCCTCGGCGTCCTCGGCTTCCTGTCCCTTCCCGAGCTCACCAAGGAGTCGCCGCACCACGCCTCCGGAGACTACGGTCTCGAAGACATCGTCGCCGCGCTCAACTGGGTTCACCAGAACATCGCCGCCTTTGGAGGCGATCCCAGCCAGGTCACCATCGCCGGCCAATCCTCCGGCGCAGCCGCCGTCATCTACATGACCGCATCCCCACTGGCCAAAGGTCTCTTTCGCGGCGCAATCGCGGAGAGCGGCGCCTACATCTCCCCTCCCGCGACAACGACGCTGGCCGCGGCCGAAGAGCAAGGCACGAAGCTCGCCGCATCGCTCGGCCTGCACTCCCTCGAACAACTCCGCACGCTACCCGCTGCCAGCCTGATAGCCGCCCAGCAGAAGACACGCTTCCGGCCCGACGTCGACGGCTGGTTTCTCCCCGACACCATCTCCGCCATCTTCGCCCGAGGCAAGCAGAACGACGTCCCCACCATCACCGGCCTGAACGCCGACGAAGACAGCGCATCCTCAAAGTACGGAAAGCTGACTCCGGCCCAGTTCACGCAACAGGCCCACGAGCGCTACGGCGACCAGGCCGCAGAGTTTCTCAAACTCTACCCATCCGCCACTCCCGAGCAGGCCTCGCTCGCACAAAAGGCCAGCTCCCGCGACGACAACCGCGTAGCCATGTATCTATGGGCCGCCAACCGCGCGAAGACCGCGAAGACGCCCGCCTATACCTATTACTTCAATCACGCGATACCCTGGCCCGGCCATCCCGAGTTCGGCGCCTTCCACTCAGCCGAGATCCCCTACTGGTTCCGCAATCTCGACAAGCTCGACCGGCCCTTCACCCCAGCCGACCGCCAGCTCTCCCGCGAGATGTCGGCCTACTGGCTGAACTTCATCCGCACCGGCAACCCAAATGGCGCGAACCTGCCCCACTGGCGCGCATATCGCGGAGGCAGCAAAACCACGATGGAGCTCGGTTCAAAGCCGGGCCCGATTCCGGTAGCAGGCACCGAAGCATTTAATTTCTGGCAAAAGATCGAGCTGAAGACAGAAAAATGAGCACCACACGGGTGCTCATCTCATTGGAATCACTTGGTGCCGAAGGGGGGACTCGATTTATCGAGGCTCACTGAAAACACGTAAGTTACAGAAAACACGAGCCGCACGAAACGCGAAAAACGGCACTTACGCGGTATTAACACACGTATTACACACGCGGGATTCAGCGTGGCTTGCGATCAATAATGAGAAATGGAATCAGCATGGACACGAGCAGACCCGCGGTCGTTCTTGCTGAAGTATCGAATATCGGCGTGAACGCCGCCGCGAGCGCGACCAGAAAAGCGATATAGAGAAGCGAACGGTTCCAATCTACCTCGGCACTCGTCTTACCTCGGTTTTGATAAACCATCCCGATCAACGCGACCGGAATTGCAAGCCAGCTCGCCAGGTACACATTATCTTTCAGCCAGTGCATGGGGATAAGTGTACTTGCAATACCGCATGGATATGCTTTGATTAAGTTAGGTTCGTCCTTTGAAAACTTGGGGTACTACACAACATTTAAATGGATTTTTCAAAAGCCCTTGACGCTATCAAGGCGGGCAAGCGCATTGGGCGTACCGAATGGAAGAACGCCCGGTATGTATTTTTGGTGCCAGGTAGCAAGTTCGAGGTGAGCCGCGAACCGCTCAACGAGTTCTTCCCAGCAGGTACAGAGGTAGAGTATCGCCCGCACATAGACATGTGTGGTGCGGACGGAACGATAGGCACATGGTCGCCATCAATGGTCGATTTGATCGCAGAAGATTGGACAGAAGTCGAATAAACTAACCGCCCCAAGTTTTTAGAGCGTGTAACTGAATTTATGTCGTGAGATAGAACCGACTTCACACACGTATCCCACACACGTATTTTTCGATTTGCTTCCTATCCCATTCACAGCAAACAACTAATCTCTGGTGCCGAAGGGGGGACTCGAACCCCCACATCCTTGCGAATACATGGACCTGAACCATGCGCGTCTGCCAATTCCGCCACTTCGGCAGCGATCGAAGCGCCTCTGATCTTGATGACCGGGACACACTCACCGCGAAGTTTTAGTGTTACAAACAGCGGCCTCCGTGTCAAACTGCGCTCGCGCGGTACTCTCTGAGACTTCCTCAACTGGATCGCGTCTACCCTCAAGAGGTAATGTGTCTGGCATGACGGACTCGAACCACAGAAGTATCCCGGCGCTGTCCGGTGATGAGAACATACCCGAAGAGCACGCGGTCGAGATTCGCCGTCTGGCCCACGACCTCAGCAACGCACTGGAGATCATCCTCCAGACCAGCTACCTGCTCAGCACGGTCGAACTGAAGGCCCCCGCCAAAGACTGGCTCGAAATGCTCGACAGTGGAGTCAGCCGCGCCCTCGAGTTGAACCTTGCACTCCGCACCTACATCAAAGAGCACACACCAGCCTAGCGGGACCGCGAAGCCACCCGCTTTTTCGTAGCAGCCTTGGCAGGCTTCTTCGCCGGCTTTTTAGCGGCGGCTTTCTTGGCGCGAGGTCTCACCGCAGTCTTCTTAGGTGCCTTCGCTGTCGGCTTCTTCTTCCTGGAATTAACCTTGCTGCCATTCATCTTCGCCAGCTTGGCCTCATGAGCAGACATCAGGTTCTCAATCTGTTCAATCAGAATGCGCGTATGGACAGGCTTGACCAGCAGCTTGTCCGCGCCCATCTCCTGCCAGTCTTCATCAGCCACTGGAAACGCTGTCAGCAGCGCGACGGCAGGGTGGTTCGCCGCTGAGCGCGCCGCTTCGATTACCTCTCTGCCAGCCTCATCGTTCTCCATGCGCATGTCGGTGATGATCATCTGGTAGTCGTTCTTGTGCAGCATCAGCTTGCCCTCGCGCGCCGAGGCAGCAGTGTCCACCTCGAAGCCGCTGATCTCAAGCACAGCCTTCATGGTCAGCAGCACGGCCACCTCATCGTCCACCAACAGAATGCGTCGCGCCATTACGAAAACTCCTCGATGCGGTTTGCAAGTCACCATACAGCATAGCTGCAACGAACGCCAAAGGCTTTCACCGTCAAAATACGGCGTTGTCACTGGTGCTATACTTCACCTTACGGCGCGGTGGCTCCGTAGTCAGGGGTTCGCGCATCAAATTTTAACCAGGCATGGCGGAGATGAACTCCGCTGTGGAGGCGACTTATTCCACCAATCGACAAACGCTCCGCAAAGTCTTTTATCCGCACCAACGAACGTATTCGCGCACGCGAAGTCCGCGTCATCGACGAGAATGGCGAACAGCTTGGCGTCATGGCTCCCTTCGAGGCACTGAAGATCGCTCGCGAACGTTCACTCGACCTCGTCGAGATCTCCCCAAACGCCGTCCCGCCCGTCTGCAAGATCCAGGACTACGGCAAGTTCCTCTACGAGAAGGACAAGAGCGAGCGTGCCGCGCGTAAGAAGCAGAAGGTCATCACCATCAAAGAGGTCAAATTCTCGGTCACGGTAGACGAGCACGATTACCAGACCAAGAAGAACCAGGCCCTGCGCTTCCTGACGGAAGGCGACAAGGTCAAGGCTTCGCTGCGCTTCAAGGGCCGTCAGATGGCCCACCGCGACCTGGGCTACAAGATCATCAACCGTCTCATCGGCGACCTGGGCGAAGCCGCCGTCGTCGAGTTCATGCCACGCATGGAGGGCACCACGCTCCACGCCATCCTTGCTCCGGGCAAAAAGAGCGAAGCGGCTCCCAAGAAGCCAGCTCCAGCTCCGGCCGCACCTGCCTCAAATCCTCCTGCTGCCATCGAAGCCTGATCTCATAACACCCCCGCTACAGTGACCGTCTCGGTCGCGTGCGGGGGTGTCGCATTTCCTACACCCTACATCATCCATCGCATGGCGCTCTCAACGGCGAAGTACCGTTTGTGCGCCACACAAGCCTTTGCCGGCGTACGTAGGGCCTTGTAGCCCTCAAGAAAGGCCGCAAGCCTCGATCATGTGTCTACAAGCTGGCTAAAACCTGGCGTGACAGCGGTTGCTCGCCCAAATTGCAACCGATTTTGCACTTGACTGCCCTGAGGCCTCTTCACCGCCCATAAGCCGCTTCCGCACGTCTGAATCCGGAACTTTATTCCGCAAAATGCAAGCGTGAAGATGCTCCGGACGAGGGAATTGGGCACTTCCGTTCCACTACCATCATGGTCACTATGCAATGGTTTGCGTATACGATCAGTTAACTGTTACCTCGGTAACATTACACTATTTATAGTGCTGTATGTTTTTGAAACCATTGGACTTATACCCGGAGTCATCCTAGAGTACACCTAGCTGGATTGTCCAGCAAATTCGTTACTAGGTAAATACAACTTTAGGGGTAGTCATCATGAAGAACATTGTCCGCGCTTTCGTCGTTGCTCTCGCTCTCACCGGTTTCGCGGCCTCCACGCAGATCACCAACACAGCCTCGACCTCCAGCAAGGTCACGATGGCCAAAGTCAGTGCTGCCCCTGTCCCAAGCTGCCCCCCAGATGATCCCAATGCCTGTGGCATGAAGGGCTGGTAAGACCAGTTCTATTGACGTGATTGGCGGTCTGCTGGGTGGCAGACCGCCAGTAGTAATGCAAATTCTTGCAGAATTCCTTAGATTTTTCTTGTGTCCGTCCCAACTCTAGGCTACGCTTGAGGTTGCCGTAGAGGGGATCGACCATGACCGAAATGTCGGTTATACATTTCCTGACTTGCTTATCACCAATACTTTGCATTGTTGTCGTCTATCTGCTGCTGCGCTCTAAAGTGGCTCGTGCATACCTGTATTTGGTGGCTCTGCTTTCTGTAAAGGCTCTTAGCACATGTGGCCTGGTGGCTTTGCTCTATCTTGTTGGCCACGGCGTGAGCAAATACAAGCTGTACCCCATCTACTTCTACACGTATTGGTCGAGCTTCGCAGTTGAGGGTGTTCTCGCACTTTTTGTCATCTATGGCATCTTCCTGCTTGCGATGGATCCATTGCCAGGCCTGAAAAAGCTAGGCGTGCTCATCTTCCGCTGGGTCGGCGCCATCTCTATCGCAGTGGCGCTCGGGGTTGCCTTCACGCCTCATGCATCAGGCATCAAGTTCATGACGGCGACAATCACTCAGCTACAGCAAACTACGAGTATCCTCACACTCTGCTTGTTGCTATTTGTCTGCTTCGCGATTCGTCCGATGGGTCTCTCTTACCGCAGCCGTATCTTCGGAGTTAGCCTCGGTCTTGGCATGATGGCCACGGCGAGTCTCTGCACTGCCGCCATGATCTCGCACAGTGGGAACATGTATACGACGCTGAGCATCGTCTGTGTAATCGCTGAGTGCTCCGCGCTCCTCACCTGGTCGGCGTACTTCACCTTCCCGGAGCCGCAGCGCAAGATGATTCTGCTGCCGACAACATCGCCCTTCCTCCGTTGGAACCAGATCGCAATGGTTCTCGGCGACGAGCCGGGCTATGTTGCTCTTGGCGAAGTTTCCCCGGACGTCTTCGCTCCTGCCGAGCTTGAGATCATGCGCCGTGCCTCTGCCAAGATGCAGCCCGCGCTCGAACCTCCGGCCGCAATGCACTCGCTATCGGCATAGAGTTTTCAACTTCTCTTCTAAGAAGACAGACGCAATAAGCACCAACAAGAAGGCCGTCCCACTCGGGACGGCCTCCTTATTTCTTGTTGCGTTGAACTACTCGCGTTCGGACTCCGACCGCTTCCAGTTGATCAGGTCTCCCAGCGTGGTGCTGCTCGACGAGGACGACGACGAGCTGCCCTTCGGCGACTTCTCGCGCTCCTTGTAGCTCTCCACCTCGGCGCGGCTGGCTTCCTCGCCCACGGCGCGAATGCTCAGGCCAACCTTCTTCTCTTCCTGATTCATCTTGACGATCTTGAACTCGTGCTCCGAGTCCACATCCAGATGCACAGGGTGGTTGCTCTGGTCGACTGCCTCCGACACATGGCACAGGCCCTCGACGCCTTCAGCAATCTCAACAAAAGCGCCGAACTGCGCCGTGCGCAGGACCTTGCCCTTGATGACATCGCCCACGCGGTGTTGTGCGAAGAACGTATCCCACACATCCGGCTGAAGCTGCTTGACGCCGAGTGACAGGCGGCGGTTTTCCGGCTCAACGCCCAGAACAATCGCCTTCACCTTCTCGCCCTTCTTGAGAACCTCAGAAGGATGCTTGATGCGCTTGGTCCAGCTCAGGTTCGAGACGTGAACCAGGCCATCGATGCCATCCTCGATCTCAATGAAGGCACCGAAGTCGGTCAGGTTGCGCACGCGACCCTCGACGATCGAGCCGGTAGGATACTTGTCCTCTAGCTGCTCCCAGGGATTGTCCTGAAGCTGCTTCATGCCAAGCGAGATGCGGCGATCCGACGGGTTCACGCTCAGAATGATCGTGTCAACCTCGTCGTTGGGCTTGACCAGCTTCGAAGGATGCTTCATCCGCTTCGACCAGGTCATCTCCGAAACGTGGACGAGGCCTTCGATGCCCTGTTCCAGCTCGACAAACGCGCCGTAGTCGGTCACAGAAAGCACGCGACCGCGCACCTGCGCGCCAATCGGATAACGCTCGATCGCGTCCAACCATGGATCAGGCGTCAACTGCTTGAAGCCAAGCGAGACGCGCTGCTTATCCTTATCGAACTTCAGCACCTTCACCTGAATCTCGTCGCCGACGTTGACCAGGTCACGGGGATGCGTCAGCCGTCCCCAGCTCATATCGGTGATATGCAGCAAGCCATCGAGGCCGCCCAGATCAACGAACGCGCCGTAGTCGGTCAGGTTCTTCACGGTGCCCGTCAGCACGCTGCCCTCTTCAAGCGTCTGGAGCGTGACGGACTTCTTCTCGTTCTGCTCCTCTTCGAGCATTTCCTTACGAGAGATCACGACATTGCCGCGCTTCTTATTCAGCTTGATGACGCGGACTTCGATCTCGGTGCCGATGTACCCGTCCAGATTGCGGACCGGGCGAATCTCCACCTGCGACCCAGGCAGAAATGCCTTGATGCCGATGTCCACGGTCAGACCGCCCTTGACGCGGCTGAGCACCAGGCCCTTCACCGGGGTCTTGTCGGTCGCGGCCTGTTCGAGCTTGTCCCAAACCTTGTGGCGCAACGCTTTCTCGTAGCTGACGAGATATCCGCCCTCTGGTTCCTCGCGCTCGACGACCACTTCGACGACATCGCCGGCCTGGAACTTCGGCACGCCGTTAATGTCCAGTACCTGGTCAAGCGGAATAAGGCCCTCGGACTTCAGTCCGATATCGACGACCACATGCTTATCGGTGATCTTGATGACAGTTCCGTTGACGATCACCTCTTCGGCGGTCAGCGTCTGTGCAGCTGCGGACTCAGCGGCCTGCTCGCGGTCAAAGTTGGCGAGTGCCGCGGCGAAGTCTGCTGCGTCATAATTCAGGTCGTCGTCGGAGATCTCTGCGGCAGCCGTCACCGTAGCGGTGTGGCCATGCGCAGCGGATGCTTCATGGGCGGTCTCATGGGTCTGGGTTGAGGTGGAATCAGACAGCGCGGTATGCTCCGCTGTCGCTTCGGGCGCGAGGACTTCGGTTTCGGTGGTCAGGGGTTTGCTCTCGTTATGATCGGAATGGTTGTCTGGCATGTGTACGCGGACTCCGGGATCCAGTGGACCCATCCCATCCGGACGTCGGTTGTGGCGGAGACGATGAGGCGGCCGGCTGGTTTGGCTGGCCGTTTTTCATCCCCGGAACAGCTTGGGCGGGAAGAGATGAATCAGGTCTTGCTTTGAATCCATTGCCTGGCTCCCACACGCAATGGCTCACAGATAAAGGATAGAACTTTGGCCTACCCGAGTCAACAAACGTGCGGCGAATTCACTAGGCTTCTACATTCTTCCCGCCGCTATACTCCTCGATATGGATCGTCTCTGGACCCCCTGGCGTTACAACTATGTGACTCAAGCCGAACCTCAGGCACGCACCGGGGTTCCACCCGCGCTGAATGCCTGGCCACCATCGGAGGCCGAGGATCGCCACTGTGTCTTCTGCAACATGGTTGCCGCCACCGACTACGCCATTGCCCGTGGAATGCAGCGCGACGACGCAGAGAAGGCAGCCAACATCGTCCATCGCGGTCTGCACTGCTTTGTGTGCTTGAATGCGTATCCATATTCAACCGGGCACGTGCTCATCTCGCCGTACCGGCACGTCGACTCGCTCGCGAAGCTCTCGCCGGAGGAAGCGCACGAGTTGATTGAGATCGCACAGCGCGCCGAAACAGTGTTACGGGAGGTCTATCGCCCAAGTGGTCTGAACATTGGTTTGAACCTGGGTGAAGCGGCAGGTGCAGGGGTCGCCGGACACCTTCACCTGCACGCTCTGCCACGCTGGACGGGCGACACAAATTTTATGACTGTCACTGCAGAAACTCGTGTACTTCCCGAGGCACTGGATGTAACATGGACGAAATTGCGGAGCGCGTTCCGCAGTTGATACAACCAACATGCACGTCAAGCCCATCGAAAGTTAGTAAGAAGGCGACGACTACTCGCCAGTATCGAGGGTCCAATGACATCGTTGCAGAGCACCTCCCCCGCCTCTCTTAGGTCAGGTTCCCCGTCTGTACGCGAACACCGCGGCGGCTTGGTTTCTGATCAGCGTCCTTACATTATTAACGGTCAACGTCGTAAGCCTGCTTCCTCTGTGCAGCAATATCTCTCCCTGTTTCCTCACGAGGCCGAAGATGCGCGCCTCACCGGTTCGACTCGCTCGCTTTTTCGCAGGCTGTTGGCTTTGAATCTTCCCAATGCCCAGGCAGATGTGAATGTCTCGCAGGAGCTTAAATGCGAGATCATTCAGGGTCTTTTCGGACGTTCGCGCTCGAAGATTGCCTGAACCCTACTCTGGTTGTTTGAACCTTGAAAAGTGAAGAGGCCTCGCCACTGGCGAGGCCTTTCGCTTTGCACCAATCTCATTCCATGACGCGCGCGGAGAACTAAGGCTGCGACGCTGAAGGCGGTGCGCTGCTGGCGTCTTCACGATGGTGGTGCATATCTCGCGAAGGCACGCGTGTCGCCTCAAAGCTGGTGATCTTCCAGACCCCATTCGGCTGCCGCTGGTAAACCCGCGTGTACCGATAGGTGCCTTGGATCGTGACGCCGTCATTTGTTCCCGTTACATCGGCGCGCGAGGTCACAATGGCGATGGCGCCCACCAGCTTAATCTGCATATCGCCCAGGTCAATCCGTGTCAGCACGACGCGGTGGTCGCGCACGCGGCTCAACTGCTGCGCCTTCGTGCTCACCTGTCCTGTCATCGAGATGCCGATGTAGTCGTCAGAGAGCATCTTGTCCATGGTGGCAATGTCGCCTGCCAACCGGGCCGTACGCCATTGTTCTTCAAGCGCCTCGACCTGCTTTTTGGCATCATGTTTCCGCTCGTGCAGGCCTTGATTGGCAAAAGCTGGCCGCGCCGCTTGTCCCACTGTTGCCAGTAACACCGTGGCCGCCACCAGAGAGCCCCGAATTGGACGACCACTGAACCTCATAGGCGTACCGGATGGTAGACCGATTTAGCTCCTCAAGTCAAAACAACTTTCGTGGCATCTCGTTACCAGTCTCTTTATTAGACGCTCAGAGGACGCAACCGCGCTGTACGAGCACTGGCCGACGAAAATCGCATTAACAGATCGCAGCCAGGTCTTCCATCTCGCGGCCAAGCATCTTTTGGTACAGCCCACCCGCCGCATACTTCTGGAAGTGCGCCGACGCGCGATGATGGTCCAGCGCCGCCTCGTCCACATATTGCTCATACAGCAGCACCGTGCAGGGTTCGCCTTCGACGAAGTGCGGAATATAGCTGATGCAGCCCTCTTCCTTCCGGGTCTCCTCGGTCAGCTTCCGCAGAATCGCGGCAATCTCCGCCTGGTCTTCATGCTCGAACTTCATCCGGACAGTAAAGCTCACCATACAGCCTCGCTTATGCCTTCAGCGCTTCTTCAAACGCAGGCAGGTTCATCGTCTGTTCACGGTCAGGCCCAGTCGAAACCATGCCGATCTTCGCACCCGATTCCTTCTCGATAAAGTGCAGGTACTCCTGCGCCAGCTTCGGCAGCTTGTCGAACTCCGTGATGCCCTCGGTCGAAGCCTGCCAGCCCTTCAGCTTCGTATAGATCGGCTCAATCGCGTCAAACCCGCGCATGTCCGCGGGAATCACGTCTGTGACCTTGCCATCGATCTTGTACCCGGTGCACACAGGAATCTCCGCGCACTCGTCCATCACGTCCATCTTGGTTACGACCAGCCACTCTGTGCCATTAATCATATTGCTGTAACGCAGCAGCGGCAGGTCCAGCCATCCGCAACGCCGCGGACGCCCCGTCACCGCACCATACTCCTGCCCGCGCGCCCGTAGCAGGTCGGCCGTATCGTCATGAATCTCGGTCGGGAACGGCCCTTCACCCACGCGCGTCACATAAGCCTTCGTCACGCCGATCACTGTGCCAATCTGCGTCGGGCCCACGCCCGTACCCGTCACCGCGCCGCCAGCCGTAGCCGACGAAGACGTCACAAACGGATACGTCCCATGGTCGATATCCAGCAGCGCGCCCTGCGCTCCCTCAAACATCACCTTCTCGCCATTGCGAATCGCATCGTTCAGCATCACGGCCGTGTCGGTCACGAACGGAGCTACCTGCTCCGCCGCGCGCGCGTACTCCTCATACATCGTCTTCGGGTCCAGCGGCTCGGTACCGAAAAGAGCATGAGCGATCGTGTTCTTCTCATGGCAGGCATTTTCGATGTGCGTCCGCAGCAGCGCCGAGTTCAGCAGATCGACCACGCGCAGCCCGCTGCGATGCATCTTGTCCTCATAGGCCGGACCAATGCCGCGACTGGTCGTGCCAATCTTCGTGCGCCCCGGCGCATTCTCCGCCGCCAGCTCAATCATGCGGTGATAGGGCAGAATCACCTGCGCGCGGTTCGACACAAAGAGCTGCCCATCCACCGGAAGCCCCGCATCTTTCAGCTTCTTCACCTCGTTCAAAAAGGCCATCGGGTCCAGCACCACGCCATTGCCGATCACGCCCTTGCACCCCGGCCGCAACACGCCGCACGGAATCAACTGGAGAACGAACTTCTTGCCCTGAATAATGACGGTATGCCCGGCATTGTGGCCGCCCGCGTAACGCGCTACCACGGAGAACTTCTCCGACAGCACGTCCACAATCTTGCCTTTGCCTTCATCGCCCCACTGGGCACCCAAAATAACCGCTGATCTCGGTTGAGTCACTTGAGGTAAATTCTCCGAAAAGGATTGGTACGGCCGGAAGTCGCGCAACCTGGTCGATCGCGCGCTTACATCTAATGATATCGTGTCCGAGTCCCCAGTGACTGCATCGAATAGCCGGAGCCGATACCATGCCAGCCAAAGTCAACCGCCAGACCGTCGATCTCTCCGCATATCCCGACCTTGTCGTCATCTATCTGGGAATGCGCGTCAAGCGCCTCACCGGCCTCAAGACCCTGATAGGCCAGGGCCCGGAGATTGCCAAATCTGTAGAAGCCCGTCCCGACGGCCTTCTCCTGCACGAAAACTTCCTCTTCTCGCTGTTTCCCACTCACGCAGGAATGCGTCAGTATTGGCGCGATCTGGACTCGCTGCTGCGCTGGACGCGCTCGGAGCCGCACCGCATCTGGTGGACAAACTTTCTCAAAGATTCCGGAGGCACCGGCTTCTGGCACGAAACCTATCTGCGCAAGGGCGGCATGGAGGGCGTCTATGTCGACGTGCCAGTCAAAATAGGCTTCATGCACTTCGCCCCGATCGTTCCAGCGCGAGGCCCCATGTTCTCGGCCGCCCACCGCGCGAGCCAGTCACAGCCAGGCGACCTGAAGCCAGCCATCAGTGAAGAAGAACTCTACTCGACGGAGTCTGAGCGTAGTAGCCGGTCCGTGTCCGGGCAATAAGTCCCGCGCGGTTCACCTGCACCACGATGCTGTGGTACTCATCCGGCTTCTCCGCCGGCGCCATCTGCAATTGCAGCACGTAATATCCATCGGCATCGGCAACACACCGCGCAATCTCGCCCGCGATATCGTTGCTCGAATTCAGCACCATGCCTCCGCTCTGCACCGCCAGCACCTGCAGCGCCAGGTTGCCCGACTGCACATTATTGATCTTCTTCACGCCATCGAGAAATGACTTGTAGTAGAACTGCTGCGTCGATCCCGCATCCGACATGCCCAGCGGATCGACCGCATACAGCGTGATCTCAGCCCGCCGCAGCAGCGCCGACATGGCCACTACATTCCGGAAGAGTCCGTTCAGCTCTCTGTTCGTCATCTCGATATTCGGTCCGGAGAGCATCGGCCATCCCGGGCTGATCCACACCACCAGCTTGCGCCCCGGCGTGCGCGCCTCTGCATCGGTCAGCGACTCCAGCGTCTGCAGCGAAAGCTGATATCGCTCAGCCGCGCCATAGAATCCCGCCGACCGGCGAATCGTGCGCATCCTCGCCTCGTGCGAGTCCAGGGTCGCCAGCAGCGCAGCACCATCTGCCGAGGGCGCATTCTGCATCTGAACTCCGTTATCGCTGAAGAAAGCCAGCGTAATCGGCTGCGTCATCTTGCCACCGTTCTGCATGAAGAAATTCTTCAACTGCTCGCGCTCATAGGCAACCACGCTGTACGCCGTGTTCACCTCGTCCACCAGCAGAATCACCTTCACCGGATCGCTGCTATTCGGCTCAACCTCGCGGAACGAGTCCACCTTCTGCGGCTTCTTGTTATCGAACACCGCAAAGTCCTGCTGGTGCAGCCCCCGCACCAATTTGCCAGACTTGTCCGTCACGGCCACATTCAGCGTCAACGTGGTTTCGGGCGCCGCTTCCGTCGTTTGCTGATTCGCAGCCTCAGGCTGTTGTGCCAGGGCAGTGAGAGAAAGGCACAGCAGACACAGCCACGTTCCATAGCTCTTCATCGCAGTCTCCCCGCTGGCGTCGCAGCGTCGCTTCCGCACGAAAGCGAAGCACCGTAAACCGCCGCGCCAAGCCACTACATCCTACAGCTTTCCCCCCGCAGCCGCTGCGACAATCCAAGGCTCAAGGCAAAGTTGGGTGGTGAGTGCGGTTTTACCCGACCACCTATACTTGCACCATCGCCATGCCCGAACTTCCCGAAGTAGAGACCATCGCCAACGGCGTCCACCAGCGCACCCACGGCCAGACCATCCTCGCCGTCTGGACCAGCAACAAACCCCAGACCTTCAAGTCGCCCCCCGCGCAAATCGCCGAAGTCCTCACCCAGTCGCGCATCGACCGCGTCCACCGCGTCGGCAAGACCATCGTCCTCGACCTCACGCATGGCCAGCGTCCGGCGCAGTTCCTCGTGCATCTCGGCATGACCGGCCGCCTGCTCGTCTCCACGCCCGAGACCCCGCACCCGCCCCACACCCACGCCATCCTCACGCTCGACGGCGGCCCAGATGGAATCAAAGAACTCCGCTTCGTCGACCCGCGCCGCTTCGGCCGCCTCTCCGTCACCGAGGCCGAGTACACAGGCCCAGGCCGCGAGCCGCTCACCATCTCCATCGAAGACTTCATCGCGCTCTTCCGCAAACGCAAAACCCCCATCAAAGCCGCGTTGCTCAACCAGTCGCTGCTGCACGGCGTCGGCAACATCTACGCCGACGAAGCCTTGTTCCACGCAAAAATCCGCCCTACCCGCCACGCCGGACGCCTCACTCACGACGAGCTCACCCGCCTCCGCGCCGCGCTCATCAAAGTCCTCAAAGCCGCAATCAAACTAGGCGGCTCATCCGTCTCCGATTATGTCGACGCCGAAGGTGTAGCCGGCTTCTTCCAACTCCACCACCACGTCTACAGCCGCACCGGCGAACCCTGCCGCGTCTGCAAAACCCCCATCAAGCGCATCGTCCTCGCAGGCCGCAGCACTCACTACTGCCCCAGCTGCCAGAAGTGAAGAGAAGCGGTAAGAGCGCATCTCCAGTTGGCCGGTTACCCCGCCAAAACCCCACGCACGGTATAAACTTGCGGGCTGAGGTGATCTCCGTCCGAGATGGAGAGAGGTGAGGATGACTCTGCAGGAGCAGTTCGGGCAGATTGATGTCTACCTGTTCGACCAGATATTGCGAGGGAATATCTCGCCGGGGATGCGGGTGGTGGACGCGGGGTGCGGCGGCGGCCGGAATATTCAATATCTGCTGCGCGAGGGGTATCAGGTCTTCGGCGTGGATGTAAGCGCCGAAGCGGTCGCAGCGGTGCGGAAGATGGCAAGTGAGCTGGCGCCGGGACTGTCGGCTGAGAACTTCCAGGTGGCCCGTGTAGAGGCAATGCCGTTCACAGATGAGTTTGCTGACGTAGTGGTGTGCCACTCGGTGCTGCACTTTGCGCAGGATGAGGCGCAACTGGAGGCGATGGTGCGAGAGCTGTGGCGTGTGCTGCGGCCGGGCGGGATGCTGTTCTGCCGGCTAGCGTCGACGATCGGCGCGGTGCCAGGGATGGCGTTCGAGCCGCGCGGCGGACGGCGCTTCCGAATGTCACATGGGGTAGAGTGGCTGCTGGTGGACGAAGCGCTGTTGATGGAACTAACGCGCACCCTGGGCGGCGAACTGGTGGACCCGCTCAAGACAACCGTGGTGCAGAGGCAGCGGTGCATGACAACGTGGGTGCTGAAGAAGAAGGCGCAGCAAGGGGAGGAGCGGACGTTCGTCAGCTCGGGAATGCCGGCGCTAAGGCCTTAAAGACAAGGCGTATCGTCGGCCGGAGACCGCACGACTACCAGAAAGCAGCTTCGTTGCGAAATCCTCCGGCGAGTGCCTTAAATCCCCGCCGCCTGCTCCGCCGTCACCGCCGCGCCAATCACCCGCATCTCCGGCACATCGTCCACCGCTTCCAGCGAGTAGCTTTGCAGCGGACTCATCTTCACCATCTCCTGCATATAGAGCCGCAGCATCGTGATGTCGAGAAAGTGTAGATTCGGCCCCGTCAAATAAACCTTGCTTGGCCCGCTCATATGAATCGAAGTCGCCGTCGCTGCCGCCAACGCGCGATGCCACAGCCGCTTGAACTCAACGCAGCGCGGATCGCCCTTCTTCGCGCCAGCAAACACCTCTTCCGGCTCCATGTCGAGAAACCGCAGCCGCATCGCGCGATGCCCCATGATGCCTTCAAGATGTCCGTGCCCACCGCATCCGCAGTAGCGCTCCTTCTCGTCGAGCGTCACCACCGTATGTCCACCCTCCCACGGTCCCGGAGCAAACGGATACCGCCCATACCCAATCCCATTGCCCAGCGTCCAGACCCGAATCATGCTGTCCAGCTTGCCATGCGCCGAAGCCAGCCCCGCTGCCATGCCATCGGCATCGTTCAGCACCGTCACGGGAGCGTCAATCCCGCGCGCCTTCAACTGTGCCGACAGCAGGTCTCGCATCCGCGCGCCCTTCAACTGCGGCAGATTCGGCGACTCTTCCACCACGCCATCCTTTACCAGTCCCGGCAGCGCCAGTCCTACAGCTGCAATGTCCTTCGCGCCACCTGCCACCATCCCGGCAAGCTCCGCAATTTTGTCCACCAGCGCCTCGGTGTGCAGCTCGATCAGTGCATCATCCTCATCGTGGTTCTCCGGAAAACGGCGCACCGGCCCCGCCAGCTTGTGGTCTATCACAAGCCCCACCGCAATCCGCTCCGATAAATTCACACCAATCGTCTTCGCCATCGACAGCCCTTGCCCTTTCCCGTGCATGCGCGCCCGCTAATCGAGCTTGCTTACACGGTTCAGCCCATTGAATGCGGCCACTTTGTAACACTCCGCCAGCGTTGGATAGTTGAACACCGTATCCACGAAGTAGTCCAGCTTGCCGCCCAGCGCCATCACCGCCTGGCCAATGTGCAGCAGCTCGCTCGCTCCTTCGCCAATAATGTGCACGCCCAGAATCGAGTGGTCCTTGCGATGAAAGATCAGCTTCAGCCGCCCCGTCGTGTCGCCGCGAATCTGCCCGCGCGCAATCTCGCGATAGTACGCCACGCCCACCTCGTACGGCACGTCCTCTTCCGTCAACTGCTCCTCGGTCTTGCCAATAAAACTGATCTCCGGAATCGTATAAATCCCATACGGATACAGCCCCGGATTCGACAGCATCTGCTCATCGCCAAACGCCCGCGCCGCCGCCACGCGACCCTGCTCCATCGAAACCGAAGCCAGCGAAGGAAACCCAATCACATCGCCCACCGCGAAGATCGTCGGCACCTTCGTGCGAAAGTCCTTGTCCACCGGAATGCGCCCGCGCGAGTCGGCATCAATCCCCACAGCCGCCAGGTTCAACTCATCCACATTCCCCTGCCGCCCAACCGCATACAGCAGCGCATCGCCCTGCACTTTTTTCTTACTCTCCAGATTGGCCACAACCGACCCATCCGGCATCTCCTCCACCGACTCGACCTCTTCATTCAGCCGCATCGTCACCCGCGAATCGCGCAGGTGATAGCTCAGTGCCTCCACAATCTCCTGATCGGCAAACTCCAGCAGCCGCGGACGCTTCTCAATCAGCGTCACCCGCACACCCAGCGCAGCAAACATGCACGTATACTCCACGCCAATCACACCGCCGCCCACCACAATCATCGTCTTCGGCAGGTTTACCAGGTCCAGCACCAGATCGCTATTAATAATGCTGTGCCCATTGATCGGCACCTTCGGCGACGACGCCGGCTTGGTCCCCGTGCCAATCAGCACATTCTTCGTCTCATACACCGACGAGCCGCGCGAGTTCGTCACCTTGATATGCGTCGCGTCCTCAAAGCTCGCCACGCCCACCAGCATGTCAATGTTGTTGCGCGAAAGCTGCGCGTCAGTCACATCGATCTCGGTCTTGATCACATGCTGCACCCGAAACGCCAGGTCCGCCATCGTGATCTTTTCTTTCACCCGATAGTTCATCCCATAGATCGACTTGTAGTTGTATCCCGAAAGATGCAGCACCGCCTCGCGCATCGTCTTCGAAGGAATCGTGCCCGTATTGATGCACGCTCCACCCACCACCTCGCGCATCTCCACCAGGGCAACTTTCTTGCCCAGCTTGGCGGCATAGATGGCCGCCCTCTGCCCGGCAGGCCCGCTGCCAATAACGATCAGATCGTAAACGCTACTCATATCTTCAATGGCTCACAAAACGACACCATCCCACGACGGCGCAGATGGTCATTCCCGTTATCGGCCCTGTCAGTCCCCGTCGTGAGGAGGCCGCTTATCGACCACGCCGCCGAATCTCTGCACAAGCGAAACTACCACAAGGATATTACGCCTTCCGCTTTGCAGCGATTTGAGGCGGCGAAAGAACAAGTACACCGAAAATGGGAGACGTTGTCGCTGCGCCACGAATCAGTCGTAGAACATCGCTGTCTCAATCCCAGTCGCCCAGGCCCGAATGGCTTCGCGCTCGTTTTCCGGCAGGGATTCCCAATCTTCCTTCGGAATGATCTCGCTCCGGCCTCTTTTAGCATGCGGCCCGGACACAATACCCCATCCCTCTCTGGTAGTTCGTGGGTCCTTCCGGCCCACCGCAAACCACCACTCCAGAAAGCTCTTGTACTTAATATCGGAATCTGGAATCAGGCAGAGGGGTCGTCCCGCAATCAAGCCATACCCCAGCGGAGGATCGAACATCTGCTGCGCGAGGATGAGTTGATGAATCCGCTCAACTCTGGCAGCATCCTCTTCACTCAGAGGGAAAATATCATCGTCATCCATCCTGCAAGTCTACTGCTACGCGGGTGAGTCTCCTGGTGCCCATCCATCGCGTTTTTGCGATGGGTGGGAATGTACAACTCTGCCCAGCCTGATTTTGGCGCTCCCATCCACCGAATCTTCCGCTGGTCCTAAACTCAAAAGATGATGCACCGCTACGCCATCACCAGTCGAGCACTCTTCTCAGGCGACGAATCCGAAAAGCAGGCCGCGCTCATCACCCAATGCGCCCGCTGGTCCCGCGAAGGCACCGACTTCATCCAGCTCCGCGAAAAAGATCTTCCCGCAGCCGCACAATCCCAGCTCGCACGAGACATCCTCCAAACCATCGCCGGAAGCAAAACCAAACTCCTCATCAACACCCGCGCCGACGTAGCCCTCGCCACCGCCGCCCACGGAGTCCACCTCACCGCCGCACCCGGAGAACTCACACCCACGCAGGTCCGTCAGCTTTACGCAACAGCCAACGCACCAGAGCCAATCATCACCATCTCCTGCCACACCATCGAAGAAGTCCGCCGCGCCATCCAGCACAAGCCGTCCGCAATCCTCTTCGCGCCAGTCTTCGGCAAAAAGATAGCGGGCGAAGCCGACCTCCCAGCCGCAGGTCTCGACAAGCTCCGCGAAGCCTGCATCGCCGCAGCCCCAATCCCGGTCTACGCGCTAGGCGGCATCACCCACGAAAACACTCCATCCTGCATGAAAGCCGGAGCGGCAGGTATCGCCGCCATCCGCCTATTTCTGGGGTGATTCACTGTCCTTTCGAGGGTTCCGGTTTGCCGCAGACATCGCAAAGATGCCTAGTAGCCCACACAGGACAGCGAGGCATAGGTCGCCCATCTCAGCAGACAGCCGATTCGCCCCCGTGAAGCTCCGGATGGCCCATCCTTTTCCTTTGTCCCCATCCAGGCAGGCCATGCCGCCGATGAAGAACAGCAGCCACGCGGCACCTTGCAGAAAGTTCTTCCAGATGGATTTCTTCGCGGCCATAAGTGGGTGCCAGAATAGCACCCACTATCTTACTGCCCGCTAAAACCGCTCATCCGCCGAAGGCCCATACAGCGCCGGGACCAGCCCTTCATTCAGCCTGAGATACACCGTCAACTGCCCGCGATGGTGCGCCCAGTGATTGATCACGCCCGTACGAATATTTTTGTACCGCGGCAGATTGCTCACCTCATATCCATGCGCAAGCAGCCGCCAGTTCGTCATCAGGTGCTCATCGGTCGTGCTCTTCAGCGCAGCCTCGGCCTTGGCAAGATTCTCATCGAACTGCGCCAGCAGCTCCGCGCGCGTCGTCCACTCCTTCGGCTTGTCTTTGTTCTCGCCCACAGGAGCGAAGTCCAGCTCATCGCGATTGATCATCGCGTCAATCCACCCCGGCATCGACGCCACCAGCGAAGCCAGATACCCCAGCGGCATCGACTTCTCATGCGGCTTCCAGTCATTCCGTCCCTCAGGCACGCGCTCCAGCGTCTTTCGCGTTCCCGCCGCTTCCTGCTTCAGCTCATCCAGAAACATCTCCGTCATCTTCATCGCTGTTCATCCTCCATGCCGATTCGATTCGCCCACGACCTGAAAGTATCCTCTCCCTGCTGACACCCTCCTGTCAGCAGCCTTCACCGGCACGTTTAAATCCCGTTGCTCAGGAATCCAGTATGATGTTGCGGCCGGGCCCTGAACCCATTTCCGAGGACCATGACATGATCCGACTCACCCTCGCCACAGCCTTTCTCGCCGTAGCCACCGCTGCGCTGCCAGCCCAAACCACACCGCAAACAGCCCCGGCCCAGGCTCCAGCAGCCGCAACAGCAGCGGCCCAACCCAACCTCTCCGGCGCCTGGAAACTCAACGTCGCGAAGAGCGACTTTGGCCAGGTTCCGCCGCCCAACAGCGAACTCGAGATCATTCAGCAGACCGCCACTGCCATCACCATCGCCGCCGCCAACGACAGTGACGACACCGGCAAGCAGATCTACATCCTGCCCATCCCCATCGCCGCAACTGAAGCATCCACGCCCGCCGGAAACTTCTCCACCACCGACGATTTCAAAATCCTTAGCTCAAAAGCCCAGTGGCAAGGAGCAACCCTCGTCGTCGACCAGAAGATGAACTACAAGGGCTCCAACGGCACCGTCCACTCCGTCTACTCGCTCTCCGCCGACGGCAAAACCCTCACGCGCCAGACGCACTACTCTCTCGACCTCGGCGAGTTTGATGTCACATACATCTTCGACAAGCAATAAACCGGCATCCCACTGCATCTAAACATCAGCGGCCTTCAGCGGCTCCCTGACAAAGAGCCAAAAGGCCGCTTCATCGTTTCGTCCGAAGCAAGGCAGACCAAATGACACTCCAGTTCTTCGCCACAGTCACCGGCAGCATTCAAGGCGCATTCAAAGGCGAAACCCTCTCCACCAAGCTCGCCAACAAGATTCCCGGCGTAGCCCTCAGCTACAGCGTCCTCGAACCCGAAGGCGCAGCCACCACGAAATGCCAGCAGCGGCCCGTCCTCTTCACCAAGCTCTGGGGAGCGTCCTCACCGCAGTTCTACCAGGCCGCCTACACGGGCGAAGTCCTCACCTCGGTCCTCTTCGAGTTCTTCCTGCCACTCTCTGACGGCAGCCAATCCCTCGACCACACCATCCTGCTCTCCAACGCGACCGTCTCCCTCTCGCGTCAATCCGTCCACGCCGGCCAGCACGACGGCCCCCTCATCGACACCCGCTACCTCCACGAGATCGGCTTCCGCTTCGAGAAAATCGAGATCACCAGCCTCACCGCCCACACCGAAGCCCACGGCCAGTGGTAGTGACTACTGCTTTGTTAGATCAGATCCGCCGCTTTTGTTGGCACACTGACCGCCGGAAACGGTGAACATTACAGGATTGATCTCCGTTTCACTCATGTCTGTAAACGGTCCATAGAAAGTCAAATTTGACCCATCGTCCATAACAAAACCCATGGTGACGAAGTTTCCAGCGATCTCATTCAGATATAGGCTGCCTGTGGTCGTACCCTGTTTGAAGCATGATGATCCCTGCACCGAAATAGTTCCGCTCAATGGATATCGAGTACGTGTGCTCCCGTTCGTCGATTGAATCGTCTGCGGGATATCCTCGGAGATCTGCACACTCGCGCTGACGCCAGAACCAAGCTGCACGCCGCTAATCGCTCCGGCATAGGTTCCAGCGACCGGCGCAAAGGGAACTGCTGTGAACGTCTCTGTCTGGTTCAAACTGCAGCCGGACGCCGCGGCAAGATTGATCGTATAAGTTCCGTTCCACGAACTGCTGTTGTTCACCGGAACAGTCCCATCAATCGTGACCTGAACGGTGTCGGCTACTGGCTCTGTCACATGAAATGTGCCATCAGGCGCAAGCGTGCCGGTAAATGCCAGAGAGTATCCTCCAATGAGCGGTGTGCCCGATTGGCATTGAATTTCTAAGAAGCCACCGCCTGTTATTTGATTGCCATTGACTGTCAGAGTTGTCGATAGCGGCGGATGTTTGAGCTGTGAATCTGCAACCAGATTCCAATTTCCATTCAATCCCGCACCCGAAACTGGCGCAGTAGCGGTCCCGCACGAAGTCAGCCCGACCAGCATCAGGCAAACCGAGGTACACAGTAACTTACGGTCCAAATTCATAGTCAGGTGTCGTAGGCAGCCATCTTAGCATTGCCGCAGCTCTCCACAGTTCAGCATTTGACCCCCACCCTCAACCTGCATACCCTTAAAAAGTGCTTATCACCCCCATCCAACTAGTCGAAGAGCCGCTCCACTTCGACGAGACCATCGCCCCCGGCGCGCTCGACTACGCTCCAGACGTCCGCCAGATCACCCCACTCCCCATCAAAGGCCAGGCCGACCTCGTCGTCGAGCACCACGGCGCCGACCCCTTCACCCGCGGCGCCGCCCACGATGTCAACGACATCCGCCTCCGCGCCCACTTCGCCGCCGGGTTCGAGGTCCAGTGCGGTCGTTGCCTTGAGCCCGTCCAGGTTCCCGTCGAGGGCGACTTCGATCTCATCTTCCGCCCCAACTCCGCCGAAACCTACTCCGGCGAGCACGCCATTACCCCCGACGAGACCGAAATCGGTTATTATCAAGACAGCGGTCTTTTGCTCGAGGATGTGGTGCGCGAGCAGGTGTTGCTCTCCCTGCCCAGCCGTATTCTCTGCAAACCAGACTGCCAGGGGCTTTGCCCGCGCTGTGGTCAGAACCTGAATCAAGCGAAATGTTCCTGCTCGTCGGTCCCCGACGATCCACGCTGGAATGCGCTTGCCGGTCTGGCCGAAAAGCTCGAGCCGAAGCACAAATAAGGTTTTGCCGCGCCAGCACCATTCGGCGGCGGCCATCGAAAGGGAACAGCAATGCCTAATCCAAAACGGCGTCACTCCAAGCAGCGCACCGCAAAGCGCCGCAGCCACGACTTCCTCACCCCGACCGGCACCTCCGAGTGCCCGAACTGCCACGAGCGCAAGCTCCCGCACCGCGCCTGCAAGAAGTGCGGCGAGTACAAGGGCCGCTCCGTCATCGCCACCAAAGAAGCCGTAGCTTAACACTCACAACCCCAAACCCTGCTACGATTCGCTGATGCCGATTGACATCGTTGTAGACGCGATGGGTTCCGACAAGGCCCCCGAACCAGAGGTTCGCGGGGCTGTTCTTGCTGCCCGCCAGTACGACGTCCGCGTCCACCTCGTCGGCCCCGAAGACAAGATCCGTCCTCTGCTCCGCCAAGCCCTCCGCGGCCAGCGCCTGCCCGTCTTCATCGTCCCCGCCAGCGAGTGGATCACCATGGACGACAAGGCCGCCCAGGCCGTCCGCGCCAAGCGCGACTCTTCCATGCGCGTCGGCCTCCGCATGGTGCGCGAAGGCCTCGTCTCCGGCTCGACCCACGGTCCCGGCAAGGCCGCCGCGTTCTTCACCGCAGGCAACACCGGAGCGGCCATGGCCACGGCCAAGATGGTGCTCGGCATGCTCGGCGGAGTGCATCGCCCTGCGCTCGCCACCATCATGCCCACCTCGCGCGGCGTCCCCTCGCTGCTGCTCGACGTCGGCGCCAACGTAGACTGCGACCCCGACAATCTGGTCCAGTTCGCCGTCATGGGCAACATCTACGCAAAGAACGTCCTGCACATCAACACCCCACGCGTCGGCCTGCTCTCCATCGGCGAAGAGGACTCCAAAGGCAACTCGCTCACCCGCGACACGCTCCCCATGCTCCGCGCCCTTCAAGGCATCAACTTCATCGGCAACGTCGAAGGCCGCGACCTCTTCAACGGCCACTCCGACGTGACCGTCTGCGACGGCTTCGTCGGCAACGTCGCCATCAAATCGATCGAAGGCTGCGCCCACCTGATGAGCCAGTCCCTGCGCGAATCGCTCAAATCCACCGTCACCTCGCAGGTCGGCGCGCTGCTCTCCCGCCGCGCCTTCGCCGACTTCAAAAAGCGTCTCGACTACTCCGAGTACGGCGGCGCACCACTGCTAGGCGTGCGCGGAGTCTGCATCGTAGGTCACGGCTCCTCAAACGAACGCGCCATCATGAACGGCATCCGCGTAGCCGCCGAATTCGCCCAGGCCGAAGTCAACTCCGCCATCGAATCCACCCTCCAATCCGCCTGAAGGCACAGGTGTATCGTGCCCCAAAGCACGCCATCCGACAGAGATAGCACAGGTGTATCGCGCCCCAAAATTCACGTCATCTCGACCGGAGCAGCGCGGTAGTATCGCGCTGCGCAGTGGAGAGACCCCCGCATTTCGCTTTTGCTGTTGCTTGTTTTCTCGACCCACCCAGCACCCACGAGTGATACATTGGTCAGCGTCATGAAAACCTCTGCAAACGTTTTCTCAATCGCCATCCTTGCAGCAACTCTCGCTCTGCCCGGCGCGCGATCCCAGACGACCGCCTCCATCCCCCATCTCGAAAAGCGCGGAGCCACCACGCAACTCATCGTCGACGGCCACCCCATGCTCATGATCGCCGGCGAGCTCTACAACTCCAGCTCCTCCAGCCTCGACTACATGAAGCCCGAGTGGAAGCAGCTCGCCGACATGGGCATCAACACCGTCCTCACGCCCGTCTCCTGGGAGCTCGTCGAGCCCGAAGAGGGCCGCTACGACTTCACGCTCGTCGACGGCCTCATCGCACAAGCCCGCGAGCAGCACGTCCACATCGTCTTTCTCTGGCTCGCCGCGTGGAAGAACGGCGTCTCCAGCTACCCGCCCGTCTGGGTCAAGCGCGACACCCAACGTTTTCCGCGCGTCATCATCGACGGCCGCCCCACCACCACGCTCAGCACCTTCTCGTCCGCCCTGCGCGAGGCCGACGCCAAAGCCTTCCACGCGCTCATGGAGCATCTCCGCACCGTCGACACCGACCACACCGTCCTCATGATGCAGGTCGAAAACGAAGTCGGCGTCCTCGGAGCCTCGCGTGACCACTCGCCCGCCGCCGAGCAGGCATTCGCCGGCCAGGTCCCCGAGCAGTTGATGAGCTACCTCACCACGCACAAAGCCTCGCTCAACGACGAGCTCCGCACCCTCTGGGACGCCAACGGCGCCAAAACCCGCGGCACCTGGACCGAGGTCTTCGGCGACAGCGCCCGCGCCGACGAGATCTTCATGGCCTGGCACTACGCCCGCTACCTCCAGGCCATCGCAGCCGCCGGCAAAAGCGCCTACCCGCTGCCCATGTATAACAACACCTGGCTCGGCGGCGGCGACACGCCTCCCGGCAACTACCCCAGCGGCGGCTCGCAGCCCCGCGTCATCGACATCTGGAAGGCCGCCGGCAACTCGCTCGACATGCAGTGCCCCGACCTCTACGCCTCCGACTTCTCCGGCTGGACCAGCCGCTACCACCGCCCCGACAACCCGCTCTTTATCCCGGAAACCAACGGCGGCAGCACCGGCGCAGCCAACGTCTTCTACGCCTTCGGTGAGCAGGCTTCCCTCGGCTTCTCTCCCTTCGCCATCGACGCCGGAATGCACGGCGACACCTGGCCCGGGCTCAGCCTCGAAAAGATCACACAGGGAAGAGACGAACTCGCCGCCAGCTATCACGCAATCGCCCAGATCGAACCCTTCATCCTCACCGGCCAGCAATCCGGCGACATCCACGGCTTCGTGCTCAGCCAGGACCACCCCATGGTTGACTTCGTCATGCACGGCCTCACCGTCCACGTCAGCCTCGACCAGATCTTCGGCAACGGCGCAAAGAGCGGCTACGGCCTCATCCTCGAAGAAAGCCCCGGCCACTTCCTCGGAGCAGGCAAGGGCTTCCGCGTCTCCTTCACGCCTCGCGACACCAAAGCCCCCGAGGTCGGCATCGCCTCCATCGACGAAGGCCGCTTCGACAACGGAACATGGATCGCAGGCCGCCGCCTCAACGGCGACGAAAGCGACCAGGGCGGCTACTGGCGCTTCGACCAGCGCGAAGTCCACATCGAACGCGTCGTCCTCTACGAGTACAAATAATCACCGCACACACGGATGCGGGTGCCCCACAGCCTGCCCTGAGCCTGTCGAAGGGTCTCGCTTTGAGACGTGGGGTTTTTCGTTGAAGGGCAATTCTCTCGAAGCACACGATTCGTCCGCGCCCAATACCTTGCCGCCCATCCGCACGTCTCAAGCCAATCCCTTGCCCCGTTTGTGGGATTTAATTCCAAAGCAATCAGCGTAATGTGATTCCTGAAGAGTCTCGTTTTGCTGGTCATTCCTGAGCGCTGTCCGGAAGCACGGACACAGAGCAGCTAAAGACCAGGGAGGCAGCATGCTTACGTTCACTGTAGGAATTCTGATTGCTGTAGTGGTTCTCTTTGGTTTTGGTTTCATCGCGACGGCTTCCATCGGATGGTTCTTCAAATACCGAAAACCACAAGACTAGCGATCAGCGAAAACATCTCGATAAGATTCGCGCCGCTCAGGGAACATATATCAATCCAGGCCCGTAAGATTAGCGCATGAGAGCTGTTCTTTTCCTGCTGATATCTGCGCTGATGATCACTTCGGGCGCATCACGTCTCGCTGCACAAAATCTGGCCATTGCAGACGCAACCGTCTACACCTCGCCTCATGCGCCTGCGCTTCACCACGCGACCGTCGTAATCCACGATGGAACAATCACTGCTGTCGGCCAGCACGTGCATGTGCCACAGGGAGCGGACACACTGCAATGCAATGGTTGCGTAGTACTGGCTGGCTTCTGGAATGCTCATGTGCATTTCATGGAGCCGAAGTGGGACGACGCTGCCCATCAGCCCGCGGAGAAGCTCGAAGGCCAGCTTCAAGCAATGCTGACGCACTCCGGCTTCACCACCGTCGTCGATTGCGGATCGGACGGAGAAAACACCATTGCTCTCCGCCGCCGTATCGAAAGCGGCGAAATCGCGGGACCAAAGATCTACACCGCAGGCGTGCCCATCTTTCCTGCGCACGCACTCCCCTATTACCTCGACGGCATCCCCGTTGCCTTGCGATCCAAACTAGGCCAGCCCGAAACTCCCGCCGAAGCGGCGGCCTTCGTGGATAAGAACGTTGCCTTGGGCACCGATATCACGAAGCTCTTCACCGGCTCGATCGTGAAACCCGATCAGATCACTCCCATGGCCCTGCCCATAGCGCGAGCCGCAGCCGAAGAGGCACACCGCCACGGCCAACTTGTCTTTGCCCACCCGTCCAACTTGGAGGGGACGCGCGTCGCGGTAGAAGCTGGCGTGGATGTGCTCGCACACGCTCCCGAGGCAACCCGCGGCATCGACGAGCCGTTCCTGCGCAAAATGGTTGCGCAGCATATGACAATGATTCCGACGCTGAAACTCTTCTCACAAGACAAGACCATTGCCCAGATCCGCGACCTGGTGAACCAATTTCACACCATGGGAGGACGGCTGGTCTACGGCACGGACACCGGCTTCTTGCCCGACTACGACCAGAGCGAAGAATTCCGCCAGTTGAGCCAGGCCGGCCTCGGTTTTCGCGAAGTCCTCGCCATGTTGACGACTGCTCCCGCCGAATTGTTTAAAGTAGCCAGCAATCAAGGCAAAGTCGCACCCGGCATGCGCGGCGATCTTACGGTGCTAACGGAAGACCCCGCGTCAGGCGATCCCATTGCGTTTACGAAAGTGCTCTACACAATTCGCGGCGGCAGAGTCAACTTCCGAGCGCAATAAGCCAGGATCGTCCAACTCGCCGCGCAACGTCGGCTTAAGCTATTCAGAAGAGCCCGGCGTGGAGGTCTTGTAGCATGGCGAAGCTCGTGTATGAATTGAACCAGTCCCTGGACGGATACGTCGACCACCAGAAAATGGGACCACCCCGTCCCGCGCTCTTTCGTCATTTCATCCAGCGGGTGCGCGGCTTGACCGGCATGATATACGGTCGCGGCATGTATGAAGTCATGCGTTATTGGGACGATGACCTTCCGGATTGGGATGCGGAGGAACGCGACTACGCTGCGGCATGGCGAGCCCAGCCGAAGTGGGTTGTGTCACGCTCCCTGAAGTCTGTCGGTCCCAACGCCACACTCGTCGAAGGCGACGTGGAGGCGGCGATACGCGGGCTGAAGATTCAGCATGACGGGGAGATTGAAGTTGCCGGACCAGTCTTGGCAGGAAGCCTGACCGGCCTTGGTCTTATTGACGAGTATCGAATCTACCTCCACCCCGTCGTGCTCGGTCATGGCAGGCCATTCTTCACCGGCCCTCGGCCGCCGCTTCACCTGGTCGCCAGCGATCGAATTGTCGAGGACGTGATCAGGCTGACATACGTTCCTGCGTAATCGTGCGACTCGTCCGACGGACTGCGCCGGCTCATCGCCTAAACCAAATCCCGTACAGGCTCCCGGGCACTACGCTTTACCCCAATATTCACCGCCACAATCAAGGCCGCCGCACCAATCACCCACGTAATCAAAAACGCCGTAAAGGGAAACCGGAACCCCGCAGGCGATCCAACCAGCTTCGGCACAGAAGCAAACCACGTATCCGGACCCCACACCAGAAACGCAAAGATCGCCAGCATCGCCGTTTCGATAAAGGCCGCCTTCCGCGCCAGCACATTCGCCAGCAATCCCAGCCCACAGGCCATCTGCCCAATGCCGGTGATATAAGCCCAGCTTATCCGCGAGGGCAGCCACGCCGGAACCAGGCTGGCCGTGATCTGCGCATAAACCAGGTGTGAAAGTCCGATAGGAAGCAACGCCGCTCCCATCAGGATCGTCGCCGCGCGCACTCCGCGCTCACCCGTGATGTACCTGAAAAAACCACGACTCTCCACTTCCGAGAAGCGCGCAAACAGCACCCACCCGCCAGCCAGCAGTACCGCAGTCTCGCCAAACCCAAGCCAGACGCCCAGAATCTTCGGGGCCGCAATCAGCGCAGGAACCTTCAGGCACTGCCACACAATCAGAAAAGGGAAGAGCACACGCACAGCGATGCGGAACGTCGGACGAAACACCAGCAGAACACTGAGCGCCATCATGAAGAGCCCGCAGGCCACGGCAACCATTCCGCGACCGGCAAACGCCGGAACTGGCTGCCACGTATACGCAAAGTCCCGAGACACAACCGAGACGACACCCATGGCGAAGATTCCGGCCGCCAGAAGATACACTGCAAGCTGCTGACCACGAACCATTGCACTCTCCATTTTCGTTTCGCGGCAATTCTATAGCAGAGGTAAAGCGTTTGAGCACGAAATAGAAGACAAAACCGCTGTCAAGCCCCCAAACTGCTGAAAAGCCCCGTAACCATCACAAACAAAACAGGATATTTTTCAGGAAAACCTGGCGGTTTAGTTTCTCCCACCCCGCTAAAATAGAGAGATAGAACACAAGAAGGCCCCGGAAGAACTCCGGGGCTTTTGCACGCCTAAACCATTTCTTCAGAAGACTTTACCTTCAAGCCCAATCAAATGAAGACTTTGCCAAATCTCGCGCAGCCTAAACCATTTCAATCGAAGACTTAGCAATTAAAGACGGGGGAGGGGGGTCACTCCTCGTACAGCGCCACCCCATACTTCTCCCCAACGGTCCCCAGCAGCTCGAGATCCGGAGCGGTGGGCTTCGTCGGACGGGTCGCGGCAGTCGGCATCCCCAGCTCCAGGAAGTACCCCTCCATCGACCCCGGGGCGACCACCGTCTGGAAGCTCGAAACCTCCTTCGCCACATTCCGGTACCCGTGCGGCACGTTCGGCGGCATGTGTACCATGTCCCCCGCCGAGGCCCGAAAGACCGAAACCTGCCCATC
Source organism: Edaphobacter acidisoli (assembly GCF_014642855.1). Taxonomy (NCBI): domain Bacteria; kingdom Pseudomonadati; phylum Acidobacteriota; class Terriglobia; order Terriglobales; family Acidobacteriaceae; genus Edaphobacter; species Edaphobacter acidisoli. The sequence goes on along the minus strand of NZ_BMJB01000001.1, from coordinate 2,504,635 downwards.
CCGCACCGCGTGGAACTCGAACTCCCCATCAAGAATCTGGAACGTCTCCGCAGCCGCGTGACTGTGCATCAGCACCTTCGCCCGGCCCGGAGGCACGGCAGCCTCAAGGATCGCGTAAGCCCCCTCCGTCTCAGCACTGCGCACCTGAAAGGTGATGAGAGACCCAAAGAGGTCGAGAGTCAGGCTGGATTCAGGCGTGACCGGTTCATGCTCAGCGTGGTCATGGGGAGTCGCCATCCGTCAGAGTCCCTTCCGTGGACGTAAGTTCCAAGTTTAGAGTGTGGTACACGCAACCCGGTTGTCCACCAGGAAAAGAACTCACACCACGGGTGGAACCCCAGCGATTACTTGAGCCACTCCTCCACCACACCAGCCGCCTTGGCCAGAGTCCCATCGAGAGCGCCGGCGTCCGATCCGCCGGCCTCGGCCAGATCAGGCCGCCCACCGCCCTTACCGCCCACCAGCGCCGCAAGCTGCCCAACCACTTTCCCCGCCTGGACTCGCGAGGTCAGGTCCTTAGTCACCCCCACGATCAGCGACACCTTGCCATCCACCGCCGCGCCCAGCACGACGACGCCCGAGCCGAGCTTGCCGCGAAGCTGGTCCACCAGCTCCCGCATCTGCGCCTTCTCGATCCCATCCACCCGCTGCGCCAGCACCTTCACGCCCTTCACCTCAACGGCCGAGGAAGCCGCATCGGCCACAGACGAAGAAGCAGCCTTCATCCGGACAGCATCCAGCTCGCGCCGCAGCTTCTTCATCTCCTCGTCCTGTGCGGCGAGCCTGTGCCGAAGCGCGTCCGCCGGAGCTGCGTCGGTCGCGCCAACCACCTGCCCAACGACGCGCGTCACATCAAACCCGCGCCGGAACTCACTCAGCGCGCCCGTGCCCGAGACCGCCTCGACACGCCGTACACCGCTCGAAACCGAGCTTTCGCCAACCAGCTTCAGCAACCCGATCTCGCCGGTAGCAGCCGTATGTGTGCCGCCGCAGAGCTCAGTCGAAAAATCGCCAATCTTCACCACGCGGACGCGGTCGCCATACTTCTCGCCAAACAGCGCCATCGCGCCCAGCTCGTTCACGGCAACATCGATCGGAACATCGACCAGCGTCTCGACTTTGGTATTGCCCATCACCTCGCGGTTCACGATGTCTTCAATGTCCTGCAACTCCTCATCAGCCACAGCGGAGAAGTGCGAAAAATCGAAGCGCAGCCGCGAAGCATCGTTCAGCGAACCAGCCTGCTTCACATGCGTCCCGAGAGTCTGCCGAAGCGCCGCATGGAGCAGGTGCGTTCCGGTGTGATTCCGCTCGGTCGCGCGCCGGTTCACAGCATCGACGACGGTATCGACCGTATCGCCAACCGCAAGCGTCTGGCGCGCCACAACCTTATGCGCAAAGACGCCCTGCACCGGCTTGGTCGCGCCGCGCACCTCGGCCACGACGGAGTTGTGATCGCCCGAATACAGCCAGCCGATGTCGCCAACCTGGCCGCCCGAGTCCGCATAGAAGCTCGTCGCGTCCAGCACAACCTCGCCCTCGTCGCCAGCCTTCAGCTCAGGCACGCCGACGCCGTCTTTCACCAGCGCAAGAACGCGAGCGCCATCCACCCGCAGCGCGGAGTAGCCTTCAAACTCCGTCTTCGGCAACTCACGATAGACAGGAGCCGCAGTCTTCTGCGAACCACCCTTCCACGAAGCGCGAGCACGGGTCTGTTCTTCAGCACGTGCTTGCTCGAAGCCTTCCATGTCGAAAGCGACGCCTGCGTCACGCGCTGCATCGACCATGAAGTCGAGCGGCATGCCGAAGGTTTCATATAGGTGAAACGCAGCCGCTCCAGATCGCAGCGTTTCTTCGGTCATCTGCCGCAAGCCTAGCTCCAGCGTGCGTGCAAACTGCTGTTCTTCGGCGAGCACAACCTTCGCCACGCGATCAGCGGTCTCCTTCAGTTCGGGATAAGCCGCAGCCATCTCATCGCGCACGGCGTAGACCATCTCGTGCATGAACGGCTTCTCCTGCCCGAGCAGCCGACCGTGCCGAATCCCGCGCCGCATGATCTTACGCAGCACGTAGCCGCGTCCTTCGTTGGCAGGAAGCACGCCGTCGGAGATGAGGAACGTGGCCGCGCGCGAGTGGTCCGCGATAATGCGCAGAGAAGCTCGCGAACGCTCGTCGATCTCGTGGTCTGCTTCCACTTTGTGCCTGGTCAGCTCTTCGGCGCGCTTGATGAGAGGAGTGAACAGGTCGGTCTCAAAGTTCGAGAGCACGCCCTGCAGCACGCAGGCGATGCGCTCAAGCCCCATTCCAGTGTCAATCGAAGGCTTCGGCAGCGGAGTCAGCACACCGTCACTTGAGCGGTCGAACTGCATGAACACGAGGTTCCAGATCTCGACATACCGCGCATCATCTTCACCAAACAGCTTATCGACGGACGGATCTTCACCAGCAGCCTGACCGAGATCGTAATAAATCTCCGAGCACGGCCCGCAAGGCCCGGTGTCGCCCATGGCCCAGAAGTTGTCCTTAGCGCCCATCTCGAAGATGCGCTCTTTGGGCACCCCCACGTCGAGCCAGAACTGGTACGCCTCGGCGTCGCGCGGCACCTTCGCATCGCCCTCGAAGATGGTCACGTACATCTTCTTCGTATCGATGCCGAACCAGTCCGGCGAAGTAAGCAACTCCCACGCGTAGGCGATGGCGTCTTTTTTGAAGTAGTCGCCGAAGCTGAAGTTGCCCAGCATCTCGAAGAAGGTGTGATGGCGGCGAGTGAAGCCGACGTTTTCGAGGTCATTGTGCTTGCCGCCCGCGCGGACGCACTTCTGCGAGGTAGTTGCGCGCGAGTAGTCACGCTTCTCCGCACCAAGGAAGACGTCCTTAAACTGGTTCATGCCCGCGTTGGTGAACAGCAGCGTGGGATCGTTCGCCGGCACCAGCGAAGAAGAGTGCACCCTCCGGTGTCCCTTGCCTTCAAAAAAACGCAGAAAATCTTCCCGAATCTGGTTGCCTGAACGATTGATCATAGATGGTTCAAGTTTATCAGCGACAGCTCAGTGACCGCCTACTCCGGGGCGCCATGTGATTCCTTCGAGGCGCAGCAGCGGCTTGCGTGTGGCACGAAGAGCTGAAAACTCTTCACGCACCTGAACCATCTCCATCGCGCAGACCAGCGCGTCGAATGCATCTTCGCTGGCGTAAGCCTTCGCCAGCACGTTGCGCGAGAGCGTTGCATAAGCCACGTCGTTTCTCCGCTTCGCCGCAAGATAGGACTTGCGTGCAATTGCGTTGCTCTTGGCGACCGCTCCCGTCAGAAGGCGCGTATACATCTCGACCAGCAGCGGCGCGGGCTTCTTCGCTCCGATTGCGGAGTGCTCAAATGGCCAGACGCGAAAGCCCGCTTCGTGCAGCCTCAGCAGAAACGGCATTGCGCGGAGAGAGCCAGTACCTACGCTGCCGCTGCCGCCGATCTGAAACGGCGACTTCGGCGTGATGCCTTTTACTTTTGCTGCGCGCTCGGGATCGCCTGTGAGCATCTTCGGGGTGATCTTGTTATCCATGTCGGTGAAGCGCATCGAGCGCGCAAGCCCTTCGCCGCAGAACTGTGCTGGCCGTTTGTGCGGCGCGCCCCAGAAACGTTCATCGCGGGCGACTTCCTTGCATTCCCGTGCGAGCCATCGCTCGCCTTGGCCTGCGGAGGCGAAGCGCCAGAAGTCAAACACGGTTGCGCATTGGTGCTCTTCAAGAAACCACGCCGGAAAGCTGAAGCAGCAGTCCACGCCGACGACCATGCGCGGAGTCTCGCGTGCCATCTCGATCAGCCATGCGGCCAACTCATCGCGCGTGCGACCTGATTCGAGCGCCACTCGCCCGGTTGAAGCCGTCCATACCCCTGCCCAGATCTTTTTGCGCTGGCCTGATCCCTTATCGCCTGACCAATCGACCGCGACCACCCTTTGTAAGTCATTCGACGGCATCATCTTGAATCATCCCACCGACGCCGGAACTTTTCATCTTCGTGCGGCGTATCTTGCAGTGGAGACGAATCGATGCTCAAACTCCTGCTCTTCTGTCTGTTGTTGCTTTTTTGTTGGCCACTTGCGATTGCTGCGCTTCTGCTGTATCCACTCATCTGGCTGGTATTGCTGCCGTTCCGGCTGGTGGGGGTCGTCGTTGGTGGAACGTTTGAATTGATTGCCGCGCTCTTTTATCTGCCCGCGCGGCTTGTGCGAGCGATTTAAACAGAGCTATCGGGCCCGCTGTCCTCAAGGGATTCTTCCACGGCAACCTCGTCAACCTCAATGTCCCATTCGCGCAGGACTTTGTAGATGGCCCCCGCTGAGAAGCCTGCCCGCTGTAACCGGCCCATTACGCGGGCAGTCTCCTTTTGACGGTTCTCGTCGCTTGGCTGCTTGATCCGTTTGCGCGCGATGTATTCGCGGGCAAGCGCGGCCTCGTCCACGTCTTCGTAGACCGATTCGATCGTCTTTGCGATGAGGTCTTTGTGGACGCCTTTTTGCATCAGGTCCTGCTGGACTCGGCGGCGGCCGTACTTCTCGTTCTCTTTACGCAGGCGCGTGTAATCGGCGGCAAAGCGCGTGTCGGAGAGGTACTGCCGTTCTTTCAGACGCGCCACCACGCGGTCCATGTCGCGTTCGCCAGCCTCGCCCGCTTGGGCGCGTGTCTTCATCAGGCGCTTGAGGTCGCGCACGGTACGCATCTTGCGCGCCAGTGTGGCGACGGCATACTCGAACAAGGCGTCTTCGCCGAGGGGTTGCTTACTCTTTCGGGAGGTGAACGCCATCAGTGTGTCCCTGCCATCTGCTCTTGGAATCTGCGATTTGAGCAGCAATGCATCCGATATCTCATCGCGCAAGTCTACGAGGCTGAGGGCGCGAGCGCCAGTGCCTGATCTTAAGCTACTTCGCGTGCAGGATGCGAGGCGCTGCCAACGGGCAGCTCTACCATGACAGCTGCTCCGTGAGGGTGCAGGTTGAAGGCGCTGATCTCACCGCCGTGCTCGCGAACAATGCCGTGACAGAGGCTCAGCCCAATCTTCGCGCCTTCGCCCGCCTCCACGTCAGCGCCGGTGTAGAACGGATCGAAGACCCGCGCGGGTTCGCGGAAACCAGGTCCGGTGTCGCTGATGATCAGGTGCAACGTGCGCTCATCGCAGTTGACCGTCACTCGAATTAGGTGTGCCTCGCTGTCATCGTCTAGTGGCGAAGCGACGCCGAGTTCCATAGCCTTGCCCACTGCCTGGGCTGCATTGTTCAAGAGATGCTCCATGACCTGTCGCAGCCGCTCCTTATTGCCGCGAATGATCGGAACCGCGTCTGCTGTTTCGACAACCAGCCGGATTCCGCGTCGCTCAAGTTTTTCCGAGCACACGACAGACAACTCATCGAGTAGAGATGGTATCTCGACTAACTCGTCACCGCCAGCAATGGGCTGCCAGTAGTTGGAAAGGCTGTCTACGGTCTCGCGCATTCGTCGGGCTTCTCGTGCAATCATCTGGGCATCTTCGCGCACGCGCGGCTCTTGTGTGGTGTCGGCAATCAGCTCGGCGAAACCCAGCACCGAGGTCAACGGATTGCCCAGGGCATGGGCGACGCCTCCTGCAAGCAGGCCGAGTCCTGCCAGCTTCTCCGCCTTGAGCAGACGCTCAGCCAACGCCGCGTTCTCTATGGCCCGTGCCAGTTTGGCTGCGAGTGCTTCGATGTTTGCCATTGCTTCGACCACAGCGCTTCGTCGTACGCTCAACAGGCCATCGGCGCAGACAACCAGCGCACCTAGAATTCGACCGCTGGAGCCCCACATGGGGGTGAAGACTGCGCGTCCACAGCCTGTGTCTTCGGCACCTTTGCCCAGCACGATAGCAAAGCTGTTCGGCGTAATACGCATACCGAATTCGTAGGTCCCGTGATTTGCAGTCTGGCCGCGCTCAACTTCCATCAACGATTCACACCAGGCATCCAGCGCTTGTGCGGTTTGTTCGTCCAGACCTTTGCTATCTTCGGTTTGCAGACGACCTGTAGCGCCGCGAACAAGCATTGCAGCGCGGGAAAACGCACTCTTTTCGGCCACCATGCGGCATACTCGGTGTGCCAAGCCTCGCATCTCTCCTTCGTCAGGAATGCGGGTATCTAGCCGGGTGTAGGCTTCTAACTCTTCATGCAGTCGTGTTTTCTGCCGTTGCCGGGCATCCTGAACGCCGGCCTTGCGTCGCGCAATCCATGCCGATCCAGCCAGACAGGCGACTGCCCCAGGCCAGAGCCAGCGCACGGCCGCAGGCCAGGCTTCAAGATACGGCGATGCCCACATCACCAAACCTCCACAAATAGCGTCTATCCTTGGTTAGGATGCTTCGCGACGCATAATGAGCTTGCGTCATCTTGAACGGGAGTTCCATGCGATGAAAAACCTCTCCACTCGGTTTACTCCAGCTTCTTTGCCTGGTCTTGTTGTGGTATCGGCGGTCGTGGTGTTTCTGCTTGCATCTGTCGCAAATCCATACGCTTCCGCACAGGAGGGTTTTGGTCCGATTGACGCCACCCTGCCCGCTGGGCTGACTTCACAGCAGATCGTCGACAAGTTTGCGGCGCGCGAGAGCGTCTTCGATGTGGCACGCCGCAACTACACGTGGCAGCGGTCAGTAAAGGTGGACACTATCAACGACGACACCAATAAGGTGGATGGCGAGTATTACGAGGTCACAGACATCGTCTTCGGTGAAGATGGCAAACGTGCAGAACACGTGGTTTTTGCGCCACAAAATACACTCCAGCGTGTCATGATGTCGCCAGCGGACTTCCAGGACATCGAGCACCGATTGCCCTTCATTTTGACCACCGAAGATCTACCCCAGTACGACATTACTTACGTTGGCCGCCAACATGTGGACGAGATCGACACATACGTCTTCGATGCCAAGCCCAAAGTCATTGAGAAAAACCATCGTTACTTCCAAGGCCGCGTTTGGGTCGACCAGCAAGACTTCCAGATTGTGCTTGTTAACGGGAAAAATGTTCCTGACGATCTGCGTAAGGGGCACGAAGATCTCTCACCACCGTTCACGACCTACTACGGCCAGGTCGATGGCAAGTACTGGTTTCCTATCTATACCAAAGCAGAGGGCATTCTCCATTTTGGACTAGAGGGTGGTGGAGATGTGCATCTTCGTAGCGTCGTCAAGTACACCGACTACAAGCAGTTCCACACTTCATCTCGCATCATCTACAACGGACAGGACATCACCAACAACAAAACGCCGGATGATTCAGGCAAGCAGACGAAGTAGTTACGACCAAAGCGCGTTGCGCACGCCCTGAGGAGTTCAATTTCTGCCGCTATCTGTGATAGCTTCAGCGGCAGGAGAGATGCGGGATGTCTTACAGCGAGAACTACGAATGTGATGTGTGTGGCGACCAAAAGGGCGAAGAAGGAGATTGGTGGCTGGCCTGGGTGGATTGCTTTCAGGGATCGAAGCCAGAAGACAATCAACCGTTAATTAAGCTGACCCGGTGGGAACCGCACCAGGCTCGGACTGACGGAGTGAAGCATCTATGCGGCGCGCGCTGCGCGGGGATGCTGCTCGATCGCTGGATGAATGAGCAACACGCTGACCCGGACGCGCACTGCGAGACGAAGTAATTGAAGAAAAGTATGAGGAAATTTCGCCGGTAAGGGGTATCGGCGGGAGTAACCGGCGTTGTTTTCACAGGAGGGGTGTTCATGCGACCTCTTAAACTTGGGTTGTGCAGAGCCTGATGAAGAGAACGTGGAATTGGTCTGGATGTGGGGTTTGCGCGGCAGTTTTGTGCTGCGGCCTATCGGTGGGAAGCGCATGTGCGGCAAGAGTGGGGAGGACCCCTATGCGGCATCATGTGGAGTTAAGTCTGTGGGAGCAGGCCGAGCGCGGGCGTGAAGCGTTGGAGGCGACTCCTGAAGATAGCCGTACACGTGCCGACTATACACGAGTCATGGACGAATTTCGTGCTGTCTATCACACGAATCCTGCGGACATACATGCACCGGACAGCGTGAACGCAGTGGCTGAGTTGCTGGCCGAGCAAGGCCGCAAGCTGCACGATCAGAAATATTTGAAAGATGCCATCGGACAATACGAGTTTTTGCGGACGCAGTATCCCGGCAGCTCACTCCGCGTGCCTGCGCTGCTGGCCGAGGCGCAGATCTACGAGAACGATCTGCACAACAAGAAAGCCGCACGGGCAACCTATGCGTTGTTCCTGAAGAAGTATCCAGGAAGCGAGTTGGCCGAGGAGGCTCGTGCAGGGCTCGATTCTTTGAATCAGGAACGTGGGGCTGGAGAAGATGGATCAGGGAACAGCAAACGAACAGGTTCGAACCCTTCAGTTGCTCTGAGCCCCACTCATCGCAATGTAGATACGAGTGCTAGTGCGGGTTCATTTGCTCCGATGCCTACAACCGGCGCAGCCGATCGCGTCGAACCAGCCCCCTCTGCGAATGCCAGCGGCGATACGGCTGCAGCGCTTGACTCTGCAGGTGTCCCTTCGCAAGCCGTTCCCATGCATGTTGCCAACGCTCGTGCGCGACGCCATGGGCAGTTGGCGCTGGTCACAGGCATTCGGCATTGGTCTACGCCAACCTACACACGAGTAGCCATTGACCTGGGGGACGATGTGACATACGAGGCGGCACGCGTGCCCAATCCCGATCGCATCTACTTCGACCTGCACGGGACGAAGCTTGCTCCGGGTTTGGCGGGCAAAAGTTTTGCTGTTACGGATGATGGTTTTCTGAAACGGATTCGCGCGGCGCAATTCTCGAATGACATGACCCGCGTCGTGCTCGATGTGAACGATGTGACGGAGTATTCAGCGTTTCTGTTGCCGAATCCTTATCGGCTGATTATCGATATTCACGGAGGCAAGCCCGGGAGCGGAGAGTCGGGCGCTCAAAATACCGAGGTGGCCGCTAATGGCTCTGCGCCTGCTCCTGCAGCTGCTGTGGTGACGCAGCCGACAGCGAGCCGTCCTGTGCCGAACACCGTTGCCGAGAAGACCGCAAACGCGGCCGATGTGGCTGATCTAAGCGCGCTGCCGGGACGTGTGGATGCAACTGCACAGCCAACATCGCAGCCTATCTCGGCGGTTGTAAAAGAGTCCGCTAATTCGACGAAAAATGCGGATCGCCGCCTGAGGCATCGAAAAGTTGAGACTCCCGGAACTCCTGCTCGGGCAGCCATACCGACTGCTGACGGTGAAACTTCATTGGTACGCGCGCTTGGCCTGAAGATTGGGCGTATTGTGATCGATGCAGGTCATGGGGGACACGATTCAGGCACGTTGGGCGTGGGCGGCATTGAAGAAAAGGATATTGTGCTTGACGTTGCACTACGGCTGGGAAAATTGCTTCACGATCGTCTCGGCGCAGAAATCATCTACACTCGCTCTGACGATACGTTCATCCCGCTCGAGACTCGAACCGCTATTGCGAACAAGGCGCAGGCGGATCTATTCATCTCGATTCATGCCAACTCTTCGTCCGATCCCGATGCGCGCGGAGTCGAGACCTACTACCTGAACTTCACGACGCAGCCGGATGCTCTGGAAGTGGCAGCACGAGAGAACGCAGTCAGCGATCAGTCAATTCACCAATTGAGCGATCTGGTCAAGAAAATCACTCTTAAGGACAAGATCGACGAATCGCGGGAGTTTGCCGCCGACGTGCAACAGAGCCTCTATGATGGCCTGCGTAAAGGAAACGCTGGTCTGAAAAATCGTGGCGTGAAGAAGGCTCCATTTGTGGTGCTGATCGGCGCAAACATGCCATCTATCCTGGCTGAGATCTCCTTTGTCACCAATCCTGAAGATGCAGAAAAGCTTCAGGAGCCCGCATACCGCGAGCGAGTTGCCGAGAGCCTCTATCGTGGCGTGGCCAAGTATGAGTCCGGTTTGAGCGGAACGCGGATCAAGATGGAGAGAGCGAGTGCAAACTAGGCAGAAGCACCGGTGGTAGGCGTCTCGCTTACTTATCTCCTCTGGTGTAGTCTGACCGGTAGCAGGTTCGAGTTCGATGTTGCGCCGTCCGATGAAATTCCGAGTAATGACTACGCTGTTGCTGTGCCTTGGACTAGGTGGGGTGTCGACATGTCTGAGTGCGCAAGCCACAAGGCTCGTTGAACCTCCTGCGCCTTTGTTGCCAGCTAAGCTCGGCAAGTGGGTCAAGGCAAGTGCATCCGGCGTGAGCGGCGCACAAGTGCAAGCGAGCTCAGACGCTCCTCTGTTGGCCGAAGACGGCATTCAGCGCAGTGAACGCGCGGTCTATCATTCGTCATCGAACACAACCGAATCCGTCTCTGTCACTGCCTACCAGTTTGTAGATGCAACGGGCGCGCATGCGGCTTTCAGTTACTTCCTGCGTCCCGGGCGGCAGTATCGAGGACCGAAGATCGGCGATGAGACAGGTGATGGCTATCTCTTTCGCAGTGGCGCAACGGTAGTCTCGGCTGACTCAAAGATCAGCGCGGTTGCTACAGATGCCATGCTCCAAGATCTGTCGCAGCGGTTGCCGAAGATCGGCGGATCGAAGGGCTTGGCGCCACTCCTTCCTACATATCTTCCTGCTAAGGGTCTCAGAACCGAAACTGTGAAGTACGCGGTGGGGCCTATTGGTTACAAGGCAATGGGTGGTGTGCTTCCCCCTGAGATCGTCGGTTTCGACAAAGCAGCCGAGGCTGTGATGGGAAGCTATGAGGGTGAAGGCACGCTGACTTTGCTGATGTACCCGACACCGCAGATCGCCGGTATCCATGGCAAGTTGATCGAGGTGGAGATGAACCATGAAGGTCGCGCTGCAGGAACCGTGCGACTTCGTCGCGATGGGCCGTTGCTGATGCTTACAACTGGACCGTGGAGGCTTGTCGACGCGCAAAAGATGGTGGAAGGCATCCATCTGCGCGAGGTGATGACCTGGAACAGACCTTTGCCACCCGACTTTCATACCGAAGTCACGAAGACATATAGTCTCCTGACAAGCATCGCCATTTTCTGCGGCATGGGCGCGCTGGCGGCAATTGTGCTCGGGCTGTTTTTTGGTGCAGGTCGAGCAGCCATCAGGGTGTTGCAGGGCAAACCGGCTGCAAGCGAGCCAGAGTTTTTGCGCATCGACCTGAGTGGAAGCTCAACCAAGTTGCGAACCGGCTCTCCGGGTACTGAGCCTCCTAGTTAAATCGGTACTGCACATACATTGGTGCAACGATGAGGCTAAGCGGCTGATTTGATAGTTGTTTGAAGGTGCGCTCTCTGCCAAAAAGCGAACAAAAAGAGAAAATGGGTGTCGTTGTTGTAGAATGAGTAACTCCCGTAACTATCTCCTAAATAACGACTTATTTTGAACCAGATTTGGCCTTGACACCGGATTTTGCCAACCATAGTATTTCGCCAGAAAGTTCTGATGGCTTTGCCTCCGTTGGAACTATTCTCCCTAATGAAGAGGCCACCCTGTTGCCGGGTGGCCTCTTCGTCTATACATGCCGAAAATGCTCGCATAGCGCACTGGCAGAATCTACGTAACGAGCTAGCGATGGATCTACATGGCTGTATGTTCAATTTTGAAGAGATCATATGATTCAAATCACCTCCGTTATGTTAGTTTTGGCTAAACGAGCAAGGAGGTCGGACCAATGTTGCGTTCGATGGGGTGGATTTTTGTCTCTCTAACAGTGGGTTTGTGTTGGGGACAGGATACGCGTGTGGTGACGGAGCCGAAGATTCCAGCATCCTGTACGGAACTCGCCGCGCATTTGAAGTCTGTGGACAGCAATATCGTTCTAGCGGATGAGAGCAAGCTCGATACAGAGCGCATTCAGGCCGCAGTGGACTCCTGCAAGCCAGGAATGGCTGTCGAATTGAAGGCTGCAGGAGGCAACGATGCGTTCCTGACCGGGCCCCTCGAGATGCGTACCGGCGTTACACTCCTGATCGACAAGGGCGTCACGCTATACGGTTCGCGCGACCCAAAGGTGTATGAGTGGCAAGGTTCAGGTGTCGCTCCTGGTTTGTGTGGGACCATTGCACCTGTCATTCCAGCGGTCTTTCCTGCGCCGCAGAAACCTGCTCCGTTGCGCGGAGGGTGCAGGCCTCTCATCAGCATCATGAATGCGAAGAATGTTGGCATCATGGGCGACGGCGTTATCGATGGCCGTGGCTACGCGCAGCTTATCGGCAAGGACTATAGCTGGTGGCAGATGGCGCGCAAGGCCGAGCCGAAGAACCAGCGCTACTTCACTCCGCGCATGATCGTCGCCAGCCACGCCGATGGGCTGGTGCTCTATCGGATTACGCTGCACAACTCGACCAACTACCACGTCAGCGTGAATGGCACGGATGGCTTCACGGCATGGGGAGTGCATCTCGAAACGCCGACCACGCGCGGCATGGACGCGCGCAATACCGACGGCATCGACCCTGGCTCCTCGACCAACATCACCATCACACATAGCTGGATCGACAACGGCGACGACAACATCGCCATCAAGACCGGCGTCACCCACATGAGCGTGATCGACAATCACTTCTACAACGGACACGGCATGTCGATCGGCAGCGAGACATTCACCGGCGACAGCTACATTCTGGTAGACCGGCTGACCGAAGACCATACCACCAGCGGCATCCGCATCAAGAGCAACGTCACGCGCGGCGGACTGGTGCACGATCTGGTCTATCAGAACATCTGCATGCGCGGGGTGAAGAACCCCATCGCCATCAGTCCCTACTACACAAACCAGACGACGGAGGGGTTTGAGGATCCGCATTACACGGGCAACCGCATCCCCGACTACAAGGCGATCACTCTTCGGAACATCGAGGATACGACGTCTGGGGACGTGCTGATTGCCGGTATCGATGATGCGCATCGGACCGAGATCACCCTTGACGGTGTTAAGGTGAATGGCATCAGGCCTGATCAGGTGCATGGCCGATTTGCCACAGTTACAGTGGGGTCGGGAGGAACAAACCTCGATTTCAGCAAGACAGAGATCAAGGTTGTTCCGTCTGACGGAAGCAATGGCGCGGACACGCTATCAGGCTGTACAGACAAGTTCGTTCCGATGCAGTAGATATGCGGAGGGCATTGCATGCCAGGCTACCGTCAAGTTCGAACTTAACCGCAATCCAGGGCCGAGGATTTTGCATCGCCAGCGTTGTCCGTTAGAATGATGGAGGCAGGCCGATGTAGCTCAGTTGGTAGAGCAACTGATTCGTAATCAGTAGGTCAGCGGTTCAACTCCGCTCATCGGCTCCATTCCTCCCTTGTAAAACTTTATCTTTAGAGAAATTCATCTAAGCAATTCATCTGAGACGAGATCCGGCTCCTCTCGTTTTCAGTCGATGTCCTTGCGCAAGCAGAAAAAGGCCCGCACGGTTTTGCCGTGCGGGTCAACTGGAGGTCTTTATGAAAAGATCTATATGTCTTTTGCCAGTTAGATACGCTGGTAGCGGGCGTTCGGTTCAAAATTATTGTTTCAGTAGGTGGGTCAGATAATCGAGAGCCCGCGGGTCCTGCGACTGCCCCAGCCAGAAGACGGCTTGCCGGCGCACAATCGGGTCTTTGTTCGTTTCGGCTACATGAATGAGCTGCGTGACGGCATCGGGTGCGGGCAGGCGGGAGAGAGCGAATACGGCTGAGCGTCGCACCTGTTCATTTGGATCATTTTCAGCTGCGTCCGTTAGGTTAGCCGTGACAAGTTTACCTCCCTTAGCAGCCATCCAGAACTGGGCTCTTTTGCGGACATCGGGCGAAGCGTCTTCGTGCGCCATGCGAATCAGCTCGGTCAGGGCCTCGGGCTCTTTGGAAAGGGTGAGATCAAAGGCAAGCTTTTCTCGGAACTCGGGATCGGCGTCGGTACGAGAGAGATGCTCAATGGCAGACAGTCCATCGTGACCGCGTTGATTAGCGAGCCAAAACGCTGACTTTTCGCGTAGCCGTAGATCGTTTCCTGGACTGGCAAGCTCGATCAGCGTCGTTGTCGCCGAAGGTGCGGCATGGATAGAAATGGCGAAGATCGCGCTGTCACGAAGATGTGACTCGGTCTTTGCACTCGCCAACGTGTTGAGCAGTTGAACGCTCTCATTGGGATTTGCGTTCGTCAGCCAGACGAAGCGGAGTCCGCCTGCGTCGAGCTGGCGGTTGGGCGATTCAAAGCGAAGTTTCGTGATAGCACCGGCCTCTATGCGAAAGAGGATATTGGTGTGGTCGAAGGTCTGCTTCGCCTCGTCTCCGGTGGATTGTCGTCCGGAGTTGTGGTCGTTTTCAAGGTATGCGACCTGGTCGTTACCCCAGCCTGCGGAGAATTTCTGCGTGGTGGGCACAGCATAGCCAATCCATAGCGGGCCGGTTTGATGTTCGAGTGAATCGATGGTGCTGGCAAGATTGCCCGCAGACTGTGTGCTGACCTGGGCGTGGAGGACTTCTGGCTGCTGCGCGTGGATCGCAGGCGCGACAGCGAGGGCGGCGATGACAACAGCAGTGGTGAGGATGCGCATGGTGTGGCTCCTGTAGTGTTGGTCGAGATGTTTGGCGTGGATTACTTGCTCAGCAGTTCCAGCATGTAGTCAGTCGCGGCCTTGTCATGCATCAGGGCGAGCCGGCTGACGATATCGCGCTTCATGTCGAGGTTCTTCTCGCTGCGGGCAAGCTCAACCATCCGTGGCGCATCCTGCGTGATGAAGAAGGCGTTGATGACAGCGCGCTTGACCTCGGGGTCGGATGTGGTGCGGTAGACCTCGGCCAGGGTATTGTTCGCGCTCTTGCCCTCGAAGACGGCCATGGACTGTATGGCTTCGCGTTGAAGGCCCGGGTCCATCTTGCCGATCACGGCGTCGTGGAGGATGGATTGGGCTTCGGGCGATTTGTTTTGCGCGAGGATGAAGATGGCGCGGTGCTTCATCCCGAGCGAGGACTTGTTGTCGGCAAGGATGTTACGCAGGATGGGCAAGGCCTTGGCGGGGTCTTGGCGAAGCAGCGAATTCAGCGCGAGCATCTTGATGTCTTCGTTCGGATCATCGTGGCCGGAGTGCATTTGAAAATGAAACTCCGGTGTGACGTTGACATTGGGGTTGACCTGAATATCTGGATCGACGTGGATGTCGGGAATGTTCACCTGGACGTGCATATCAAGCGCGAGCGCCTTGCAGTCGCGGTTCCAGTGGCTGTCTGGAAACTGTGCAAGGAGCTGGTCGCAGGTACCAATAGCGATCTGTCGATTGCCCAGCCTGTTGAGCGAGTATGCCTTCCAGTAGAGGGCTGCGTCAGCACGTCTGCCGTGTGCATTGATGACCTTGTCGAAGTCGGCGATGGCGTCGCTCCATCGCTGCTGGTTCATGGCGCGGGTGCCGGCAGCGTAGTCGGCATCGCTGCTTGCGCTGGGAGCGGCAAGGGCATGCGTGGGCGACGCGACGGCGAGCGTAAGAAGCAGGGCCGGAGAGAGAAGTACGGTTCGGAAAAATGTGTTCATTGGATCGTTCCTTGTTGCTGGTGGGTTGGGGTGTCGTTCTGGTGCAGCACGCGAAGGTCAAAGAGAAGGCCGCTGGTGTTCATCTCGATGCGGAGTCGCCAGGCGCTTTCGGGTGTGGGTGGCTCGTTGTCGAGCGTGGTAAGCACGCGGCCCAGATCGTCGAGCACGGCCGCTTCGGCGAGGTCGCCGCTGTTGCGCGCTTGCCGCACATAGACAGCGTTGGTCAGGAGAAGTGCGTGGGCTTGGTCGCGTGTCTCGCTGTCGAGCGGGCCTTGCGTGTTGTTGACCTCGGTCAGCAACCGCTCGGCGGCATCGATGTGGTTCGCAATGTTCGGGTCAACGGGCTGAGTCGTCAGCGGACCACGGCCGTTGATGGCGTAGTTAGGCTTCACCAGTCTGCGCGAGTGAATGCCAATCGCTGCAATCAGAACGAGCGCGGCGGTCATGAGTCCGATGGTGGGCCACACCCAGCGAGTCCACCGGAAACTCTTGCTCTCCGGCGCAAGTACGCGCAGGTTGCCGCGCAGGCGCTGCCAGTTGTGCTCAAGGTTGGGCTGAGGAACAGGATTGGCCGAGAAGATGCGGAGTGTTTCGGCGATCGAGTCGGAGACGGCCGCGCACTCTCCGCAAGTGTCAAGATGGCGGCGGATGGCATTCTCATCATCACTCTCGTGAAGCTGATAGGCAATCAGTTCCTCTTCGGTGAAATGCTTCATTGCACGCCTCCTGCAAGTGGGGCAAGTGACCGGCGAAGTTTGCCGACGGCCCGAAACACGGCTTGTTTGGCAGAGTTTGCCGGCACATTCAGCGCGGCGGCGATCTCGGAGATAGGCATATCCTCCATGTGGCGAAGTGTGAATGCGGTGCGCTCCATGGGCGTCAGCGTATCGAGCGCCGCACGTCGCAAGCTGGCAGCCTCGCCGTCGAGCAGCACACTCTCCGGACTGTGCGCGTTTGTCGCGGCGACGGTCACTGTGCCTCCGTCTGTTGAGGGCTCGTCAGCGATACGCGGTGCGTGGTAGCTCAGGTCACGGTTGCGGCGTTCGACGAGATTGATGGCGGTATTCATGGCGATGCGCGTAATCCAGGTAGAGAAGGCTGAGTCTTGTCGGAAGCTCGGAAGTTTGTTGTAAGCGCGGAGGAATGCTTCTTGCGCAACCTCCTCGGCGTCGGCCTCATTGCCGGTGATGCGAAAGGCGATGCGATAGACGGAGTGAAAGTTCCGTTCCATCAGGACACGGTAGGCGTCCCGATTGCCGGTCAGTATCTGTCGGATCGCCTCTGTCTCCGCTTTGTCCATTCGCCACTTAGACAACGGTTCTCACCCACGGTTAGGTCGCGATTGCGGAAAATTTATCTCTGCTCCAGACCAAATGCAAATCGGGGGCCGCAGCGGTTAGATACCGCACGACCCCCGATGACCCCGCCTGTACTGCTCTGCTAGGTCAGGCTTTATAACCCATTCCGGCCAACACTCCACGCATGTATGCGAAGCTCTCAACGACGCCCGGCATGGGGTCGTCTTCGTGAATTTCATACTCCAGATCCACCTGTCCGGGATAGCGTATATCGATGAGTGTGCGGAAGATATCGCGCACAGGCATTAAGCCCTCACCTACGGCTACCTGGCTTTCCTTCACCCGAGCCTGAGCCAAGTCCTTCATGTGAATGTCGAACAGGCGCGGGCCCGCCTTGCGGATGGCCTCCACCGGATCGGTTCCCGTTCGCATCGTATGGCCCACGTCAATGCAGCAGCCAATGCGCGGGTCCATGTTCTTGACGGCGGCCAGTACGTCGAATGGCGAAGGAAAGTTCTTGTCTTCAGGGCCGTGATTATGGATGCCGACGCGAATGTTGTATTGCTTGATGAACTTCTCGAGGCGCGGTAGTACTTCGTGTGTCGGTGCGCCGACGATCAGAGGAATGCCAGCAGCTTTGACGTATTCGAACTTTGCTCGCATGTCGTCATCATCGTCCTTGTTGAACGTGATGGTGCCTGCGGCGGTCAGCTTAAATCCAGCTGCGCGATATTCTGCAGCGCGCGGGGCAACTTGGTCGAGCGGCTTCATGGGCAGGTGAACGTCTTTCAGGTTCAAGTAGGGCGTCTTCAGTTGATGCATGAAGTCGATCAGGTGAGCCTGGTCAAATTTCCTGAAGGTGTAGCTGGCAATCCCCAGCCGGATAGGGGAGTCTGGCATCGGGCGCGGGGGCGCTGCGAACGCGCTTGCAGGTTTGGAGACAAGTGCGGCGGCGCCCAGCATGGCACCGCCGCGCAGGACAGTGCGCCGGGAGATGGAATGGCTCATGCACGGCATCGTACCGGCATGAAGGTAGCGTAGTCCAGGGTTTTTGTTGTAAATATGGATTATTTCCTGGAGCAAGCCTTGTGCGGGGCAAAGTCTGGCGTTTAAGATGCTCATGCGCTTGAATCCCCCTGATGGCGTCGCTCAAAAGAGATGCGCTGCGAAGCAGCAAAGGAGCACAAATGCAAGAGTTTTCCAGACGTAGTTTTCTTGCCGGGGCCGGAATGACGGCCGCGGCGTGCGCGGCGCGACCGCTCTTTGGTATGGCCGCAGCCTCGGGGTCACCTTTTAAAGTCTCTGTCATCACTGACGAGATCTCGCAGGACTTCGATCATGCCTGTTCAGTCGCATCGAAGGAGTTCGGCCTAGGCTGGGTCGAACTACGCGGCATGTGGAAGAAGAGCCTGCATGAGCTGAGCGACTCGGAGCTTGGCCAGGTAGAGTCGATCCTGGCGAAGTACGATCTGCGTGTGACCGATATGGCCAGCCCAGTGTTCAAGACTGATTGGCCAGGCGCGCCGAAGCGCCATCCGGACAAGAGCCAGGACTTCGGTTCGAACGAGACATTCAAGCAGCAGAGCGAACTGCTCGCGAAATACATCGATCTAGCCAAGCGTTTCAAGACGAATAAGGTTCGGTGCTTCGACTTCTGGCGACTAGAGAACGTCGCCCCCTATCGCGCGGGGATTAACGCCAAGCTGGCTGAGGCTGCGGCCACCTGCGGCAAGCAGGGCACTCTGCTGGTGCTCGAGAATGAGTTCGAATGCAACACGGCTACTGCGCGCGAAGCTGCCGATACGCTCGCTGGCGTACCCTCGCCTTATTTCGGCATGAACTGGGACCCTGGCAATGCCGTCATGCGTGGAGAACTTGACGCCTTTCCTGCTGGCTGGAACTTGCTGCCGAAGAAGCGCATCTTCCACTGTCACGTAAAGAGCGCCATGAAGGATGCCTCCGGCAAGATGGTTTGGGCGCCCGTAGGCAAGGGATACGTAGACTGGACAGCACAGTTCCGCGCGCTCAAGCAGATTGGCTATCACCAGGCCGTCAGCTTGGAGACGCATTGGCGTGGCGCTGGCACTCCTGAGGCGAGCACCCGCATCAGTTTTGCGGGCATGAAGCAAGCGCTTGAAGCCTCCGGTACTTGGTAAGGGCTGCGTAGCAATAAACTGCCCCAGTGAGGAGATTCACCACTGGGGCAGAGCCATATTTAGTAGAGGTACGTTCTCAAAGCTCTACTCAATGATATAAAGGCTGGCAGATGAAATCGTTGTCGTGCGCGTACCGTCTAACTGATACTCAGCAGGCAGCAATGCATCGGGATTCTAAATCAGACTCTTCAGCTTCTTCCTAAAAGACCAGTCCATGCAACGTTTTCTCTTTACGCGCAAGCAGACCGCCTCGAACAAGACGCCACGCTGGATTAATCGCAACCTGCTCTTTAATCTCATCCGTACGCGCCAGTCTGTCTCGCGCGCCGATCTCGCGCGCCTTTCAGGGTTGCAACGTAGCACGGTCTCACTCATCGTTGAAGAACTGATCGCTGACCGCTGGATCCTCGAGGGTGCAACCGGGCGCTTGCCGCGCGGACGCCGCCCCACCATGATTCAGCTGAACGATCAGCGGGCTGTCATTGCGCTCGACATCCATCCTTCACAGACAACTGTGGCTGTAGCTGACTTGGGTGGGAAGATCGTTGCTCAGAGTGTCATCTCGCTCCCACACGGCGCGAAGGAAGCGTTGCCGGCGATTATCGCGGGGATTAAGAAGATGATCGCCGCACACAAGGAGAAATCATTCGACGGCATCGGCATCTGCCTTCCCGGCCGTGCTGACCTCCACCTTAAGAAGCTCATCTTCGCGCCAAATCTGAACTGGCCAGTCATGGGTATCAAATCGCGCATCGAGCGTGCTACTAATCTGCGCGTTGAGATGGACAACGTGGCCAATGCCTGCGCGCTCTCTGAAGTCTGGTTCGGCGACAGCGATGGCACGCATGACCTTGTCGTGGTCAATGTTGCTGAAGGCATCGGTACCGGAATCTTCGCCAATGGTCAATTGCTGCGTGGAGACAATGGCATGGCAGGTGAGTTCGGCCATGTGCAGATTGATCCTGACGGGCCCCTCTGCGGTTGTGGCAACCATGGCTGCTGGGAGACGCTCGCCTCGAACCGCGCGGCGCTGCGTTATTACGGAGACCTCGCATCTTCGCAGCCAAAGGCTACCTTCGATCAGCTTCTCCGTCTTTCCCAGGCTGGCGACCAGGTTGCGAACGAGGCCCTCTCGAAGATGGCGGTTCAGCTTGGGCGTGGAATCCGCATGATCTCCTCTGCTCTTGCGCCAAACGAGATTATCGTTGTCGGAGACGTCACCGCGGCTTGGCACACGCTTGGCCCCGTCGTTGAAGCTGAGCTCAAGAAAAACTCACTCCGTGCCAAGCTGCCGCATTTGCGTCCTGCGTACGATGGCAACGCAGCGCGACTGCGTAGCGCGGTGGCGCTGGTACTGAGCGAGAGTTCCGTATAGTTGCGACAGAAGGCCCTGCAACTTAATCCAATCCAAAGGCACGGCAGATGAAGCGTCAATATATCGGAGAGTTGATTGCGGAGACGATAGCGGTCTTCATCATCATTGCATTTGGCGACTCGGTGGCCGCCATGTACACGCTGTACTCTCCCAGCCCGTATCAGGGAGCATATTGGGGCGTGTGCATTGCATGGGGGCTCGCTGTGACCATGGCGATCTACGCCACCGGATCAGTCTCGGGCACGCACGCAAATCCGGCGGTCACGCTGGCGCTTGCCATGTACCGCAAATTTTCGTGGGCCAAGGTCGTTCCCTATTGCATCGCGCAGGTGGTGGGAGGATTTCTAGGTGCGGGGCTCGTCTACATGCTGTACTCACCCGTCATCAACCACTTCAATCAGGTCTCGAACCTGACACGTGCGGCTGGCGGAGCTGCTGGAGTGTTCTTCACCCATCCCGGCCTGGCGATTACTCCCATGCACGCCTTCGGTGACGAGATTGTCCTTACGGCGGCTTTGATCTTCGGAATTTTCGCAATCACCGAGCAGTACAACGAGATGGCTCCCGGCGCGAACTCTGGCGCACTGATCATCGGCTTGCTCGTGGCCCTGATAGGCGCATCGATGGGCTATCTGGAAGCTTGGGCCATCAACCCTGCCCGCGACTTCGGCCCGCGCTTCTTTTGCTTCTTTGCCGGATGGGGAAGCGCAGCGTTGCCATCACCACAAAACTACTGGTGGGTACCAATTGTCGGCCCGTTGATCGGCGGTGCCCTTGGTGGCGCAGTCTATCAGTATTTGATCCGTCCATATCTCCCCGCCCATCTCCGCGCGTTGAGCGGCGAATCAAAATAGCCGCACGGTGCTAACTGATCGCACCGGCTGCTATTACTATTCGTGTCCTTCCCAATCCTGCGCACGGCCCAGCGCCTTATGCCACAACGCGCGAACCTTACTCCGTGATTCAGCGCCAATTTTCGGTTGGAACACTCGGTCTACCTGCCATTGCTGCGCAATGGAGTCGACGTTCGGCCAATAGCCCACAGCAAGTCCAGCAAGATACGCTGCACCAAGCACGGTAGCTTCAGCGTTTTTCGGTCGCACCACCGGAATACCCAGCACATCTGACTGAATCTGCATCAGCAGATTATTCTGCGAGGCTCCTCCGTCCACGCGCAGTTCGGCCAGTGGCACCCCAGCGTCCATCTGCATGGCCTCCAGTACATCTGTCACCTGAAGCGCAATGCCCTCAAGCGCAGCCCGCGCAATGTGTGCTCGCGTCGTTCCCCGCGTCATCCCCAGCAGAGCTCCACGTGCATACTGATCCCAATGCGGAGCACCGAGCCCTGCAAAGGCGGGCACCATGACTACGCCGCCAGCGTCCACAACCGACGAAGCAAGTTCTTCGATCTCTGCTGAGGTGCGAATGATCTGCAACTCATCTCGCAGCCATTGCACCACTGCGCCTGCCATTAGCATGCTGCCTTCTAGCGCATATTCCACTGCATCGCCGATCTGCCAGGCGATCGTTGTTAGAAGGCGGTTCTGCGAAGAAACAGGTTTCGTGCCTGTATTCATCAGCATAAAGCTGCCTGTGCCGAAGGTGCACTTTGCCATACCGGCTTTGCTGCACATCTGCCCAAACAGTGCGGCCTGCTGATCGCCGGCGATGCCGGCAATCGAAACTCCGTCAAGAATGCCCTTCGTCGTCCCGCAGTGACCGCTCGATGCAACCACCTTCGGTAAAACCGCTCGCGGAACACAGAAGAGCTTCAGCAACTCTTCATCCCAATCGAGAGTGTGGATGTTGAAGAGCATCGTCCGGGACGCGTTTGTCGCGTCGGTGACGTGCGCCCTTCCTTGAGTCAGCTTCCAGATGAGCCAGCTATCCACCGTGCCGAAGGCGAGTTTGCCCGCTTCGGCGCGTTCGCGTGCGCCCGCAACGTTGTTCAAGAGCCAGTTCAGCTTGCTGGCGGAGAAGTACGCATCAGGTAACAAGCCAGTCTTTGCTTGGATCATTGCCGCTTCGCCACGCGTCCGCAGCGCATCACAGAACTCCGCCGTCCTCCGGTCCTGCCAGACGATTGCGTTGTAGACCGGTTCTCCCGTCTCGCGGTCCCACAGCACCGTAGTTTCACGCTGATTCGTGATGCCGATGGCGGCGATATCGCGCTCAGTAAGGTTTGCCTCTGCGAGGGCCTCCGTAGCGACCCCACTCTGTGAGGACCATATTTCTGTGGGGTTGTGCTCTACCCACCCTGGTTGGGGAAATATTTGCTGGAAAGGGTGCTGTTTGATGGAAACGACGCTGCCGGTCTCGTCGATGACCATGGCGCGCGAACTGGTTGTTCCCTGATCAAGTGCAAGAATGTACTGCCTGTTGGCCAAGTTGAACACCCCTCTATGTTTCGGCTTCAGAAAGCAGTCACGTCCTTATTTTGCGACGTATTGCGGTCTGGAAGTTTGCCGTAAAGGATTCTACCCGTAGCCCCGCATCGGAGAAAACGTTCTCACTAAAATAAATATTAGTTTTTTACCTGGATAAATTAATCAAGGTGTTCTGCTGTTCACCTTCGCAAATTCCAAGTCAATAGATAAATGCTGAAAAATTTATGCACATGGAACTTTTTCTACAAGAACATCCTTGCGAATATTATGATGAGAGCCTCGGAAGTTCAGTAAAATTGTGGCATATTTTCCAATGGAAATATAAATAGATCGCTCTCTCTGGCCAAAGTGATAAGGACGCTGATGACAGCATGTTTGAACGGGAAGACGGCAGTAGTGATTGGAGGTACGCAGGGAATTGGCCGCGCAATCGCACTTGGCTTGTCTGGCGCAGGTGCTGGAGTCGTTGCAAGCTCCCGCTCCGCGCAGTCTGTTGAACAGATGGCGCAAGACCTGGAGGCATACGGGGCTGCCACGCTCCGGATCGTCTCCGACGTGGCAGATCGTAGCTCTCTTGAAGCCTTACACGATGCCGTGATCGCAGCATTCGGCAAGGTGGATATCCTCGTAAATTGTGCAGGCATGACCTCGCGCGTCCCAACGCTTGAATGCTCTGAGGAAACATGGGACCGAATCATGGACGTCAATCTGACTGGAACGCTGCGCGCCTGCCAGATCTTCGGCAAATCAATGCTCGAGCGGGGGTACGGCAGAATCATCAATATTGCGTCACTTTCCACCTTCGTTGCCTTTCACGAAGTTGCTGCCTATGGCGCCAGCAAAGCTGCTGTCGCTGCATTGACACGCTCTCTCGCTGTCGAGTGGTCGTCCTCCGGAGTCTCGGTCAATGCAATTGCACCAGGCATCTTCCCCACGGACCTCAATCGCAAGATTATCGAGTCGCCGCGAGGCAAAGAGTTGCTCCTGCGTTCGCCAATGCGCCGGTTCGGAGCAGTTGAAGAGGTTGTAGGTGCGGCGGTGTATTTTGCCTCCGACGAAAGCTCATACACGACGGGCCAAATCATCGTCGTGGATGGTGGGCAGCTTGCCAGTGGGGTCAACCAATAGGAGCCGCGATGCCTGAAAAGGTTTCAGTTGCGAATGGAAGTGCCAAAGGTGTGAATCGGGTAGATCTTGCCTACTCCAAACTCGCCTCCAGCGAAGTCGCACGCGATATCAATCGCGACATCGTGCTGGAGTTGGTGCGCACGCGTCAGCCCGTCTCTCGCGCCGATCTTTCGCGCATCTCGGGACTCCAACCAAGCACGATCTCGGCCATCATCGAGCAGCTGCTCACTGAGAAATGGGTCGTCGAAGGTGCTGCGGTACAACGCCCGCGTGGACGCCGACCAACACTCATCTCGCTGAACGACGATCTCGTTATGCTCGCCGCAGACATCCGGCCCAACCAGGCGATTGTTGCAGTTGTGGACCTGAACGGGAGGTTCCTCGCCCGCGAGGTCATTCCTCTGGTCTCCGAGCCTGAGCGGGGTGTTAACAACATGGTCGAGTGCATGAAGCGGATGCAGAGGTCACATCCGAGCAAGACGTTCGAGGGCGTTGGCATTAGCCTGCCCGGCCGCGTCGATCCAGCCACGCAGAGGCTAATCCTCTCGCCTAATCTCAAGTGGTCGCAGTACGACATCAAGAGCGCTGTCGAAAAGAGAATCAGTCTGCGCGTCGAGTTAAGCAACGCCGCCAACGCCGCGCTTCTGTCGGAGATGTGGTTCGGCCGCATGGATGGTGTGCGCAATGCTGCACTCATTACCATTTCCGAGGGCGTGGGCACGGCCATTCTCGCCAATGGCCAGATCATCGTGGGTAAAGATGGGCTCGCCGGCGAGTTCGGTCACATCCCCATCGATCCCTCCGGTCCACAATGTGGTTGTGGCATGAAAGGCTGCTGGGAGATGTTCGCCTCTTCGCGCGCCGCTCTTCGTTACTATGCGGAGCTCAATCAGGGCGCGCCACCCATTACAATTCAGGAACTACTACATCGCGCCGAAGACGGTGACAAGCACGCCGTCTCCGCCCTTACGAAACAGGCAGCGCACCTCGGTCGCGGCCTCCGTCTCGTTACTGCTGCGCTCTCGCCTGAGGTCATCCTGCTGACTGGCGATATCACCGCGTCCTGGTCCACCTTCGGGCCAATCGTTCAGAATGAGCTTGAATCCCAGATGCTTGCCGGCACAGCACCTAGAATTATGATCACAAGCGATGGCGAACTTGCCCGTCTGCGCGGAGCCGGTGCAATTGCATTACAACGTCACTCAGGCTACTATCACTCCCCACATGCGGCGCAACACGAACGCACTACGCACAAGCCCGTCTCAAGGAGACGGCGTCTTGCCCCAACCAACGGTAAGCGCTAAACGAAATTAGAGCAGCTTACCAATTGAACAGTGTTCCATCCTCAAGCCGTGCCACAGGAAGGTACATCCGTTTATACGGAAACCGCGCCGCCAGCTTTTCGTCAATGTCCACGCCATGTCCGGGTTGCTCACCCGGCTGCATGTATCCATCATTGAACGTGTAGGCATGGGGAAAGACCTCATCGGTCTCGGCGCAGTGTGGCATGTGCTCCTGAATACCGAAGTTCGGAACGCTCAGTCCAAAATGCAGAGCGGCACCCATGCAGATGGGAGAAACGTCCGTCGGCCCATGGCAGCCCGTCTTCACTCCGTAGAGCTCGGCGAAGCTGGCGATGCGGCGCATGTGCGTAATTCCTCCTGCGTGCGCAACTGAAGCGCGAACGTAGTCGATCAACCGTTCCGAAATCAGCTGTTGGCAGTCAAAGATCGAGTTGAATACCTCGCCTACAGCCAGCGGCGTAGTCGTGTGCTGTCTCACTAGCTGAAACGCCTCCTGGTTTTCTGCTGGAGTCACATCTTCAAGCCAGAACAAGCGAAATTCCTCCAGGCTTTTGCCCAATGCAGCTGCCTCAATCGGTGTCAGTCGATGATGCGCGTCGTGCAGCAGCGCCACATCGAAGCCGACCTTCGCACGCACGGCTTCCATCATCTTCGGAGCAAAGCGCAGATACTTCGGTGTGGACCAGACCTCCTCGCGCGGGATGCTCGCGTCAGCCGGCTCATAGGGCTTGTCGCCATGCGGAATTCCATAGGCGTCAGCTACACCAGGTACTGCGCACTGCACACGCACGGCCTTATAGCCAAGCTCGATGTGATGGGATACCGAATCCAGCAGTTGCGCAATATCGTGACCGTTCGCGTGCGTGTATACAGTCACGCCCTCGCGGCATTTGCCTCCGAGCAGTTGATAGAGCGGCATATTCGCGCGCTTTGCCTTGATATCCCACAGAGCCGTGTCCACGGCGGCGATGGCCGCCATTGTCACAGGCCCACGCCGCCAGTAGGCTCCGCGATAGAGATACTGCCACGTGTCCTCGATGCGGTCCGCGTCCCGCCCAATAAGGCAGGGAACCACATGCTCCTGCAAATACGCTGCAACTGCCAGCTCGCGCCCATTCAGCGTGCCGTCACCCACGCCGTAGACGCCGTCTGTAGTCGTAATCTTCAGCGTGACGAAGTTGCGTCCAGGGCAGGTGACAATGACCCGCGCGTCAATGATCTTTGTTTCCATGAATCTCCTCTTGCGGACCCTTTCGTCGTACTGACCGCTCTGAACCAGAGGCAGGGGTTATCTCAAGATAATCGATTGGCGCCGGCTCCTTACCATCCGGCACGCCAATGATGCTGATGCGATCACCAGAGTGTAATGCGACGTCGTGAGAGGTATGTCGCGTCGATGTGTGCCCATCCAGCTTCTGCGAAGGCAGCGTGTCATCCGCTTTCCACGTGTCGATTGCCGTGCCATTCACCTCAAGCGTGAACCTTGAAGCGCCTTCGCGCAGATCAAAGTATTGCACCGCAATGTCATACCATCCAGTTGCACGTGTGAACCCCATGCTGGCCGAACACGATGCTGTGTGACAAACCACCGCTTTGCCGCCTGATGCTGTCTCCCAGGGTGTCACGGCAACCGGAACGTACCTCTCAAGCTGCATCGCTTCGGCTTCAGTGCGGTCAGGATAGTTGCCCACGCGTCCCTTGTCGTCGGCAATGCCTGACATGCGATGGAACCAGTTCACTACTGCATCGCGCCATACCAGCGAGTGACCGGCCTGATAATTCAGTCGCCGCAGGACCTCAAAATATGTTCTGTCCGGAACCTTGCCTTCCAGCGTCTCCCACGCCGGAACCTGCACCGCAGCCGCGGTGGCTCCCGCATAGTGCGTGTCATAAATGTACTGAATCACTGTCTTGTGGTCATGAAGCCTGTAGGTGTACGGAACGTGGTGCATGAACAACAGCAATTCATCGGGACACGCCTTCAGCGTTTCGTATTCCGCTGCCAGGCCGGCAGGATACTGTCCGATGTACCCGGTCCCCGTTGCTACCGTGCGGTCCATACCGATGCCATTGTGATCGGCGCGAATCCATTGTCCCCACCCGTTCCGCTCAGCCGATTCAATTCCCGGCCCGTAGTGCACGCCGATGATGTCGGTTAGTGTCCCCACGCCGAGCGGTCCGGTGTACTCCTCATAAATGTGCCATGAATTCAATAGCAACGTGTCAACAACGCTCCGGACATCTGCATCGTTGCCGAACGTCAGCCGTGTCCATTCATCGCTGATCGTGGCCGACGAGAGCACGGGGTCCCATGCCAACCTGCCAAACCCATACAGATTAGCCATTGCCAGCGGATGCCCCAGCCAGTAATCATCAAGCCCAACATTGGCAACGCCGACAAATCCGCCCATCGGCCTCCTGAACGTTCTGCCGGTCACGATGTCGCGCACCATGCTGTAGCGCATTCCCGATACATGCATATCGGTATCGAGCGCTGTCTTCCACATCGGCACGAGGAATACCAGATGCCGTTGTTGCCCGGTATACTCCTGCGTAATCTGAAGTTCGATGGCTTCGTTGGTCTTATGCAATCCGGCAAACAACGGTGATACCGGCTCACGCACTTGGAAGTCAATTGGCCCATTCTTGATTTGCACAATCACGTTGTCGTCGAATTGTCCGTCGAGCGTATGGAAGTTGTCGTAGCCCGCGCGCGCACGATCGGCCTTCGGATCGTGCCAATCCAGATGATGGTTATAGACAAAGCCCCGATACAATACCACGCCGCCATGCGGCTTGAGTGCCCGGGCCAACACATTGGCCGCTTCGGCTGGAGTTCTCCCGTACTGCAAGGGTCCGGGCTGACCCTCTGAGTCTGCTTTGATGATGACGCCGCCAAAGTCCGGAATGGCTTTATAAATTTCATCCACTTTTGCGCGCCACCAGGCAGCGACCTCCGGAGCAAGCGGATCAAACGTCGAAAGCCTCCCAATCGCCTGCGGACTATTCATCGCAATTGAAAGTGACAGCTTCACTCCATACGGACGAAATGCAGCCGCAATGCGCGCAATCTCAGCGAGCTTCTCCGGTCTCAACAGGCTCGGATCTGCATTCACGTTATTGATCGTGCAGCCATTGATTCCCACGGAAGCCAGCAGCCGCGCGTACTCCCTGGCGCGAGACATATCCTGGCGCACATCGCCTTTGTCGAAGAAGATCGACCGCCCCGCATAACCGCGCTCAATCGATCCGTCGGGATTGTCCCACTCATTCGTCCAACGCACCGCTGCAGACGGGGCCTCGACATCATCAAGCTGAGTTAGAGGTCGCTCCTCGGCAATCATGCGCAGTAGTGTGAACGCACCGTACAAGGCCCCGCGTTCATCCGCGCCCTCAACAATCAGCAGCGAATCCTTGCCCGCAACAACACTTCGTAGACGAAACCCCTCAGGCTGAAGAGGTTTCTTTTCGCGCAGTGACGGCCGCCATGCAGCAATCTCCTTCGCTGTGCCTATAACGATCAGGTCATGATCTTTGCTAGCTTGTACGGCATCGGTATCAAGCCGCAGAATCCGATGCAACATCCCCTCGAATCCACGATGCAGTTCGTCCGCAGCCGAAATCTCCACCGCCGAGTCCCCCAACCTCAGCACCGTATTGGGCATCGCAGTCCCGGCAGGGAAGACACGCTGTGCGTCCACGGCGTTGTAGGCAAGCCAGGCTGCTTGGGGATCGACCGGCTGTCGCGCTCCCGGTACAGGCGAAGCGAACAGCACGCTTGCCGAAACAAGCACGCACGACCCGAGCAAGAAAACGGCCCGTCGCACATTCAACCATGCGACAGGCCATCTGCTTTTGTGTTGAAACGCGTCCATTATCGTGGCAGGTCCTTGTCTCCCACAATGCTGAAGCTCTTCGTCTCGCCCTCATTGGTCTCGCCTGGCTGTGCTCCTCCCACGAAGATCGAGTACTCGCCAGCTTGAATGCTGCGCTTACCGTCAGCTGCAACGGTGCTAAGGCTGCGCGGTCGGATCACGATGTGGATATGCTGCATCTGTCCAGCCTCAAGCGGTGTGCGGGCAAATCCAACCAGCGCATGAATTGGCGTTGTCGGCGAAGCCGGAGCTTTCAGGTAAATCTCCGATACCGCATCGCCTTTCCTTTTGCCAATGTTCTTCACGTCTGCATCCACAGTCAACGGCTCTCCCGCCGTCAGCTTGTTGGTCGAAAGCTTCACGTTGCTCCACTTGAAGCTCGTATAGCTCAGACCATAGCCAAAGCCCCAGAGCGGAGTCCCCTTGAAGTACCGGTAAGTTCGGTCAGCCATCGAATAATCATCAAATGCCGGCAATTGTTTCGTGCCTTCATAGAAGGTCACCGGTAGCCTGCCTGCTGGATCCGTGTCTCCAGCCAGCGTTTCCGCGATCGCCGTTCCGCCCTCTTCGCCGGGATACCACGCCTCCAACACCGCCGCTGCATGCTCTTTGGCCCACTGCATTGCCAGCGCACTGCCGTTCAGCATCACCACGATCACTGGCTTGCCCGTAGCAGCTACTGCCTCCAGCAGGTGCTTCTGAGCATCTGGTAATTCGATCTCAGTACGGTCGCCACCGTTGAATCCCTCGACATGGATGTTCATCTCCTCGCCCTCCAGATTCGGAGAAAGCCCCACGAACACCACAGCGACATCGGCCTTCTTTGCTGCTTCGACGGCATTCTCTCGCTCTGTATCGATTGGGGGCATCCACTCAAATGTCAACCCAGCGCCAAACAGCCGCGCATGGTGTGAATACTCAATGCGCAGCTCATGCGGTTTTGTATCTGTGAGATTCAGAGTGAACGGCTCAAGACCATTCGAGCGAAACTCTTTGGCTGGCGTCTGTGTGTACGAGACCTGTTTGCCATCCACAAACACGCGAACATTCTCCGCGTCCCCGCACGGATAGCAATGCGCCAGCTTGAACATGAACGGATAGCTGCCCGGCTTCGGCGCTGTAATTGTGCCAGTCCAGCGCACACCAAACGCCGACATATCTGTGCCGGGGCCTGGCGACGCAGCGTCCCAGTCGAAGTCGATGAACTGGTCCACTCGGGTGAATACGGGCGAGCCTGTGAAATCGATGTTGTTGAAGTACTCGCCCTTCAGGCCAAATCGTTTGTCGCCCTTCGCCGGATGCAGCAGAGCGCGTGGCACCACCACTGGCAATTCCGAGACATACGGCGAACCCTGCGCATACAGAATGTTTGTCGCGCCAAACTTAGCTCCCATACCTCCCAGCGGCAGCACCGGATGCGAGGGAATCGCGTTGTAGTTGCCTTCAATCGCTGCCAGCGAAGCTGCATTCGGCCCAATCACAGCAATCGTCTTCACGCTCTTCTTGAGCGGAAGAATCCCGTCATTCTTGAGCAGAACCATCGACTTCTCCGAAACCTTAAGCGCCAACTCACGGTGGGCCGGAGAGTCCACTTCCGAAAACGGAATCCGCGCATAGGCCACGTCTGCCGGCGGATCGAACATCCCCAGCTCAAACCGTGCCGTAAACAAACGCTTCACCGAGATATCAATCTCGCTCTCCGAGATCAACCCATCGTGCACGGCTTTTACCAGCGTGGAATACTCCTTACCGCAACTCGTATCCGTACCCGCGCGCACTGAAACAACCGAGGCGTGCTCGAGGTCTGGAGCGAACTTGTGGCCTTCGGCAACGTCCGTAATCGCTGCGCAATCGGAAGTGACATAACCTTTGAAGCCCCAGTCCTTGCGTAGAACATCCTTGAGCAAAAACGTGTTTGCGCACGCGGGCTCACCGTCAATCGCGTTGTATGCGCACATGATGCTGTCAGCCTTGGCCTCTGTTATCGTCGCGCGAAACGCGGGCAGATACGTGTCCTCCAGATCGTGTGGCGAGACGTCCACGTTGGCAACGTGCCGCGTGCTCTCCGGTCCCGAATGCACCACATAGTGCTTCGGCGTGGCGATCGTTTTGTAGTACTTCGGGTTGTCTCCTTGCAGGCCCTCGACAAACGTGACGCCCATTCGAGATGTCAGGAACGGGTCTTCCCCGTACGTCTCCTGTCCGCGTCCCCATCTCGGATCGCGAAAGATGTTAATGTTCGGCGACCAGATATCGAGTCCATAAAAGATGCTATGAATGTTGTGCCGCACTGCCTCGGAATGCTTTGCCCGTGCTTCAGTTGAAATCGTCGTTGCAACCTCGTGCATCAACGGAACGTCCCATGTTGCGGCCAGCCCAATCGCCTGCGGAAACACCGTCGCGTAGCCCGACCGAGCGATTCCATGCAACCCTTCACTCCACCAGTCGTACTCCGGAACATCCAGACGTGGAATGGCCGCTGCATGGTTCTGCATCTGCGACACCTTCTCTTCGAGCGTCATTCTTCCCACAAGGTCATCCACGCGCGCCTGAACAGGCTGTGAAGGATCGAGATAGAGCGGCGCCTTCTGTGCCATGGCAGCGGCAGAGGATAGCGTGACCGAGGCAAGTGCGGCGAGTCGCGCATAACGCAAATACAAAGACGGGACAGTCCTGGTCTTCCGAGGCATGGGACCTGCTTTCAGCTAAAAGGATTTCTGCCCTGCCACTGTATCCCGTCGGAACAAGAATAGGCAATAGTAAATCGAATTAGTAGAGATTTTCGCTTATACATGGGGAGGCGCGGTTTCGTCCTCGCCTGCGCGCAGACGCCGCCCTCGCACCATATACACGGCCGCGCCCGCAACCAGAATCACCGCCACAATCCGCATCTGCTTCAGAAAGTCCGGACGTGAGAACAAAATGAAGCTGAATCCGCTCAGTGCAAGCAGAACTGGCAACGGGTAGAGAGGCATCCGAAAGCCGCGCATCCTGCGTTCCCGCCGGTGTTTCG
The DNA here is from genome assembly GCF_014642855.1 of Edaphobacter acidisoli. Classification (NCBI taxonomy): domain Bacteria; kingdom Pseudomonadati; phylum Acidobacteriota; class Terriglobia; order Terriglobales; family Acidobacteriaceae; genus Edaphobacter; species Edaphobacter acidisoli. The sequence continues at coordinate 2,472,600 of NZ_BMJB01000001.1, read as the reverse complement.
GCAGAAGCACTGCAATGCCCTGCAACAGAAACTGAAACAGAATGCGGACGACGACCAGCGTCGTAATCACCTCCTGCAACCGGAAGACGCAGCACACGAGCGTGACCGCACCCAACGTCAGCAAAGCGCGTTGCGGAATGCGGTGTTTCGGATGCAGCACACCAAACCATGCAGGGAAGTTGCCGTCCCGCGCTGCAGCAAACGGAATACGCGAGTATCCCATCAGGAGCGCAAAGACCGACGCCATCGCTGCCAGCGCAATCAACACGACCACAACGCCAGCGGCCCGGTGTCCATAGATGCGCTCCATGAAGACAGCCATGGTGAACATCCGCGCTCCGCTCGACTCACCAGCCATCTCTTGCCATGGCAAGACACCCAGCACGCTGATGTTCATCAGCAGATACAGCGTGCCGACGATGGCGATTGCGCCCAGTACCGCACGCGGAATCGTCCGCCCGGGATCGCGCACCTCTGCGCCCAGAAAGCACACGTTGTAGTAACCCCAGTAGTCGTAAGCCGAAATCAGCATTCCCGCGCCCAGCCCGGCAAAGAACGCACCGCCCAGGTGGAACGCGCCGGCAGGGAAGTCGAAGGCCATGTGCGGATTGAAGTGAGTAAAGCCAGCAAAAATGAGAAAAATGAGTGTCAGCCCAACTGCGAGCCCCAACCACCTCGCTACGCGCCCAATAAATCCGATGCTCCGATTCAGAAGCAGCAGTGCGATCACGCAGACACCCATTGCCATCAGCGTCTGCCCGCTCAGAACGACGGGCACGCCCAGGATTTTTGCGGATGCAAATGGTTGGACCGCCTTCGGCACAAAGAACGAAAGGTACTGCGAGAAACCAATGCAGCCCGAAGCAATCGACAGCGGCGCACTGAACAGCACCTGCCACGCATACAGAAACGCGAAGACGCGCCCCAGTCCGCGCTCGCCATATAAGTGCTTCAGGTAAGCGTAAGAGCCGCCGGCCTCAGGATACGCGGTGCCCAACTCACTCCACACAAGCCCGTCACAAAGCGACAGCGCCGCACCCATCAGCCATCCAAGCATTGCCTGTGGCCCGCCCATCACTCCGACGATCAGCGGTAGCGTCACGAACGGGCCCACGCCTACCATGTCGATGACGTTCAACCCCAGCGCCGAGCCAGTGGAAAGACCACGTTGCAACTCTTTCGGGTTGTCGGAAGAAAGCGCCATCGTTTGCGAGCCGTTCCACTGCTGATGTGCCCGCACCTGCGGGCGATTCTCATTTATAACTAGACATATCCCCCGAGGTATACACAGGTAATGATTCCTGCCAGCAGAACCTTTCCTCACGCCATGCTGCGTGAGATATTCGAGCAGCCCACCGCCATCGCCGACACCCTTGCCGCATACACCGAAGGCTCGAGCCTCCGTGAGGATACCTTCCTCGATGCTCGCCAGGCGCTGGCTGGCCGAGAAAGCCTGCTCATCTCCGCCAGCGGCTCCAGCCGCCACGCCGGCCTGATGGCCGAGATCCTCTTCGAAGACCTGGCCGGAATCCCCGTCGACGTCGAATACGCCAGTGAGTACATCTACCGCTCCACCCAGACGCTCAAGAACCCATGCTTCATGGTGATCTCGCAGTCCGGCGAGACGGCGGACACCTCCGAGGCTTTGCGTGAAGCGACCGCGCGAGGCACCTCCACCATTGCCATCACCAACAAGCGCGATTCCACGATGGCAAAGCTAGCAACCTGCTCGCTGCCTACCATGGCTGGCATCGAGCGCGCCATTCCAGCCACGAAGAGCTTTACCACCCAGCTTGTCGTGCTCTCGCTGCTGTCGCTTTACGCAGCTCGGATTCGCGGCCGCATGACCCGCGCTGTGGTTGAATCGCATCTCCACAACCTGCTTGAAGTACCCGCCGAGATGGCTCGGATGCTGCCCGAGTGGGAGTCGCAAATCGCCGCTCTCGCGCCGCATCTTCACAACGCCGAGTCATTCCTCTTCCTCGGACGTGGCGTCCACTACGCCATCGCCCGCGAAGGCGCTCTCAAGCTGAAAGAGTCGGCCTACATCCAGGCCGAAGGCTATCCGACGGGTGAGTTGAAGCACGGCCCCAACGCACTGGTTAATCCTCAGACCCCGCTGATCGCCTTGGCGACGCGCGACCCACACGCTCCCGATTCGCTGCTTCGCTATGAGAAGACGGCAAACCTGTTGAGCGATATGAAGCAGCAAGGCGCAGAGGTCGTCGCGATTGTCAGTGAAGGCGACAACCGTATCGCGCAGCTGGTTCAGCACACCATCCATGTACCTCAGGCAGTCGAATACATCTCACCACTCTACGAAGTTGTGCCCTTGCAGCTTTTGGCTTATTTCATGGCTATCGGCCGCGGCGTCGACGTGGACAGCCCCCGTAATCTGGTCAAGGCAGTCGTCCGCGAATAGCTATGTGGTATGACCAATTCCGGGTATGATGCTCCTTGAGCGCATTTCGCGCCACAGGGAGACAGTATGGGCAGATTTTCTATCCGGTTAGTCGCGGCGGCAGCCGTTGCGGCAATGTCGCTGCCGGCGTTGGCGGCGGGCAAGGTCTGCAACGTGCAGACCTATGGGGCAAAGGCTGACGGTACAACCAAAGACACGCACGCTATTCAGGCAGCTATCGACGACTGCGCCAAAGCAGGCGGCGGTACGGTGGAACTCTCGGGTGGAACATTTGTCTCCGCGCCCATTGTTCTCAAGAGCAACATCACACTCGACATCGACAAGGGCGCGACGCTCTTCGGCTCGTCAGATCATGCCGACTATCCCGCGAAGACAGAGTTCCGGGCACCGGGTACGCAATCGCTGGTCAGCGCCACCGATGCCGAGAACATCACAATCACCGGCGGCGGCACCATCGACGGCAACGGTGCAAGCTGGTGGGAGATGGCGCGCTCCGAGCGCGGAGCAGGCATCGTAGGCAAGGTCGTCTTCCGTCCCCGCCTGGTCGTCTTCGACCACTGCAAGCACATCCGGCTGGAGAACATCACCGTCCAGAACTCACCAAGCTGGCAGATTGTTCCCTATTACACCGACGACGTCGTGATCCGCAACGTGCGCGTGCTCGCGCCGCAGCACTCGCCGAACACTGACGCCATCGACCCGTTCAGCTCCTCGAACATCGTCATCGACCACGTCTACGCCGATGTAGGTGACGACAACATCGCCATCAAGAGTGGCCTCATCAACTCGCCAGGTCCGGACGCACCGAGTAAAAACATCACCATCACCGATTGCGACTTCATGCACGGTCATGGCCTCTCCATTGGCTCCGAAATCGCAGGCGGAGCACAGAACATCCATGCCGAGCGCATCCACTTTAAGGACACCGACCAGGGCATCCGCATCAAGGCCAATCGCGACCGCGGCAACGATGTCAGCAACATCTCGTTCAAGGACATCACGATGGACAATGTCCGCACGTCGATCCTTATCAGCGAGTACTACCCGAAGGTGCTGCCTCAGGGTGATGTTGCGCCCGCGCCCGTCGGCAGGCTCACGCCACACTTTCACAACATCACCATCGAAAACGTGAAGTCGATCAATAGCCCATGGGCCGGTGTGATCGTTGGCCTGCCCGAATCGCCGGTCAAAGACATTGTCCTCAAGAACGTCGATATTCAGGCAAAACGGGGCATGACGATTGCGTATGCGACCGTGACTGGTACGAACGTAAAGATCACAGCGGAAGATGGGAAGGGAATCACGCTGGGACCGGAGGGTACAGCGACGTTCAAATAACCGATAGCTTCAGCACGATTCGATAGGCAAGAGCGCGGCCTGAACCTCAGCCGCGCTCTTGCCTGTAATACGAAGCACCTTGCTGCGTCCGGAAGCGCCGCTCACCAGCGAGATGCGCGTACGCGGCACCTTGAGCAACGCGGCGAGATAAGCAATCAGCGCTTCGTTCGCGCGACCATCGGTAGGCGGAGCTGCAATCGAAATCTTCACCGCTCCAGCATGAAGACCAGCGACATCATTCTTGCGCGCGCCAGGATGCACACGAACAGCAAGCGTGCATCCATCTTCTACGTTCTGCACGAAGCTGGAAGGTTCGTAGTTCATGCGCTTGACTCTTCTTTGAAGTACACGCGCTTGCCGAAGATAGCCGTACCAATGCGCACGCAGGTGCTGCCTTCTTCGATAGCGACGGCGAAATCGTTGCTCATCCCCATCGACAACTGCGCAAGCGCAGGGTGCGCTTTTTGAGCAGCATCACGCAAGCGGCGCAGCTCACGGAAATAGGGCCGCGCAGTCTCCGCATCCTCAGACCAGGGCGGAACCGTCATCAATCCGACAGCCTCAAGAGCGGGCATCTCCGCGATAGCGTTAAGCAACGCAGGTAACTCAACCGGAGCGAGTCCATGCTTCGTCTCTTCATGGCTCAGCTTAATCTCGACGAGCACCGGCAACTTCTTTCTGAGCGCAGTCGCCGCGGCGTTCAGACGCTGAGCGATCTTCAGCGAATCGATCGCATCAATCGCATCAAACAGCTCAGCCGCTTTATTCGTTTTGTTCGATTGCAGTGGGCCAATCAAGTGAAACCGCGCGTCAGTAAGCTGGCTCAGGTGCTCAGATTTCTGTTGAAACTCTTGCACACGGTTTTCGCCAAAGAGCCGGTGGCCAGCAGCGTAAGCTTCCAGAATGGCCTCGACCGGGTGCACCTTGCTCACGGCCATCAATGCAACCTCCGCCTGTGGCCGGTTGCAGCGTCGGCAAACGGTAGCGATCTGATCGTTCAGACGCGCGAGATTCTCAGCAATAGACATATTCCATGATTTTAGAATCAAGAGATGCTGTGAGAGTTTGGCCAGATTTTATGGGTGGCGATGTAGCACGTGTGTGGCGATATCTGGCCAGAATTCGCGGAAGGTATTGGTCAGAGCATCGCGTCCGAGAGCATAGGCATACTTCTCTGAGATCTGACCGACGGTGCGAGTCTTGCTCGGATAATACGTCGTTGAGATGGCCTGAGCGATGCCACGCCCGAAGATCTCCGAGTTGTTGAAACGTTCATTACCGCTGTAAGTGCGGGTAATGAACACGCGGCTGGAGGCGTAGAAGGCACGATTCCAGATACTGCCCTCACCTTTAGCGAAGTACCGCTCGTCCTCGTGGAAAACAGTCGGCAGCGCGAAGATGACAAGGTAGTTGCCATCTGTCTTGTCCACGAAGCCTCGCCAATAATAGCGGCCGAAACCAGCAACACCTTTGCCAAGCTGAGGGTGCGAGTCATTTCCCTCTGCCAACAGCGATGTAATGCCGACGAAGATGTAGGAGGAGTAATCGAAGCTGTTCTTCGTTGCGATACCAAAGGCTTCTTTCGGTGTCGGTGGCGGAGGAATTTCTCCCGCACTGACAGCGCGATAATTTGGCATGATGCCGAGAATACGCTTGGGCTGTTGCTTAGAGGGATTGACCGCAGATGCTGGCTTTACTCCGTCAGCGTTTTGATCGCTACAACTTGAGGACGACTGACCATTGTCGGCAAGCGCAGCAATTTGCACATCGGGTACAGGAGCGTCCGGAAGCGCCGCAGGTTGCTGAGCATACACCGCTAGCGTGGACATCAATACAAATGCGAGTAGAAAAAATATCAAACTTGAGCTCTCTGAATTAAATGCCTCCCACCCATCCGCGTCATGAAATTGGTCGGATAACGTTTAAGTTAGATACATTTTTTGTAATAAAGGTTCCTTTTAAAGGCGCAGCAGCCCTATTAGTCACCGCTTCGGATGAGATTGAGGGCCTTTCATCTCGTAGTTACACGGTGGGCAAACGAAGTCGAGGCCATGCCGACCCAGCCATTACTCTAAGATCTCGCTGTTCTCCGGCTTTATCGCCCGTGCTCTTCCAGATATTTTTCGACCTCAAGTGCCGCCATGCATCCTGAGCCTGCTGCGGTGATAGCCTGGCGGTACCGGCGATCCTGAATGTCGCCACACGCGAAGACACCCGGGACGATCTCCTCGTTCAACGTAGTGAAAACGTTGCTTTTCGTCAGAATATATCCATCGGGATCGAGATCCAGCAGGCCAGTAAACGCCTTCGCGTTGGGTTCGTGCCCGATGCCAAGGAACATCGCTGAGACAGGCAGGATCGATTCTTCACCACTGGCTCGGTTCTTGAGCCGCAAACCCTTTACGTCCTTTTCCTCAACGCCCAACACCTCTTCGACCGTCGTGTTGGAAAGGAACTTGATCTGCGGATGGGCCATTGCGCGCTCAAGCATGATCTTCGATGCGCGGAAGCGCTCGCTACGGTTAATAAGCGTAACTTTGGTCGCAAAGCGCGTCAGAAATAGTGCCTCTTCCATCGCGCTGTCTCCGCCGCCAATGACTGCTATCTCCTTGCCAGAGAAGAAGAACCCATCGCACGTGGCGCACGAGCTTACACCATGGCCAATCAACGCTTGCTCCGATGGCAGGTTGAGCCAGCGCGCGCTCGCTCCCGACGCAATAATCAGCGTATGCGTCTTGATGACGTCGCTGCCAATCTTCAACTCAAACGGATGCTTCGATAGATCTACAGAACTAAGATGAGCCATGCGCAACTCCGCGCCAAAGCGGACGGCCTGCCTCTTCATGTTCTCGATCAGCTCAGGTCCTTGGACGCCTTCGGGCCAACCAGGAAAGTTCTCAACCAGGGTCGTAATGGAGAGCTGCCCGCCAGGTTCGTGGCCTTCCAGCACAAGCGGCTTCAGGTTCGCGCGGGCGGTATAGATGGCAGCAGTGAGTCCGGAGCAGCCGGAACCCAGGATGACAGTGTCGCGTGTCGTATTTTCGTGCATATTGGCTCTCTTAGTGTAAATGCGTTGCGAACGAAAAGGATGCAGGGACGGTTTTGGTGAAAGAATTGGCTATGGCAAACCTGACACTGGTCTACGGCATGAGACTGCTGCCCGCCGACGAGATCGCCTCAGTGGGCGACGCCCCGATCCAGCTTAAAAACGGCAACGACGCGCGCGTCACGATGCATGTTTTAGAGGGCAGTCGTGATGAGATCGAGGCTCAGTTACGTATGAGTCTCGATGCGTTCTTCGATTTCTACCCCGAGATTTAGCGGCCCGGCGTAACGTTCCGGTTGGCTGTCCCGAATTGAAGCACTCAGGCTGTTCCGTTAGTCCTGTGACGAAAGTACAGGAGAGAGCGGAGGAGAGGTCTGGTGCGGTTTCAAGGGATATCTGGGTGCCTATTCATTATGACCGTCTTGGCGCTGTTGTCCGCGCCTCCAACCGGTTACGCACAGCTTGCGTCGGGCGCAAGCGCGCCGCCCGCAACCCTCGACGATGCGCTGCACCAGATGGCCGATAAGGCTGATGTAATCTTCGCCGGACAAGTCATCGCAATCCATCAACATGAGGGACAGAGCGGGGCCTCGGGCTTCGTCGAAGTCGATTTCCGTGTCGATCAGGCAGTACGCGGCTGCGCTGCTGGCATGCCATATGCACTCCGCGAATGGGCGGGCCTCTGGGAAGGGGGTGCTAGACGTTATCACGTAGGCGAGCAATTGCTGATGTTCCTCCACGCGCCTGGCCCCTCAGGCCTTAGCTCGCCCGTCAGCGGGATGGACGGTGCAGTGCCGATTCACGGTGGCAGCTCACCACTGACGGCAGGAGCGACCACGGCCCAGTATCCGATGGCCGATCTTCGTTGGGTTGGTACGCACGTCATGCACCCAGTCTCTTATCGTGCCGAACTCCCTCATTTCAATCATCGCTCCGGTGTGGTCATACCCTTTCTTGATCCGCGGCCAATGGTGCGGGCAAATGCGGAGAGCGCAGTGAGTGCGAACGTGCCTGTAACGTCTACGCTCGAATATCTCACAACGAACACAGCATCTGCTTCTGCGCAGCAGGCGCCCGTGCAGTCAGTGATTGGCATGATTCGCTCATGGCAGAAGGCGAGCGATGCTACGCATTGATACTCTTCAGCCACGTGCGGTGCGCTCGGTAATCATGTTTGCAATCTCCTTGCTGGTGATTGCCCCATCTCTCTTCGCAGGTGGACCACGCTGGGCGACAGGGTACCCGTACTTCACAACGGAAGGGCAGCCCATCGTCTGGTACACGAACCAGCCGCAGTATTTCACCGATCCAGGCGATCTCAGCATCTATGTGAACCACGCAGCCGCAGATGCCTTGGTTGCCGCCGCAGCCAATGTATGGAACGTATCTACGTCGAGCTTGGTCCTAAGCCAGGGCGGGGTGCTCGATGAGCATGTCAGCGGCGCCAACGTTTATCCTTCTATTTCCGGTCTGGTCTTTCCTTCAGATGTTCAAAGCACAAATTACCAGTCCAAACAAATCGCCATCATCTATGACTACGACGGCTCAGTAACAGATCTGCTGCTCGGCAGCGGAGCCAGTGATCCATCAAGCTGCCGCCAGAACGCTGTCACGAACAGCGTGGATCTGATCTCGCCCACCGGATACATTCAACACGCCATCATCGTGCTCAACGGCAGATGCACGGGTCCCGCTCCTGAGCAGCAGCTGCAGATGCAATACCAGCTCATGCGAGCCTTTGGTCGAGTCCTTGGACTGGCATGGTCACAGACCAACGATAACGTCTTCACCTACAGCCCGCAGCCCACCTATAACCAGGCAATGAACTGGCCGGTTATGCATCCCATTGACATCATCTGCGGGCCATACACCTACCAATGCATGCCGCAACCGTTCACCTTGCGGGCAGACGATATCTCCGCGCTCGATGAACTTTATTTCATTAGCCAGAGTCAGGCTCCTCCCGGAAAAACAGATACGTTATTGAATGCCAATCAGGTCTATGGTCTAGTCACGTTCCCGACAGGGCAGGGCATGCGGGGCGTCAACGTGCTGGCGCGCCGCTGGGAATGGTTTACCGCGACCTCTTCCGAAGAGGACTGGTACACCATATCTTCGGTCTCTGGTTCGCTTTATAAGAGGAGGTATGCAACTTCAGTCACTGGAACCGATAATTCAGCCGAAGGCAGCATGGGCACAACCTACAACTACTATGAGGGCTACTACGATCTTGCCCGCATTCCCATGTTGCCCGGAGGCTGGCAAAACGTCATCATCGAGACTGAACCGATAAACCCTCTCTACACAGGTCAGTATGCAGTCGGTCCCTATACCGACAACACCGTCGTACCGTCTGGTTCAAACGCGCCATCCATCGACGAAGTCTTGCCAAGTTATCGCGAATCGGGTTTCTGGATCAGTACAGCTAACTCCGCCAGCACCTGCAATCCTGGCAACGATGGCATCGAAACAGCTCCCGTCCCATCAGGGGCTACAGGTTGGTGGACGGGGCTTATCTGTCAGGATGGGCACACCTCATGGTCCACATTTTCCATTAAGGCGAATCGCACCTTTACCGTCGAGGTTGCCGCCCAGGACGAGCAGGGCTTTGCAACCTCTCAAAAGGCAATGCCGGTAATTGGTTTATGGAATGTCTCTGATCCAACTGGAACCTTGCCCACATTTGCCTCGCAAACAGAGCCATTCAACAGCCCTGCTATTGGCGTCACATCGTTGACCGCGCAAACCACGCAGGCGGCGCCGCTGCGCATGGCTATCGCGGACGAGCGCGGCGATGGGCGTCCTGACTACAACTACCAGGCCCGTATCCTGTACGCTGATTCGATCTCCCCTGCGCAGGTCGGCGCCGCTGGCGGCGTAGTCACTATCACAGGTACAGGCTTCCGTCCCGGCAACACCGTCACAATCAACTGTGTTGCCGCAACCGTCTCCAATTGGACTGCGAACACGATTACGGCAACCGCACCTCCACTGTCTGCGCTGGGCGGCGGCACTGCGCTGGTGGCCGATGTTGCGGTCAACGATCTTGTCACCGGCGGCACAACCATCATGTCGCAAGCGCTCACGTATGGGGCGCCACAGCCCAGCCTGGTCCTGGTCTCCGCTCCATTGGGGACCGTTATCTCCGGCGTAGCGGCGACCACGCCATTTTCAGTCCGGGCCGTGGCATCTGACGGTGTGACTCCAATCCCCGGTGAATCGATCACCTTCTCAGCAAGCATCGGCAGTATTGCATTTGGGGCATGTGGAGCAAGCACCTGCACCGTATCCACAGACGCCTCAGGCACTGCCTCCACTACGGTTACCCCGCTCACTGCCGGGCCGATCACATTATCCGCATCAGGCGCGCCGGGAACCATTACAGCTTCCTTCGTCGCTGCGACCGACGTCAGGACGCTCACGCCGGTGAATCCACTGGAGTACATTGCGGCGCAGGCCGTTACCACATGGCCCTTGACCGCAACTCTTAATGACAGCCTTGCGCCGGTGGCAGGAGTATCCGTCAACTGGCTTCCGGCAAGCGGGCCCATCAGCGTCTCGCCTCCTCAGTCTCTTGCGAACTCTTTGGGAACCGCCCAGGCGATGGCGACAGCAGGGCCGCTCGCCGCGGGTGCACAGGCCTCGATCACGGCCTGCGCCTGGGCGACAGTTTGTGGAACATTCACTGCGCAGGCTGTCGATCCCGCTAGCTTTCGATTGGTTCTCATCAGTGGAGCAGGTCAGTCTGTGCCCGCCAGCGAAACCCTTGTGCCCATCGTTCTCGAAGTCACTGACGGCGCGTCAAATCCCGTAGCGGGAGCATCCGTTCAAATTCACCAGACGATCAACGCGTGGCAGCAAGCGTGTCCCGCGCATGGCCGCTGCCCAACGACTCCTGTGAACTCCTCGTCCGCCTCAACGGTTCAGTCCGACGCCAACGGCCTCGTGACGATCACCCCCATGCAGTCCACTGGGACCGCTGAGATCACAAACATCGCAGCGTCCGCCGGATCACAGGGATTCGTCTCGCTCTCCATCCAAAAGCATCCCTAGTGCAAAGCCGCATCAGCAAAGCGAAAAGAACCCGTCGGCCCGTCCTGGGCATCACAATAGAGTAAAAGTTAAGAGTGGTTCGGGAGAGCGAATACATGGGACAAGCGGAGACGCCAGGCAGAGTAGGTGTGCGCAAACGAGTAGTAATTTTAGGAGGAGGCTTCGGCGGCATCAACGCAGCGATGCGTCTCGGCAATCTTCCCGTCGATGTCACGCTGGTCGATCGCAGAAACCACCATACATTCCAGCCGCTTCTCTACCAGGTTGCCCTCGCCGTTCTTTCTCCCGGAGAGATAGCGCAGCCCATCCGCTCCATTCTCCGCAATTACCAGAACATCGAAGTTCTCATGGACGAAGCCATCGGCTTCGACCTCACAGAGCAGCGTGTGAAGTTCAAAACCGGGGCGGAGCTTGAGTACGACTATCTCATCGTCGCCACCGGATCCACGCACTCCTACTTTGGCCGCGACGACTGGGCCAAGCTTGCTCCGGGTCTCAAAACCGTCGAAGATGCCACCGAGATTCGTCGTCGCGTCCTCCTCGCATTCGAGCTTGCCGAACGCCAGATGCAGGAGTTGGGAAGCCACCCACCGCTGAATTTCGTCATTATCGGAGGCGGGCCGACAGGCGTTGAGCTTGCGGGCGCGATCAGTGATATCGCAAAGCTTTACATGACGAAAGATTTTCGTCACATCGATCCAAAGATGGCGCAGGTCCTCATTCTCGAAGGCTCCCCGCACGTCCTCGCTGCATACCCGGAGGACTTGCAGGCGAGCGCTCTCGAACAGCTCACAAAGCTGGGCATCAAGGTCCGTACCAACGCGCACGTCAGCGATGTGCAGCCCGGCTATGTCATGGTCGGCGACGAGCGCATTGACGCTGTCGTCACCCTGTGGGCCGCCGGCGTGCAAGCCTCACCACTCGGCAAGCTGCTTGGCTTCCCGACCGATCGCAGAGGCTGTGTGCTCGTCGATCAACACCTCAATCCTCCAGGCCATCCCGAGATCTTCATCTGCGGCGACCTGGCGCACGTCGAGCAGGACGGCAAACAGGTTCCCGGCGTGGCGCAGCCCGCAATGCAGATGGGCGCTTATGCGGCGAAGCGCATAGCCCGCTTGGTCGCAGCTGATTTCGGCAGCGACGGCAGCGGCATCAACGCGCCGTTCCGTTATTTCGATAAAGGTGACATGGCGACGATCGGCCGCAAAGCCGCGGTTGCCAACATCAAGTGGCCGTTCAAAGGACGCTGGAGCGGCTTTCCCGCATGGTTCGTCTGGCTCGTCGTCCATGTCTTTTTTCTTATCGGCTTCCGCAACCGGCTTGCGGTTTTCAGCCAGTGGGCGTGGACGTACGTCACCTTCAACGACGGTGTGCGCCTCATCACAGGCTCACAAGACCTGCCCGGCTGGTCCGATCAACCGGGCGCAAAGCCGCTCGACCTCGGTTCCCCAAACGCATAGCGGCGCTTTCAGTGCGGAAACACCCGCATGGTCTCGCCTTCTTCCAGCACCTTGATCTTTTGCGAGATCCCTAGCCGCTTTGCTTCTTCAAGCAGCCGCTTAACCGGCTCGTCCATCGGCTCGCGCCCTAATTGAAAGGTCCCGAAGTGCATCGGCACCATGCGCTCTGCATCCATCTCGACAAAGCCGCGCAGCGCATCCTCGGGGCTGGTGTGTACGACACGATAGCTGTCAGGAAAATAGGCTCCGATTGGCATCAGAGCAACACGTGGCGTCAGGCGCTCTCCAATCTCGCGGAAGCCAGTAAAGTAAGCCGTGTCGCCTGAGTGGTACACGCTCTGCTTCCCGAACCGGATCACGTACCCGCCGTATCCCCGATACGTGTCGCGAAACATGCGTGCACCCCAGTGCTTGCACGGAGTCATCGTGATTTCGAGCCCTTGCACCTCGGCCATGTGCCACCACGCCAGCCGTCGTACCTTACGAAACCCCAGCCCCGCGACCAGGTCCTCAACGCCTTCAGGCACAACGACCTCAGGAGTCTGGCCCGTCTGTCGGCGCGTGGATCGAATAATGCGCCGGAGTGACGTGATGTTCAGATGGTCCATGTGTGCGTGGGTCAACAGCACAATGTCAATCGGCGGCAGCTCATCAATGCGCAGCCCTGCGCGCCGCTGCCTGCGCAACAAAATCAAATGGTTAGCAAAGACAGGATCAATCAACACACGACGCCCGCCGATTTGCACCATAAACGACGAGTGCCCAATAAATGTCACGCCCAGTTCGTCGGGCCCAACGAGTACAGCAGGTTGCGGTGTGCCTGTCATTGGCCGTGCGTGACTCTCCCGCGCCAGCCGCGCTAGCTGCCTCATCTTCGTCACCAGAAACGGCTGCTGTCGCCACCAACTGATCATAGGCCGCCCACGAAAGAATAGATGCCGTTCCGGGCACACGCGCATCACGCTCGCGTTATTTTGCAGCCACCGCCCTTGCCGCCTCGTCTTCGGCAGCCTTCATCTTCGCTGCCCATGATGCATAGGTCAGTTTGTCTTTCATGGCCAGCCAATCGGCATCGGGCAGCACCATCAGGTCTTCGCGCCTGATCGCGGGAAACCCAGTCCCCAGTGCATCCAATCCGCCTCCGCGGTCTTCACGCATATAGTTCCTGGAGATGTCTGCATCAGTCGCGCGTGCCCATGTGCTCACGTGCGTCGTAGGCTCATTCACAATCGTCTTCTCATCCCATATCGCAAAATGAATCTGTTTGTTGAGCCACTCCACACCATCGCGATCCACCCACGAAGGTCTGTGGTCGATTCCGGGGTAGAAGATCGTCGTAAACATGTTCTTCTCTGTTCCGCGAATTGCAATCGCCCGCTCGCGCAGAGCGGCGAACCATGCAGCATCGTGATGCGGAATGTCCATCACGCGATCAGCAGCGCCGTTCATCACATACATCGGCCCCCGCGCAGCATTCAGCGCATAGAGAACCGCACCACGATCGCCCAGCACCTCAAGCGAGCGGTACGGTGGCGACTGGCAGGGCAGGGGGTTGGAATCGAAATAGCCTCCCGGCCCGTCGAAGTCGCCACCACCGCTCAACAGCACCGCATGAATCCGCGTATCGATAGCGCCGTTGATCCCTGTGATGAACGATCCCATCGAAAATCCCACAGTCGCAATCCGCGAAGGATCGACCTCAGGCCGAGAGATCAGATAGCTTACCGCCTGCATCACATCCACCTGCATCAAGCCCGCAAGCCGCTGCCCCCAGTCTGTTCGTGGCAATCCAGCAGGAGGGTCGACCCATTTGTCATGCGCCCCCGCGCGAGACTTCTTGTCGATGTTCCTTTCGCCCTCGCCAATCGGGTCATACGTCACAACCACCGCGCCGGCCTTCGCGAAGAGCATCCCGCTGTAGAACGCATACCAGGTGAACTTGTCCCCACCATGTCCATTCACCACAACAATTCCGGGTAGCTTACCCTTCCACTTCACCGTCTTTGGGTCAGGCCGATAGACGATCGCAGGCACAACCATGCCGTCAGCAGTGTTGTAAGTAACACGGTCAGCCAGTACGCCAGGCATCGGCGAAAACGTAGACCACGTCTTCGCATCGAGCTTCGGCAGCGGCGAGGGAATGTACAGTTGCTTACGAATCGTCTCCCGCCACTTTGCCAGCCGCGCAGCCTGTTGCTTTGCTGTCAAATCCTTTGCCGGAACCTCCGGCTTCACCGTCGCACCAACACCTGCCGTGCGCCTCTGTGCCGCCGTTGGCTGCTGAGCGTGAAGCGTTCGAGCGCCAAAGCAAACAAACACGACCAATCCAGCACCGATCCAACTCCACCTCGCCCGCAAACGCACTATGCAACCTCCGCTTTCATAACCAAGTTACACATCTGTCTCCACACGCTACAATCTCCCTGCACCTATGAACCTTTACATCGCCGTTCTGGCCATCATTGTTTTGACGTTGCTGATCGTCTCCTTGACGCGCCTCAGCAAAACCAAAACCAAGGCCGACTATCTCGTCGCAGGCCGTTCGCTGCCCGCCTTCGTCCTCATCTTCACGTTGCTCTCAAGCTGGATCGGCTCCGGCTCGCTGCTCGGCGGCGCTGAGAACGCCTACAAGCACGGCTTCGTCGCGCTATGGCAGGGTGGCGGAGGCTGGGCCGGACTCTTGCTCATCTACTTCATCGCGCCGCGCGCCCGCAAGTTCGCGCAGTTCACCATCCCCGACCTGCTCGAAGCCCGTTATAACCAGACCGCCCGCGTGCTCGGCGTCATCGCCATCCTCTTCACCTACACCGCAATCACCAGCTATCAGTTCGTCGGCGGCGGAGACATCCTCCATCTCATCTTCCCCACCTTCATCACGCCTGCGTTCGGCCAATACATCGTCGCGGTCTTCGTCATCGTCTTCACGATGATCGCCGGCATGGGCTCGGTCGCTTACATGGACGTAGTCATCGGCCTATTAGCCACCTTCGGCCTGCTCGCCGCGCTGCCGGTACTGGTCCACGAAGCCGGAGGATGGTCCGCCGTTCATGCCGCTCTTCCGGCAACGCACTTCCGCCCGCTCGGCGACCTCGGCTTCATCCGTGCAATGGAATTCTTCCTGCCCACCTGCCTGCTTCTGCTCGGCAACCAATCGATGTATCAGAAGTTTTTCTCGGCGAAATCCGAGAAGGCCGCCTCGCGCGCCGTCGTAGGCTGGCTCATCGGCACGGTCATACTTGAGACGGTTATCGTCGTCATCGCCATCGTCGGCTCCGCTCTCTTTCCCACCGGCGAAGTCTCAAAAGCCCCGCGCGAAATCCTCGCCTACTGCGGCCTCCACGGCCTCAACGCTGACGGCCCGCTGCGTCTGCTCGGCGCGCTGCTCGTAGGAGCCATCTTCGCGAAGATCGTCTCCACGGCCAACAACTATCTCTTCTCGCCCGCAACCAATCTTGTCAACGATGTCTTCGTCCGCTATCTCTCGCCTGGCGCATCCAACAAGCGCATCCTCATCGTCAGTCGCCTCATGGTTGTCTTCCTCGGCATCTGGGCGCTCTACCAATCGCTGCACGTGCAGTCGGTGCTCAAAAAATCTCTTTATGCCTACACCATCTATGCAGCGGCTCTAACGCCGGTCATCCTCGCTGCATTTTTCTGGAAGCGCGCCACCGCAACCGCAGCCGTCGCCAGCATCGCCGTCGGCACCTTCGTCACCCTCTTCTGGGACACGCCGTTCGTCCATCACAATATCCCACCCATCATCAGCGATCGTGACGCAATCTTCCCTGCACTCATCGCTTCGGTGGTTTGCCTGCTGATTGTCAGCTTCTTCACCACGCCGCCCACCCGCGCGCAGCTTGAGCCATTCGGCGAAGCTTGATTAAAAGTGAATGGCCTCCGGAACATGTCGGTTCCGGAGGCCATCCGCGTTAGGTTAATCCGCACCCATCGAGAAGGTTGCCAACGCATCTTCCGGATACGCTCCCATACCGAACTCAGGCACATCCAGGCCAGCCAGTTCGGATTCCTTCGAAACGCGCATTGAGCGGATCGAGTTGACAATCTTGAACACCACGAAGGTCAAACCGAATGCATAGACAGCCATCAGCGTGGCTCCGCACAGCTGCACCACAAACTGCTTCGGGTCCCCGTGAAGCAGCCCCGTCACGCCCTGGCCAGCCTTGCCCAGATAGGACGCAGTGCCCACGCCGTTCCAGCCCGCCCCGTAGGTTCCGTCTGCGAAGATGCCAACGCATACCGCGCCAAACCAGCCGCAGTATCCGTGAACTGAGATTGCTCCGCACGGGTCGTCAATCTTCAGTACGCGCTCATTGAACAGCACGCCTCCGCATACAATCGCGCCCGCGATCGCGCCGATGATTACAGCTGATGTCGGCGAGACAAACGCGCACGGTGCTGTGATCGCCACCAAACCAGCCAGCATTCCGTTACAGGCCATCGTCACGTCCGGTTTCCCGAACATGAAGTACCACAGTGTCAGCGCTACGGCCGCGCCGGCCACTCCCGCCAGGTTGGTATTGACTGCGACGATTGAGATCCGCAAATCAGTGGCGCCCAGCGTTGATCCGGGATTGAAGCCCATCCAGCCAAACAGCAGGATGAACGTTCCGGTCACAACGTAGACGAGATTATGCGCCGGAAACGCGCGAGGCTTGCCGTCAGGCCCATACTTGCCCAGCCGCGGTCCCAGCACAACCGCTAGCGCCATTGCCGCGAATCCGCCCACGCCGTGTACGACGGACGATCCGGCGAAATCGATATAACCATGCGCCCAGTGCTCGGACAGACCCAGTTGCGACATCCAGCCGCCACCCCACACCCAGCACGCAAATACCGGATACAGCAGTCCGCCGATGAAAAGTTCGCATAGCAGAAACGCCCAGAACGTAATCCGCTCGCAGATTGCGCCAACGATGATATAGCCGGCGGTCTCCATGAAGACGACTTCGAACAGGATCAGGCACATCGAGCTTGAGTCATACGCCGGGCCGCTCATAAAGAAGCCCTTGCCGCCAAGAATGCCGTGCAGCCCGCCGCCTATCAGGAAGTGGTTCAGCGTTGGCGAGCCGCCGATAGTGGCGGGCGCGGCGTTAATCGCAGTGCCTCCGTACTGGAACGCAAAGCCGCAGACCCAGTAAGCCAGAAACGCGAAAACGTATGCGGCGAAGTTCAGCATCATCAAGTGGCCTGCATTCTTCTTCCTCACCAGGCCGCAGGTCAGCAACGCAAAGCCCGCCTGCATGAACAGCACCAGATATCCGGTCAGCAGCGTCCACGAGAAGTTTGTAGCAATCTTCAGATGGCCAACCGCGTCGGCTACATGAAGTGCAATCGGCTCGCGTGCGGCCGCAGCCTGATAGTCGTCATAGGCCTTCTTCGCCGTTGCATAGTCTGGCGCGCTGGGATCAGTCGGCGCGGCAACCACAATCGGATTGCCCGCCGCATCAGTCACAGCAGTTCTGTCTCCGGTTGCCAGGCCTGCGGGGTCGGGCTGCGGGGCCTGCTGTGCCAGCGCAATATTGATGGTGCCGCTCAGTGCCAGCACAAAGGCAAGGGCCAAGGCTTTCTTCAGCAGACTGCGTATGGGACGTCTCAAAAAGTCTTGCTGCATTTTTGTCGTTCCTTTCTTCTCACGGTTACAGTGCATCTCGGCAATGTTGGCAACAGCGCGGATCTCATATCGCGGTTGGGCCACGCTCGCCTGTCCTTATGCGGACAACCTCGTCCACCGAACTTACAAAGATCTTTCCGTCGCCGATCACGCCGGTCCGAGCGCTTGTAATGATGGCCTCCAGCGCCGGCTCGAGCATCGCGTCATTCACCACGACACTCAGGCACAGCTTGGGCAGCAAATCAACCGTGTACTCCGATCCGCGATACGTCTCGGTATGCCCCTTCTGCCGCCCAAACCCACGGGCCTCCTGAATGGTGGCGCCGGTGATTCCTAAGTCATGAAGGCCTCTCTTCACCTCATCCAGTTGTGAGGGCCGGATTACAGCATCTATGCGCTTCATCGATAAGTTCTCCTTTTTCACTCGCCAGAGTGAACAGCGAACGATGGGTAGTTTGAAGATTGCTTGAATGGCCAGAACCTACTATCGTGATTTTTCGTTGTAAATATGGAATTTTCCGCACCGCGTTATTGCGATAGAAAATCGCCAGCTCAGCTATCTTGCGCAAGCCGCAAACACTGATAAACAGAGGAGATGCGGCGACGCCGGCGTATTATTATGCGCCCCATCAAAGTTTTTTATCGCTGTGCTTCGCCATGGGCCGCAACCAGAATTCATACCCGCCAGCATCGCCTGCGAGACGCCTTCAGGACCTAATCGCGGCCATCCGTCTGCTGCGTCTAAACTGTCAGAACAGACCAATGACAATGCGCCGTCTCATTCCGGCAAAATACTTTGTAAAACTGTTTGCTCTGGTGCTGACAGTCGGACTCGCCCTTACAGTCGTCCCGACCGCTATGTCGCAGCAACAGCCGAAGGCACTTCCCCCGCCGGACGCAGCCGCTACAACGGCGCCGCACCGCACGCGCCTTATTCTCAAAGACGGAAGCTACCAAATCATCATGAGCTACCGCGTCGTAGGCAACGTCGTGCACTACATCAGCGCCGAGCGTGGTGGCGAAGAAGAAGAGATCCCCGCTTCACTCGTTGATTTCGACGCCACGCGCCGCTGGGACCAGGCGCACTTTGGCCCTTCAGGTGACAATGCCAACCCAAATCAGCCGCCTCCAATCGACCCCGAACTCCTGAAGGAAGAGGCAGACCGCGCTGCATTGACGCCAGAGGTAGCCAAAGACCTCCGCCTACCGGAAGACGACAGCACTCTCATCCTCGACACCTACCGTGGCACCCCGGAACTGGTTCCTCTGGCCCAGTCCGACAGCGATCTCAACCGCGACACGGGCCACAACATCCTGCGCGCAGCAATCAATCCGCTTTCTGCCGCCCACCAGATCATCACCCTCAAGGGTGAGACCGCCAACGTACAGGTCCATGTCGCCCAGCCAGTCCTCTATCTTCGCGTAGGCGACGAAGCTGTCCCATCCACAGCCGGAAAACCCTTCACTGTGGACACGCACGGCGCCACGAGCATCGTTAAGAGCGGGCCACCAGGAGGCTCGCCGGAAAGCCGCTACGTCATCGTCCGCGCCGACGTACGCACCGGAGAGCGCGTCATCGCAAGTTTCCAGATCCCTTTGCTCGGCACCGGCCACCTTCAGGAAGATGTCGTCGAAACCACTACCGAGCTTCTACCCGGCGGTCACTGGCTGAAGATCACGCCCACTCGTCCACTCGACTTCGGCGAATATGCGCTGATGGAGGTCATCTCCGACACCGCGGTCAACCTAAGCGTCTGGGACTTTGGCGTCCACCCAGTCGCTCCGGAAAACCGCGATGTGATCAAGCCCGAGCCTAAACGCCCAGCGACGCTCGAGCGTCGAACGGCCGGGCAATTTTAGGATTCAGATCGATCGAACCGGTCCGCGCTCCACATAAAGGCCGCCAACGGCCTGCCTCGAATCACGGCCGATTTGCGTCACGCGTTCCCGTTCCATCAAGAGTCCCTTACCCGCGACGGCAATATTGTCGCGCGTCGTCTTGGCCTCATACATCATTGTGTCGGCTGCTTTCAGAATCGTCGGTACGGTATCGCCATCTTCAGGAAAAGTTGCCAGCCCAAAGCTTCCAGACAAGTTCAGCGCCAGTCCTGCGCCTTCCAGAAATTTGCTTGAACGCAGATCGTCGCAAAGCGCCATAACCACACCTGTTGCAGCAGCCTTACCCATGCCGGGCAACAGTGCCACAAACTCATCTCCTCCATACCGGAATGCCGAATTGTTCGGCCCCAGCAGGCGCTTCATCAATCCACCTACTTCAGACAGAAGACGGCTCCCAATCAGATGCCCATGCGTGTCGTTGACCGACTTGAAGTGGTCCAGATCCACAAACAAGAGGCTAAACGGCTTGCCTGTTTTCACCTCGTCCGCAAGCATCGTGTAAAGATGCCGTGCATTGAACAGTCCGGTCACATCGTCCGTGATAGTGAGTTCCTGAATCAGCGTCATCGAGCGCGCATTCTGGATCGCAATTGCCGCATAGTCGCACAGAATTCTCAGAAACGAGACCGAGTACTCCGAAAGAAGGTCCATCTTGCTGTTGAGCAGTTGAATCACTCCCAGCGTCTTATTGCCGGACCGTACCGGCACGCATGCAATCGACTGGATATTCAACTCCGGATGGCTCGCCGCAAACTTCGCCCAGTTCTTATCCAGCTTCACGTTCGGCACAACCAGTGGATTGCCCGTCGACGCCACCCACCCGGCAACACCTTCACCCATCGCTACGCGCAAGCCTTTCAGGCTCTCCGCATTCTCGCCCACTGCAATGGCGTAGTAAAGCTCATTTGCTGTCTCATCTACCATCAGGAAAGACCAGCGCTCTGGCCCGAAGAACTTAGCCATCTTATCCATGATGGCGCCCAGAATCTCTTCCAGTTCCAGACTTGCCGTCAGCGCGCGCGCCACATCGTGGAACACCCGCAGGTGATCCATCTGCCGGCCATCGATGACTTCAAACTGACGTTTGTCTCTCAAGAGCTTCCTTCAGTAGCCAATCGTACGTTTTGTCTTGCAACTTTATGTGAATGAAGATACGGGCCCGGTCTGCTGGTTGTTCCATGTCCAATCTATTGGTCTGTGGTGGCGGAAAGAGTTCAACGGGTTAATGCTTGGGCCTGCCTTCTCTATATGAGCCACAATGCATTCAACGGTCTAGGCATCCAGGAAATTTGCTGTCATGATCGTCGCAAGTTCACGGACGCCCGCAGCAAACAACCTTAAGCCCCTACCATCGAATACCTCTATCAAGAGGTATCGCTAGTCGCAAGAAAATGCAACTAGCGATAAGCAAAGTGTCCAAAATGAAGTAACAAAGGGGGTTGATAGATGGCTCTTACCCTTTTGCCGCCTGCACGGCCTTTGTCAGGGCCGGAACCACTTCGAACAAATCACCCACCACCCCGTAGTCCGCTACCTCAAAGATGGGCGCGTTCTCATCCTTGTTGATGGCGATCACAGTTTTCGAGCCTTTCATCCCAACCAGATGCTGAATCGCGCCCGAAATTCCGACCGCAAGATACAGCTTTGGCGAAACCGTCTGCCCGGAACTACCCACCTGCCGCTCCATTGGCAGCCAGCCGTTGTCACAGATGGGGCGCGAGGCTGCCAACTCGGCGCCCAGTGCCTTCGCAAGCTCGTCCACAATGGCAATGTTCTCCTGCTCGCCGATGCCGCGGCCGACAGAAACAATTACCGGCGCCGCGCTCAGATCCACCGTCTGAGCCGATTCGCGGAACAACTCACCCGGCTTCGTGCGAATCTGCGGCAGCTCAAGCGTTGGCGCAAACGTCTCGACCGCTGCACTTCCAGTCTCGACTGTATCGCCACGAAACGTTCCAGCCTGCACCGAGACAAAGCACGGCCCAGCACCAGTATGGCGATAGTCGGCATTCAGCTTGCCCTGCAGCAACTGTCGCACGAAGACCGGCCCGTCATGCACAGCGATCACGTCACTAATCAAGACCGAGCCAAACCGCGTCGCCAGCGCAGGGGCGAAGTCCCGGACCTGATAGGTATGGGGCATCAGCACATAAGCTGGAGCAGCCTGCTTAATCACCTGCTCCAGCGCTGCCACATAGCCATCCGGAGTGTAAGTTTTGAGCAGAGCGTGTTCCACTGCATACACCTTAACGAGCTTCTTGCCGCTTAGCTCTGAAGCCAAAGCGCTCACGCCTTCCGCCACGACTGCAGCAGAGCACTCAACCCCCAGCTTCGCCGCAAGCTGTTGCCCGGCGGCGAGCGCTTCAAAGCTCATGCGATTCCATTGACCACCGCGCTGTTCCATCACTACAAGAACGCCGCTCATATCACCCTCACCTCAAACTTCAACTTCTCCACGATCTTCGCCGCGACCTCTGCAGGCGAGCCAGTCAGCATCTCTGTCTTCTTCTGCTTCTCCGGCAGATACACGCGCTCGAGCGTAATAGAGGGCGACCCGGCCGCAGCCGCAGCCTGCACGGTCTTCGTCTCTTTGGTCTTAGCTTTCTTGATGCCCATCAGCGTGGCGTAGCGCAGCTTGTTGCCTCCACTCTGAATGGTCAACAGCGCAGGCAGAGGCATCTCGACATGCTGAAACCAGCCGTCTTCAAGCTCGCGTTTCACCTTCAGGCCGTTGCCCGTCACCTCAACCTGCATGATGATCGTCGCGTGCGGAATCCCCAGCAGCTCCGCCAGCACCACGCCAGTCTGTCCCAGCCCCAGGTCGTCGGACTGCAATCCGGTCAGAATTAAATCAGGCGACTCAGCCTTCATCGCATCCGCAAGTATCTGTGCAACGCCCAGAGTATCGCGCGCGCTCAGGTCGTCGGCCTCGATGTGAATAGCACGGTCCGCACCCTTAGCCAGCGCCTCGCGCAGCGTGCTGGTTACGCGCTCCGGCCCCGCACACACGACCACCACCTCACCGCCGTTCTTTTCTTTCAATTGCAGAGCCTCTTCCAGCGCATACGCATCCGGCTCGTTGATCGTGTAATTCAGATCGCTTTCGTCAATCCATTTGCCATCGGAGGCCACGTGTACCTGCGCGTCCCGTTCAGGCACCTGCTTGATTGCAACCAGTATCTTCATCGCTCTCCTGTTCCTAATCCCTATTCCCCGCATCTGGCAGAGCGCGCGCCGTCAGTTGTGCAATGTCCAGCAACTGCGGAGGAGTCTTACTCACCTCTGCCAAAGCATCCCGAAACATCGTATTGCAGAAGGGGCATGCCGTGCCCACCACCTTCGCGCCCGTCCCTGCCAACTCAGCCGCCCGGACGTGGCTCACCCGCTCGCCCTTCTCTTCACCAAGAAATGCAAGCCCGCCGCCAGCGCCGCAGCAGAAGCTTCGCTCGTGCGAACGAGGTGCTTCAACCAACTTTCCAGCCTGTTCGACCACTGCGCGTGGTTCATCGTACACATCGCGATACCGTCCCAGATAGCACGGATCGTGATACACGATGCTCTCGCCGTCATCTCCAGCAAGCGTCTGCTTCGGCAGCATGCCGATGTGCCTGGCCATGAACTCCGAGTGGTGCTCAATCTCCGGAGCAACGCCATACTCGCGCCAATCGTTCGCAATCGTTCTGACGCAGTGCGGACAGATGGCGACGATCTTCTGCACCTTCGCCGTCTCGAATGCCTTCAACCCAGCCTCAGCGAGTGTCTGAAACACAAGGTCATTGCCCAACCGCCGCGCAGGATCGCCCGTGCATTTCTCTTTCTTCAGCACACCGAACGTAGTGCCCAGGTAGTTCATCACACGTGCAAAATCAGCAATAATCTCGCGCCCTTTAGGGTCGTAGCCGCCCATGCACCCAAGCCACAGGCAATACTCCTGCGTGCCGTCGAAGATGGGGAAGCTTTCCTTCTGAATAAACTTGTCACGCTCCATCGCGCTCAACCCCAGCGCATTGCCATTCTTTTCAAGCGCCAGAAACAGCTTCGTCCCGTAGTTGTCTTCCCATGCTCCAGTGTTGGTCGCGCCACGCCGCAGCCCCACAATCACCGGCACATGCTGAATCCCCACCGGACACTGATACTCGCAGCTTCCGCACGTCGTGCACTCGAAGACCGCCTCCATCGAGAGCAACTCAGCAAATTTGGTCTCCGGCCTCGCCTCGGCCAGTAGCGCAACGTCGCTTGCGGGCCCGAGTTCGTTCAGGTAGCTCCGCACACCCAGAGCAATCTCTTTCGGATTAAGCACCTTGCCCGTGTTCGCCGCCGGACAGTGCTCCGTGCATCGCCCGCACTCAACGCAGCTATACACCTGCAGCGCGACCAACTGAGTTACATCCTTGCCCGTAACCAGCCCGAAATCCTCATCACCGCTCAGCGGAGGAATCTTCGAGAAGCCATCGCGCTTCAGAAACACCGTCACCGGACTGATCACGAGATGCAGGTGCTTGGTATGCGGAATCAGCGGCAGAAACGCCAGCAGCGTCAGCGTGTGCGTCCACCACAGCGCCTTCACCGCCGCGCTGCCCGGGCTCACGAAGAACGCCCCCAGATAGCTCACCATCAGCAGGAAGATCAAAAACGCAATCCACCCGGACTCGACCGAGACCTTCTTGCCCAGCCAGATCGGCCTGACAAAGAATCTCCGGATGAACAAGCCAGTAATCCCGATGGCAACTAGTACAGCCCACGCCGCCGCAAACGAAAAGTAGAACTCCCCGACGTAGCTCTCAGGAGAGAGAAACCCCACATGCAAACCGTTCGCGATATGGTTGGTCGTCACCAGCGCAAACGCCAGAAACCCCCAGAAGACAAACGCGTGGGCCAGTCCCGGCAGCGGCCGCTGGCGAATCACCTTGCCCTGGCACAGAACCTCCCAGAAGAAGTCCCACACCCTGCGCCCGATGGGCCGCAGCGAGAAGTCAGCATCTTTTTTTGAGTGCAAAATTCTGTTCAGGATTGGCCCGAAGCGCTGGAAGAACAGCGTCACAGAGACCGCAATGCCACTCAGCAGCAGAACTACTTCGGTTGTCGAAAAATGTTCCGGTTCAGCCAGCGTATGGGGGAGCCATGTCCCAATCAACGGCAGCGCTCCCGAAGATCCAGCGCCCGACACAGCGACAAGCGTCACATCGACCATCCGAACCCATCCGCTCACGGCGTATCAAACACCGCAGACAAAGCTCAGGCAGCAGTCGTCAACAGCCAAGGTCCGCAACATGACGGACCAACTAGTAGCTGAAGAACTCCGTGCTTCCGCGCCGATAGCGAATTCCCATGACCGCAAACACGATGCAGCCCAGAAACAGCAGTGCGTCCCAATAGACCATTGGCTTGTCCCAGCCTGGCGACAAAGTCCAGTCCTGCCCGGCCCAGCAGAGAACCAGCAGGGCCACAATCAGGCACTGCCAGCTCAGCGTCAGGCATGTTTGCCCGCGCCGCCGCCGCCGGTCGAGTTGCTCGACCTCATCCGGGCTCAAATTCCGTTCTTCAATGGGAAGCAGTGTATTTGCCATGTCTCTTCCAGGTATCTCCCGCGTCTGGTTCGGTTTTGAAGGCGCCGCGTCCCGCCGGACAACGGCTAGCAACCATTAAAGCACAGCGCCTCTGCTCACCGAAGCAGCGCAGGAGAAAAGCGGTCAACTTCTTCGACCCGAAGCATATCTGAATCTGTATTCATCAGTAAAGCCCATGCAGAGAAGCAGCTTCTGGTGTGGTCCAATCGGACGACCCAATCTAGATGAACGCTACCGACTGGATTCCTACCACATCAAACCGTTTCCGGCAGCGAACATTCTTGCAGCCCACCATGTCGTCGCGCCGCACCATGTAGCTTTGGGCCTTGGCGAACCGCGCACGGTCGCGCTCATCGGCCCCTCTGGGCAACTGTGTCTTCTTCCGCCGCACCAGCCAGCTCAACTCATACTCCCCCTGCTGCCCGCAGTGCGGACAGGTCATCACATGCTTCCTTTGCTCTGCCCGCTCATCAAAAAAGTCGCGCTCTTCCATACCCGCACCTCGTGGCCGCAAGCAGGATGCTTCTATGCCACCCTGCCATCCTGCACCACAGTGGGCGCGATCGGCAAGAGTAGGGCATAATCTCCCATGTGCCGGAAAGGGCCACAGTTCGATGACAAAACCGAAGCGGCAGACATTCTCGAAGGTCAAGGCGGTCAAAGCCAACGCCCGCGAACGCGTCGGAACGCCTCCGCCTGAGCGCGTCCTGCCCGATCCGAAGCAGAAGCGCGCCGCGAAACCCAGGCACAAAACCACACTCGCAGACCTGCTCAGCGCGACCGAGCACCAATAAGGAGAACTCCGAATGAAGCCAATCCAAGCTCTCGCGAAGAACAACCGCATCTCGGCGCTCGCAGGCGCACTCGTCATGGCTGCCTCGCTCGCCGCAATGCCGGCGTCTGCCCAGACCATTCAGGTCAACAAAGAAAACCGCACCATCGCGGTCACGGCCACAGACAAAGTCACTGCCATGGCCGACACAGCCACCGTGCACGTTGGCTTCATCGACTACGGCCCCGACAGCGCCTCAGCCTACGCCACCGGCTCACGCATCTCGAACGCCATCATGGACGCTCTTACCGGCGCTGGCATTCCGAAAGATTCCATCGAGAGCGAGAACCAGAACGTCTCCCCCGTGCAGCCCTATCAGGTCGAAAAACTCTCCGAAGCCGAGCGAGCCAAGCGGCAGTTCCAGGTAACGCAGAGCTGGACCGTCCGCGTGCCAGCCGCCGACGCCGCAAAGACACTCGACCTCGCCGTCAAGGCCGGAGCGAACCAATCCGGCCAGATCGACTGGTCGTTCAAGGATGAGAACGCCCCGCAAGCCGAAGCCGCGGCCAAAGCCCTCAAGCATGCCCGCGAACAGGCCGAGCAGATGGCCCAGAGTCTCAACGCCAAACTCGGCGCGTTGCTCTACGCCAGCAACCAGGTCGAAGCCGCCCCGGTCCGCCCGCTGATGATGAGCATGGCAGCTAAAGCGCAAGCCGAACCTGCACCGCTCGCCATCAATCCTCGCCAGATTGAAAAAACTGCCACCGTGTATGCTGTCTTCGCCATCGAATAGCGGGTGAGCCCTGGAGGGAACACATGACTGTCCTTAACTACCGCGATCCCAGACCTAGCCCTGAGTCCGAAGCCATCTACCGTCGCTGGCTCTCGCAGCTCAACGACGACTTCACCAGACACCAATCCCCTGACCGCCGCTCAGAGATCGTCCGCAACGAGCTTTACCAGATTTACCTCGGCCGCGCCCACAGCGGACGCTCCACAGCCTCGCTCACCACCGAACTCGCCTCGAACGTCCTCGTCGAATCCTTCGACCCGCGCAACATCACGCTCGAACCCGAGTACTACGGCGACGTCAACCCCGAGCAGTACGCCATCCGCAAACCTCTCATCTATTTCTGGCAGATGTTCGACCGCTCCCCTCTGGGCCTGAACAACTGGCTCGGCTACCGCTTTCGCTGCATGTTAGGCCGGCACGTCTTCAAGCACCTCGGCAAACACGTCAAAATCTTCCACAACGTCGAGTTCACCTTCGGCTACAACCTCACCGTCGAGGACTACTGCACCATCCACAAAAACGTCATGCTCGACGACCGCGGCGAGATCATCCTGCGCGAAGGCACCAGCGTCTCCGACTACGCCAACATCTACTCCCACTCGCACGACATCCACCAGCAGGCCGACGTCACCAACAAACCGACCATCCTCGGCCCCCGCGCCCGCGTCACGTATCACGCAACGGTGCTGGCCGGCGCTAACATCGGCGAAGACACCATGCTCGGCGCAATGGCCGTCGCCACCAAGCCCATCCCGCCGTCGGTCGTCGCTGTCGGAGTCCCAGCCAGGACGAAGCGCCAAAAGACACAGCCCAGCGCGACGGGATTCTACAAAGAATAGGAGCGCAAGGAGTAACCAGCCGGACGCGACGAACCCGCACCGTCTCCGATAAGCTGAAAGAGACATGAATCAGGAAGCCTTACTGATTGCGTTTCAGGTCGTGGTCCTTGTCCTTGCCTTTAGCGTCCACGAGTGCGCGCATGGCTGGACGGCATGGAAGCTCGGCGACCCCACCGCCCGGATGCTGGGCCGGGTCACGCTCAATCCGCTCAAGCACCTCGACCCCTTCGGCTCCGTCCTGATGCCTCTGATTGCGCTCGTCTACCACTGGCCGCTCATCGGCTGGGCCAAGCCTACGCCCGTCACCCCGCGCAACTTCAAGCATTATCGACGCGACGACATCCTGGTCACACTCGCCGGGCCCGCCAGCAACCTGCTCTCTGCCATCGTCGCCCTGATTCTGCTGGTGATTATCAAACACGTGGCTCGCGGTGGCGCCAACGCCGTGGCTACCGCAGTTGCACTGGTGAGCAATATCCCCGGAGTCGTAGCCGCAGGTCTCCCTGTACTCACACCGGTCGCGCTGCTCCTGTATTACGTCATCCTGATCAACCTTCTGCTCTTCGTCTTCAACCTGATCCCCGTGCCTCCACTGGACGGCAGCCACATCCTGCGCCACTTCCTGCCCTATAAGGCGCTCCAACTTTACGATCGCATGGGCATGGTGCTTCTGATTGTGCTGTTTCTGGTGGGCGGCAGCTTTATCTTCACGCTCTTCAATCCGCTCTTCAGCACCTTCAACCACCTGCTGTTTACGCTTTAGGCTTCACGCGAAGCCTCTTTGCATTTCCATTCCGTAGCGGAGCGGAGGAATCTGCTGTTTCTGCCCAACCAACAGCTTTAGGCGGACGGGCGCGAATCATTTACCCTTGCACTTGAACCGCAAATGACTGACAACACCTCCAACTCCTCACGCCCCCGCGTCCTGAGCGGCATGCGACCCACAGGCCGCCTGCACCTGGGCAACTACATGGGCGCGCTCTACAACTGGGTCCGGCTCCAGCACGACTACGAGTGCTACTTCTTCATCGCCGACTACCACGCCCTCACGACCGACTACGCCGACCCCAGCCTGCTCAAGCAGAACATCTTCGAGGTCGCGCTCGACTTCCTCTCCGCCGGTCTCGACCCGGAGAAGTGCACCATCTTCGTCCAGTCGCACGTGCCCCAGCACGCCGAGCTGCACCTGCTCCTCAGCATGATCACGCCGGTAAGCTGGCTCGAGCGCGTGCCGACGTACAAAGACCAGCAGGAGCAGCTCCGTGAGAAGGACCTCGCCACCTACGGCTTCCTCGGCTACCCGCTGCTCCAGTCAGCAGACATCCTCGCCTACCAGCCCGACTTCGTTCCCGTCGGCCAGGACCAGGTCTCGCACGTCGAGCTGACCCGCGAGGTCGCGCGCCGCTTCAACTACTTCTACAGCCCGAAGCGTGTCGTCTCCGGCGAAGGCTCCGCCGTCATCACCGAACCGGACCCAGACCATCTGCTATTACCCGAACCACAAGTGCTCCTGACGCCATCGCCGAAGCTGCCCGGCACCGACGGTCGCAAGATGTCCAAGAGCTACGGCAACAGCATTCTGCTCTCAGCCACGCCCACCGAAGTCGCGTACAAGATGCAGAGCATGACCAACGGCGGCCAGCGTCCCACGGCAGATGTTCCCGGCGACCCCGACATCTGCCCCGTAGGCGACATGCACCGCCTCTTCAGCTCCGAGCAGGTGCTCACCCAGATCACCACCGGCTGCCGCACAGCGGCCATCCGCTGCGACGAATGCAAATTGCTCGCGGCCAACTCCATCAACCACCATCTCGCTCCCATCCGCGAGCGCCGCGAAGAGCTCGAAGATAACCCCAACAAGGTGTGGGAGGTGCTGTATCTCGGGCGCATTGAAGCCGAGAAACGAGCAGAGCAGACGATGCAGGCCGTCCGCGCCGTTACTGGCCTCTCACGCGACCGTTCCGGCGTCCGCCTCGAGCGGGCTGCATCCAGCGTGCAGGATGCCGAGGACGCGCGTAATCTGTCCAGCTTCAAGCACTGGTGGGACTCACCCGCCCCTCTGCTCTCGCGCAACCTCAGGGAACTTTGGAAGAGAGACCTCGTCCCGACAGGCACACCACTCAAGCCCGATGCCGATGGCGTCTGGATTACACAGAACAACCGCCGCATCTTCGTCGCCACAGCTACGCAAAGCAATGGCAACGAATCGTGGAACTTCTCCGTCAAACCCAAGTCCTACGAGATGCTGGTTCTCCTCTGCTGGGGCAGCGACTACCGCCTCCGCGACTTTGTTGTTCCGCAGAAGCTCTATCTTGCCCAATGGGTCGCTGCCAAAAAGCAGGCAGGAAAGAATAACATCGAGTTTTCGGTGAAACACGAAGGCGGCAAATATGTCCTCAACCTTCCCGGTGCGTCCGGCATCGATGTCACCGCAACCGAAGCGGGCTATCAAATTCTCGGCGACTAAAACAACACCGCATGGCTGACGAAATCATCCAACCCGAAGCTGCCGAGCAGCACGAAGCAGGCGCAGAGCCGCAGGAGCCATTCCAGCTCCAGCACCCACCCGTGCCCGAACCACCGCCCGCCCCCAAACCGACCGCCGCCGAAAAAGAGAAAAAGGAAAAAGAAGAAGCCTCGCAGTTTCCTTTCTCCGTCACCGTCGGCCTGGTCTACGACGGCCCGCTCGACCTTCTGCTCGACCTCATCCGCAAGCAGAACATCGACATCTACGACATCCCCATCGCCCGCATCACCAGCCAGTTCCTCGACTACACGCACCACCTGAAGCAAGTTGACGTAGACTCCGCCGGCGAGTTCATCTACATGGCCTCCCTCCTGATTCACATCAAGTCGAAGATGCTCCTGCCGCGCGACCCCTCCGACGTCACCGGCGCCGACGCAGAAGACCCGCGCCGCGAACTGGTCGAGCGCCTGCTCGAACACGAGCGCTTCAAAGCCGCCGCGCAGATGCTGCTCCAGAAGCAGCAGATCGAAGAGGCCACCTGGTCCAACCCCGGCCTCAGCAACTTCCGCCGCGAACAGGGCGAAGACGCCAGCCTCGAACAGGAGATAGCCGCCGACACGGTCGATCTCGTCCGCGTCTTTCAAGAGATCCTCACGCGCCTGCGCGAGCGTCCCGTCCTGAACGTCGATGAGGAGTCCGTCACGGTCGCGCAGATGCTCGACTACGTCAAGCGCCGCCTCATCATGGAAGACAAGCCCGTCAGCCTGCGCCGCCTGCTGCACAACACCCACACCGAGCGTGCGTTGATCTGCATGTTCCTTGCCATGCTCGAGCTGGTGCGCCTCCAGGCTGTACTCCTGCATCAGCCCGCACTGCACGGCGACATCCTCGTCAAGAAATCCGCAAACTTCGATCAAGCCGTAGCCGACCACGCCCAGGCCCGCGACGACTGGCGATAGGGCAGGGAAGCTGCATCATTTGCATTTCCATTCCGTAGCGCAGCGGAGGAATCTGCTGTTTGCATGCTGATGCACGATCCCTACCGCGCCCTCGCCTCATCAAAGCTCTTCCGCATAGCAAAGAACGCAGGCGTAGGCTTGTAATCCGCATCAAACGGCAGCGGCCTCTGCGCCCGCGCCGGATGCAGCGGCCGAAACTTTGTCCCTCCATTCAGCCACGTATTTTTATCCGTAACGCCCCACGTCAGCACAGCCTTCACCTCCGGCCCACGCAGCACGGTATCCAGATAATTCCCATAAACCTCGGCAACGGTCTTATCGCGCACAGCGATATCGTCCGAGGCGACACCATCATCCTTCACATCCATCTCGGTGATGAAGACCTGCAAGCCCATCCCGCCCGCGTCATCAATCAACCGGCGAAGCCCTTTGCCATACGTCTCCGTCCCGCCCGCATGAATGTGCGACTGAATCCCAAGCGCATCAATCGGCGTCCCTGCCGCCTTAAACCTTCGCAGCAACCCAAGCACTGCATCGCGCTTCTTCTGCTCTTCATCTGTGTCGTACTCGATGCCGTAGTCGTTGTAAGTCAAAAGCGCATGAGGATCAGTCTCGCGCGCAGTCCGATAAGCAAGATCAAGATAATCCGACCCTAGCATCTCGAACCACGGCGACGAAGACCGCAACCCATCCGCACGCCCATCCTTGATCCAGATGGCCTCATTCACCACGTCCCACGAGTGAATCTTCCCCTTGTACCGACCGGCAACCGTGTTGATATGGTCAACAAGAAACTTCCGCGCGTTGTCTTTGTTCACCGTCGTGTTGAACCATTTCGGCAACGCCTCGTGCCACACAAAGTTATGCCCACGCACCTTGATCCCATGCGCCTCGGCAAACGCAACCAGAGCGTCCGCATCAGTAAAGTTGTAGCTGTTCGGCGCAGGCTGCAGATAGCCAAACTTCATGCAGTTCTCCGGCACAACAATGCTGTACTGTTGCGCAATCAGCTTGCGAAAGGCCGGATCACTGCGGAAAAGCCCAGCATTCACGGCGCAGCCGGTCAGCAGCCCGCGCGCGGCGGCATGTGCCTTCAGCGAACCCGCACCCGTAATCTCGTCACCATCCGAAGTGTCGCCAGTCTCCGCCAGCAAGCCTGGCACGGAAGAAGCCGCAGCCAGCACAGCCGCATGTTTGAGCCATTCTCTGCGAGTCAACTCTCTTGGGGCCTGCGTCATTTGCCTGGGGTCTCCTGTACTCGCAAGCAATCATAAGCGGTGTTGGGTATGCTTAGGGAAGACCACAGAGACCATGAGCCTCAAAGCCAAAATCGAAGCCGTCATCTACGCCTCGGAAGAACCCGTCACCCTTGCCCAGCTCGTCGGCCTGCTTGGCCACGAGGGCCAGTCCGAGCTCGATCACATCGAGTCAGCGCAGCAAGCGCTCTCGTTAGAAGAGCAGTCCACCGAGGCAGACGAATTCGGCGAAGCCGAGCAAGCCGCCGAGCGCGACCGCGCCCTGCACGAAGCCGCCGAGCACGAGGCCGCAGTGCTGCGCGAAGCTCGTCACCATGCACAAATAGACAACGCCGCGATGAGTTCGGAGGACGATGCCGAGCCCTCCATCGATGCGGCCATTGCCGAACCCGAACCCGCGCCAGCAGAGCAGGCAAGCGCACCTGTAACACCCGAGGACAAGGACGAGAAAAAAGCCGCGCGCGAGAAAGAGCGCAAACTGCGCGAGTATTTCCGCGCTATCCTCGACCAGCTCATCGGCGACTACGCCAATGGCGACCGTGGTCTCGAAATCCGCGAGGTCGCAGGCGGCTATCGCATGGCCACCAAGCCCGAGTACCACGACGCCGTCCGCGGCTTCGTCAAATCGCTCAAGCCGCCCCTGAAGCTCTCACTCCAGGCGCTCGAAACCCTGGCCGTCGTTGCCTACAAGCAGCCCGTCACCGCGCCAGAGATATCCGAGATCCGTGGCGTCGACTCCGGCGGCGTGCTCGGCTCGCTCATGTCGCGCAAGCTCGTCACGACTGCGGGCCGCAAACAGGTCATCGGCCGTCCCATCCTCTACAAAACCACCCGCGACTTCCTCGTGCGCTTCGGCCTCAAGGACATTGGCGAGCTGCCCAGCATCGAGGAGTTCGAGAAGATGGCCGGCGAGCTGGCCGAGCAGGAAGAGATTCCCATGCAGCACCCCGCCGAAGAAGCCGAGCAAGCGGAAGGCGCAACATCGCCAGACGAAGACGAGCCATCAAGCACGGTTGAAGCTGCCAGCGCAATGACAACCGACGAAGCAGCCGAAGACGCTGCTGCAAAAGAAAGCCAGCCAGAGACCGAGCCCGAAGCTCAACCCACAGAGTGACGATCTGCACATCGACTCGAAGTTTGCTTCGAGTATCTTCGCCTCAGGCGCGAAAGGCGCAGACAGGCGATAATAAGTCTCTATGTCTCAGAACACCGAACCCCAGGGCGACCGCCTGCAGAAGATCCTGGCCCAGGCAGGCATCGCCAGCCGCCGCAAGGCCGAGGAGCTCATCCTCGCCGGCCGCGTCCAGGTTAACGGCAAGGTGGTCACCGAGCTGGGCACCCGCCACGACGCCACGCGCGACCACATCCGCGTCGACGGCAAGCTGCTCCACGGCCCCGAGCGCCATCGCTACTATATGCTCAACAAGCCGCGCGGCTACGTCACTACCCTCGACGACCCCGAAGGCCGCCCCACCGTCATGGACCTGATGGCAAAGCAGAAAGGCCCGCGCAGTGAGCAGGCGCGCCTCTACCCCGTAGGCCGCCTCGACTACCTCAGCGAAGGCCTGCTGCTGATGACCAACGACGGCGAACTCGCCAACGCGCTCTCAAAAGCTGCAACCGGCGTCGAGAAGACCTACCTGGTCAAAATCAGCGGAGCCCCATCCTCCACCGGCCTCGACCAGATCCGCCAGGGCATCATGATCGACCGCGGCCGCCTCAACGAAGTCCGCTCCGGCCGCCGCGATCGTGTCATCACCGCTCCGGCAAAGGTCGAGCAGGTGCGAGGAGGCGACAATCCCTGGTTCGAGCTCACCTTGACCGAGGGCCGCAACCGTCAGATCCGCAAGATGTTCGAGGAGATCGGCCATCACGTCGAAAAGATTCGCCGCATCGGTTACGGTGCACTCCGCCTCGACGTCCCCCCCGGCGAGTTCCGCGAGCTGACCCCCGGCGAGGTAACGGCGCTCGGCCGCGCAGCCGAAGGCAAAAAGGTCGTCCCCAAAAAGAGAACGCCCGAATTTGCCCAGCTCAAATCTCCAGCAAAAAAGAAGGCCGCAAAATCACCTCGCAGCTATACCGCAAAGCCAGCTCGCAGAGGCAATTCCCGTCAGGGCCATCGCACGGAGCGGTGAAGGGTATCCACCTTGGCTCCCCCATTCATCTAACACTTTCGTCTCTTGACTCGCTGCGTTGGCGGCGCAAGAATACTTCCCGCTGTGTAGCCTGAGGTGCAACAGGTTTCCTCAGGTTTTAATCATGAGGGTGATGACAATCGGCCGGTGAAAAGCATCCAATACTGGTAGTGAAGGAGCAATACGCAGTGGCAATTGAAACAGCGACCTTTGGTGCAGGATGTTTCTGGGGAGTAGAAGCCCGATTCAATGAACTCACAGGTGTTATCGACACGGCCGCAGGATACGAAGGCGGCAACCTCGAACACCCAACCTATCAGGACGTTTGTACGGACCGCACCGGCCACGCGGAAGTTGTTCAAGTCAAGTTCGACCCATCGCGTATCAGCTTCGACGCTCTGCTCGATGCATTCTTTGCGCTGCACGACCCTACACAGGTCAACCGCCAGGGTCCGGACTTCGGCACCCAATACCGCAGCGTCATCTTCACCCACAACGACGAGCAGTTCCGCGAAGCCAAAGCCCGCATCGCCGAGCTAAACGCCTCAGGCACCTACCGCAACCCCATCGCTACGCAAGTAGTCCCGGCAATGTCGTTCTGGAAAGCCGAGGAGTACCACCAGCGCTACCTCGAAAAACGCGGCATGGTCAGCTGCCACATCTAAGTCCAGGGCGGAGGTGTAACACACCTCCGCCGGTCAACGCGAAACCCCAGTGCCTTCGTGCGGAGATAGCTTCTCGCGCCCACTGCTCTCAGCTTCCTGGATGAGCTGTTGCAAAGCCCTCTGCGCCATCTCCACACTGACCTGCGCGAGACAGTGAAGTTCTGTCGCCACGCACTCCGTCGTGCATGGTGCGAGCTGGTACTCTGGCTGCACAATAGCAACCCATGGTCCAAGCGGGTGAGAGCGGAGCGGCGATGCATGATGGCTCGGTCTGCTGCCGCTCGCAAAGGCAGTCACCAGCAACGACGGCACGCCGCACGCTCCGGCTACATGGGTTGTTCCGGAGTCATTGCCAATAAAGCACTGCGCTCTTCCGCAAACAGCGGTGAGCTGTTCGAAGTCCGTTTTGCCTGAAAGGTTCAGCACGTCTCCGCCAAGATATTTGCTGATAGTCTCGGCGGCTTCGGCTATCTCGGGTCCGCCAACGATTACCGTCCGCCAGCCACGAGACAAAAACTCCAGCCTCGCCAGTTCAGCAAAATCCCGGGCGGGCCAGGCGCGTCGCGGCAACGACGCTCCGGGACCAATCACAGCATAAGGCCGGTTTGCCAGGCCAAGGCTCGCCAGGTAATCCCGCGCTTTCTCGCTCCTGGCAATGGCAACCATGCTCTCTACGGGTTGCTGAATATCGACCGGCTTCTTCAACAATCCGGCAAGCTGTAATACTTCGCTTGCTCGAGAGACTTCGTGAATGCCGTGCATCTCCCGCACCTCTGCGGTCAGCAGCGGCGAGATACCGAACTGGCTCTCCCATCGTTCGGGTTCCAACTCGGGGCTGTAAGCCACGCGCGCTTTGCCGCCAAGAAGCCAAGCGAGGTGATGAGAAAACCAAGGCTCGACACCGCCCCGAACTACGACAACCGTATGAAAGCGCAGAGGTCGCAGATCACGCCGCCACCAACCGATTACGTCAAAGAAAAAAGGGCGCGGCAGGAGACCCTTCTTTGGCCTGCGCGCAATTGAGTAGAGGTGATCGACTGCGGGATGCAAACCGATCAATCGCCCAGCTCCCGACGTGAAGTAGCTGATCTCCAGATCAGGGTTTTCCCGGCGCAGCGCGTCCAGCAGCGGGAAGATCATCACCTTGTCACCGAGGTGAGGAATCAGATCGCAGATGGCGAGCTTGCGAGGCCGTTCGGCCTTCTCCGGTGGCGATTGCGGAGCATACAGCTTGAACAGGCGCCCTGCTATAGCGAAGTTAAACCCGAAGCGGAGGATTCTTTTCAGTCTGGATACCACACGTCTGCGCCTCCCTAAGTCTGCGGTGTCACACTCAGAAGCATACAAACCGCTGAAGTGACGGCTCAAATTTGAACCGTCACTTCGGACGACCCGGCGTGTAGCCTCTTAAATCGTAACGCCACTGGATACCAGAGTGGGGTAGCAGAATATGCCCGATTGGGAAACAGACGGCGCATAACTCTTTGTCTAAAACTGCGCTTGTACGCGTCTTCACACCAGAATGGAGATTGACGAATCTTGTCAGGAAAAAACTGTTCGAAGGGCGTGAATAATTTAGACAGCGTCTTCGTGGTCAATTGATACTCAAAAAAACGACTGCGTGAATGATATTCAAGAGTTGCGACAAAAATATCGCCCCTGAAACAATCGTTGATTGCTTTTACTATGCCGCTGCGGATTTCATCCGGAATATGTTCAAACACAGAGACAGAAGCAATGTGGGTTATCTGTGGATTTTGTTGCAATAATTGTGCGAGAGACTCATAGTTCCCCAGGCTGCGATGAAAGATGATGTTAGGAAGGCAGCCTGTTACTTCCCCAATGTTCATATCCAGCACATGCACTTCACGAACAAAGGGGGCGATCACTGTCGTAAAAAAACCTGCTCCCGTAAGCGGTGAACCTCCGCCGATATCCAGTACGACGGAGTCAGGCGTGAGATCAAGCAATTCGATCGTTTGATGATATTCCCAAAATCGCTGGCTTAATTTGCCCCCGCCGTAGTTAGCTCCATCCCATTCCGCCGGACTGTTTGTGTTACCGTATGCCTTCCAAAGGGCCGCCTTGAGTTTCTCTGTGATAGGTGACATCTCGTAAAGTTATACCTCGATCGAAATTTGGTCTGAACGGAAAACGCGGAAGAGAAGCCTAGGCTCTACTCTTAAATGACATCCACCTGAATCTTCCCCTCGTGGATTGGGTTTGACGGTAGATATCGGCCTTGCAAAATCTGCCGTACCTGCCATGTTGCGGGAAATACGATAAATAATACATAAGAGACGATCGTTGCTGATAAGACCCCGATCACTCCAAGGCGCTGCACAAGAACGATCGAGAGCACAAGATTCACAGCCGCTGCGACACCCGAGTAAATGGCCTGCAATTTGAGTTGCTCGGTGGCCGCCAGCAAAGCTCCCTGGTTGACAGTTATGGCCAGCAGAATTATCCAGAAGCACATACTCCATAAAAGGAGCCGATCCGGGACTGCGACTGACCCAGCCCACACCCTGATAATCCACCGTCCCGCAAATCCAAGGAACAGAGCGGCCGACGTGACGGTCAATACGGTAGCACGCATGATCCGGCGATATGCCGAGCGAATCCAGACAAGATCATGTCCAGCGTACGCTTCCGAGAGCGCCGGCCAGAGAGACGGTATCAGGAGAGACTGCAATACAGAGGCATAGCTCACCAGCTTCCAGGTAACCGCATAGGGCGTCACGTGTTCGGCTCCCAGGAAGTGCGCGATGATGAGATTGTCCGTGTTGAAAACCACCAGTCCTGACAATTGAAGAATAAAGAAGAGCATTCCCTGGCTCATGATCTCTCGTACCAGGGACAGGCGCACCCTTTGCGGTGCGGGACGGATGTGTGGTTCATGCCGAAGCGCCATCCACAGATTCAGCAGGACGGTTCCACTCAGCATCGCTGCGCAGAAGGCCGTCATCAGTGCAACGACCGAGCCTCGTAGCTGGACCACCAGGATGATCGCAGCCAGGCCCAGCACGCTGCTGATGATGGTGAAGGTATTGGCTACAGGCACACGCTGATAGCCGCCCATGACCTTCGCGGCAAGGCCAAGCGGCAGCGTAAGCAGAAAATACACATACGAGATGGCCGCGCAGATCTCCGCATTGCGGGCCATGACCGGATCGCTCAATCCGAACAACTTCCCCCAGTCGATGAAATGCCAGCCGAAGGCCCCAACGGCCCCTAAAGCCATAGCGACGGCAAACGTGGCCCAGAACGCCGTAGCGTAGTAGCGCTTGGCCATATCGTCGGACTGCTCCGCATAAGCGCGCGAGATGCAGTTGACCAGCGTATTGGCTATACCGAGATCAAACACCGTCAGCATGGTGACGGTGGTGCTGATGGTCACCCAGAAGCCATACTGCTCGGGGCCCAGGTAGCGAACCGTAATCGGCAGACCGATCGCGTTGACTAGAACTGCCACTACCTTTGCAACGGCACCCGACGCTCCACCCATGAACAGACGGGCCAACCGCTGGTCGTTCTTTAATTTGGAGCGCAATGCCTGAATCATCAATGCCTAGTTTACTCGTTGAACTTGTCCTGTCAGGAGACAGCGCGGACCCGGTAGCTGGTCATCTGTGCTATACTGTAGGTGTACTCGTCGAATCGGGTGCGGGCACCGCAGGCAAGGACCGCTGGAACATTGCCGGTCTGGCCAGAGACTGCGAACGGCCTATTCCCACCGCTTCTTTTCCGAACGAACGGAAACCGCGCTGGTTGCTCTGGCTTGAGAGGCGTCATCGGACGCATCTCGCCGTCGAGCAGCAACGCCAAGTCCATGACGACAGCAATGCTGATCTCTTGAAATCCACGGTACTCGTGTACCTCTGCATGGAGCCATGCAGACTGAACCTCCCTAAAGGAAACATTTTGACGACCGCAATACTCGACCAGCCGGAAACCATCCAGGCCGCGTCCACAACCAACTCCACCGAAGCGCGTCAATCCATGCGCTTCAACGATCTCAATATCTCCGATTCTCTGAAGTCCCGCCTCACGCAGGCAGGCTTCATCACCCCGACACCCGTACAGGCGCAGGCCATTCCACCCGCGCTCGAAGGCGCGGACGTTCTCGCCACGGCCTCAACCGGCACCGGCAAAACCCTCAGCTTTCTCGTCCCCATCATCGAGCGGCTCGAAGCCACTTCCGCTCCAAGCACACGCGCGAAGCGCAACCCCATCCGCGCACTCATCCTGTTGCCCACGCGTGAGCTGGCCATGCAGGTGCTCGAGGTCTACTGGAAGCTCGTTCCCCATGCGAAGCACGACGCCGTGCTTGTCTGCGGCGGCCTCTCTGAGAACACCCAGCTCGACCAGCTCGACCGCGGACCGCGTCTCGTCGTCGCCACGCCGGGCCGTCTCGAAGACTTCCTTCGCCGCCGCGAGATCTCCATCAACGCGGTCGAGATGTGCGTCCTCGACGAAGTGGACCGCATGCTCGACATGGGCTTTCTGCCCGCCATCCGCCGCATCGCCGCTGCGATTCCGCGCCAGCGTCAGACCATGTGCTACTCCGCAACGCTCGACGCCAACATCCAGGAGATCGTCCGAGACTACGTCCGCAACCCGGTCCGCATCGAGATCGGCCAGACCTCCAAGCCCTCCGACAGCGTCGAGCTGCGTGCCTACACCGTCATGCAGGACCAGAAGCTCGGCCTGCTCGACCAGATGCTCAACGAGGAGCAGGGAACCTTCCTCGTCTTCTCCCGCACCAAGCACGGCGCCGATCGCATCAGCCGCAAGCTCGAAAAGCTCGGCCACGACTCCGACGCCATCCACGGCGACCGCTCGCAATCGCAGCGCACCGCCGCGCTCAAGGGCTTCGCCAACGGCAAGCACCGTGTCCTGGTCGCCACCGATGTCGCCGCACGCGGCATCGATGTGCAGGACATCGCACACGTCGTCAACTACGACCTGCCCAACGCCAGCGAAGACTTCGTGCACCGCATCGGCCGCACGGGCCGGGCAGGCGCGAAGGGCATAGCCTCGACCTTCGTCATGCCGCAGGAAAGGTCCGACGCCCGCAAGCTCGAGCGCGAACTCAAAATAAAGTTCGACTGGCGCGAGGCCGATAAGAATCTTGAGAAAGAGGAGCGCAACAAGCCCCTCGATCTTAATGCACTCAACAACGTCACAGCGACGCCTGACCGCGGACTCGAAGCCTTGCTGGCACTCGAGACGCGCACCTGGCGCAAAGACTCTCCAGCCGCCCCAGACAACAACTCCGGCAGCAGCGCAAAGGGAAAGTCGCGCCGCCGTCGTCGCGGCAACGCGGGCGGACAAAACCCATCCTCGCCCGGCAGTCACGGACATGCAGGCAATCGCAGCAGCTCACGCGGCAGCCATCCACGCGGACGCTCCGGTCCTGCGCGGCGCGGACACTAACAGCCACATTGCAAATCCAGCTTCGCCCGCCCGGTCAACCAGCCGCGCGGGCGAAGACGCGTATCATCGAAACAAGCCGTGTCCGACAACATCCCAAACCTGAACGAACTCTCCGAGATCGTCGAAGACGATCGCAACTTCGTCCTGCGTATCGTACAACCCGGCCTCGCCGGTCTCATGGACGGCTCAGTCTCAACGCTCGCACCCATCTTCGCCACGGCCTTTGCCACCCACAGTTCGCACACCACGCTGCTCATCGGCATCGCCACCGCAGTCGGCGCAGGCATCTCGATGGCATTCTCCGAGGGCCTCTCCGACGACGGCTCGCTCACCGGACGCGGCAACCCCGTCTTCCGTGGCATCGTCACCGGCCTGATGACCTTCATCGGCGGCTTCCTCCACACGCTGCCGTTCCTGATCGCAAATGTCCACCACGCCCTCACCCTGGCCTATGTGGTCGTAGGCGTGGAGTTGATTGTCATTGCTCTCATCCGCCACCGCTATTTCAAGACCAGCTTCGCACTCTCCTGCCTGCAGGTCATCGTCGGCGGAGGCCTCGTCTTCGCCGCTGGCGTGCTGATTGGCCAGTCTTAAAGCCGCATATTCCATTAGCAAAACTGTTTCTGCAAATGACAATAATTGTCGGCGATTGACAATTATTGTTTGGCCCATTAATAATTCTCCGAGAAAATTGGACAGACCACTTATTGCCCGTTCGCTCTGTCCAACCTGCGTGAATTTCTTGTGAGGCCCTTGTATGCGTACTTTGAAATTTAGCCTATTTATCCTGCTTTTTTCCCTCCTGCCCGCGCTTCTCGTTGGACAGGCCGACCGTGGCGGCATCAGCGGTCGAGTCACAGATAACACCGGAGCGGTTCTACCTCAGACCACAGTCACGCTTCGCAACGAGGGGACTGGCGTCGTCCAGACAGCCGTCACCAACGCCGACGGTGTCTACACCTTCCAGAACCTGAACCCCGGCAGCTACGACATCACGGTCAACCGCTCCGGCTTCAAGAAGGTTGAGCACGCCCACACGGTTGTCGACGTCAATCAGGTCAACCAGCAGGACATCTCGCTCCAGATCGGCGGCAACTCCGAGGTGGTCGAAGTCACCACCGGCGTCCAGCAGCTCCAGACCACCAGCGGCTCCATCGGCATGGTCGTTGAGCAGCGCTCCATCCAGGAACTCCCTCTCGTCTACAGCAACCCGTTCACGCTCGAAGTCCTCGCACCCGGCATCCTCGTCTCCGGTGTCAACCCGGATATCCACGCCTACGACAGCAGCACGGCAACGGTCTCCGTCAACGGCTCCGTACTGAACTCGCTCGAGTACCGCCTCGACGGTGCGCCCGACAACCGCATCCGCCTCTCCGCTTACACACCCGGAACCGAGTTCATCAACCAGTACAAGGTAGAAACAGCCAGCTACGATGCGACCGAAGGCCATTCCTCCGGCGGCTTCGTCAACACCTCGCTCAAAAGCGGTACCAACCAGTTCCACGGCGTAGCCTTTTCTTCCTATCAGAACCCCACGCTCAACACTAACTACTGGCACCTCGCGCCTGGCATTCCTGCCAAAGCGGTCTGGTTGCGCGAAGGCGGAGCAATCGGCGGGCCCATCAAGCGTGACAAGCTTTTCTTCTTCACCGGCTACGAGCACAGCCGTGCGGCCACACCAAATGTCCAGACGCTGACCATCCCCAGTCTCGCCGAACGTGGCGGCAACCTCTCCGAGCTCTACGCGCTCGATCCCAGCCATCCAGCAGGAACCAGCAACAAGTATCAGCTCTATGACCCAACCACTGGCCAGACTGAAACGGGTGGCCCTTGCGGCACTGGCAAGACCTGCGTAGTCCGCCAGCCAATCCCTGGAAACATCATCACCAACATCAACCCAATCGCTGCTGCTGCGCTCAAGTACTACCCCACGCCCAACACCACACCGAATTCAGCAGGCGGTGGCAACTTCTCCTACGCAGGAGCCGAGCCTGACTACTACTGGGCGACCATTGCGCGCGTCGACTACACCATCAACCCCAAGCAGCAGCTCTTCGGCCACTGGGTCCAGAGCCGTCGCTTCCAAAAGGGTAAAAATGCATATTTCACGCCCGTCAGCGGAACCAATCTGACCTATCAGAACAAGGGCGCGGCCTTCGGCTACACCTACACCATCAACCCCACGCTCGTGTTCGACGCACACCTCACCTGGACGCGCTTCGTCAACCAGAACACCGTCCCTTCACAGGGCATTCTCAACGCAACGACGATCGGCATGCCTAGCTATCTGGTCGACGGCCTCGGGCCCACTGCGGACTTCTTCCCGCGCCTCGACATCACCGGCTACCAATCGCTCGACTCCGATAACGGTGTCCTCTCGCACGACGACGTGACGCTCGGCTCCGTGCAGATCAGCAAGCTCGTCGGCAAACACTTCCTTCGCGCCGGTTATGAGTACCGCATGTACAACACCAACGGCGGCATCAATACGCAGTCCAACGGCCGCTATCAGCACAACGGCTCCTACACCACGGCGACTAACTCGACCTCCGCACAAAGCATCGGCTTCGGTCTTGCGCAGTTTGAGTACGGCCTGCCCCAATCCTCGGCCATCACCATCAACTCCGATCTCGCTTCGCGCTCCAACTACATGGCAGAGTGGCTGCAGGACGACTGGAAGGCGCAGCCCAACCTCACCATCAACCTCGGTGTGCGTTTCGAGTACGAGGGCCCCAACAACGAGCGCAACCAGAAGGCGAACACCTACTTCGACTTCAACGCCGTCAATCCAGTGGCTGCCGCTTCGCAGGCAAACTATGCTGCCATCGCGCCCACCAACCCGCTGCTTCCCGCAGCTTCGGCCTTCACGGTCAACGGAGGTCTTCGCTTCCTTGGTGATCCTTCCACCCCGTTCCCTGGTCACCAGACCTACCACACACAGATCCTGAACGTCCTTCCGCGCGCGGGCTTCTCTTATGAGTTCGCCAACAACACAGTCGTGCGCGGCGGTTTCGGTATCTTCGACGACTCGCTCTCCACCTTCTACATGTCAGGTGGCAACTCCGGCTCGACTTCAACATTCCTGCTGAACCAGCAGGGCTTCACCCAGACCACCACAGCCAGCGGCTCGCCCGACAGTGGACTCACCTTCACCAGCACGTTAGCGAATCCCTTCCCGGCAGGCATTGCGCAGCCGACAGGCAGCTCGCTTGGTCTTGAAACATTCATCGGCCAGTCTGTCACCTTCCAGCCCACAAACCCGAAGACGCCCTACAACATGCGTTGGAGCCTCGGCCTCGAGCACCAGTTCGGCGCGTGGCTGGCAGACATGGCATACGTCGGCAACCACGGCGTGCACCTGCCCATCCAGAAGGATTACGACGCCGTTCCCGCGAAGTATCTCTCCACCTACACTGCGGGTTACGACGCCAACATCAACTCCGCGATGTCCGCGACAGTGAACAACCCCTTCTACAAGGTGCTTCCGAACACCGTAAGCCTCGGCTCCTCGAAGACGGTCGCCGTCAGCCAGCTTCTGCGACCCTATCCCGAGTTCACCGATGTCACTGCCTACATCACGAGCGGCATGTCCATTTACCACTCGTTCCAGGCAACCGTCGTTCGCCGCTTCACCAACGGGGCCAGCTTCACCTCGGCCTTCACCTGGTCGAAGTCGCTCGACGCAACCCAGTACCTCAACCCCTCTGATTCAGCTCCGTGGTATGGCCTCTCAGCAAATGATCGCACCTTCCGTATCGCCAGCTCGGGCATATATCAGCTCCCGTTCGGGCGCGGACGTCGCTTCCTCAACCAGGGCGGCATCGTCTCCGCAATCACCGGCGGATGGCAGGTGCAGGGTGTCTACCAGGTGCAGAGCGGTCAGCCACTCAGCTTCACCGGCTCAAGTCTGCCCATCTATCTCGGCACAGGCAGCCCATCCAATTCAGCCTGGGGACGCTCCGGCTATAAGAAGAGCATCTCCGGTCCTGGCAACCCGGGCAATTGGTTCAACACCGCTGACTGGGCCACGACGACCAGCAAAGCGACCAGCGGCCTGATCCCCGGTGTCTACGGCAACCAGTATCAAATCCGCACCATGGGTCTCCGTTT
This sequence comes from Edaphobacter acidisoli, assembly GCF_014642855.1. Classification (NCBI taxonomy): domain Bacteria; kingdom Pseudomonadati; phylum Acidobacteriota; class Terriglobia; order Terriglobales; family Acidobacteriaceae; genus Edaphobacter; species Edaphobacter acidisoli. The sequence continues at coordinate 2,427,748 of NZ_BMJB01000001.1, read as the reverse complement.
CGACGGACTTCGCGCGGACTTCCTCAATCAGTTCGATGGCGCCATACAGCGCGACTTCTCGCTGTCCCGGGTCTACGAGCCTCTCGTGCTCCAGATCCGTGGCGACTTCATCAACGCCTTCAACCACCCTGTCTACAGTGCTCCCAGCAGCGACTGGACCAACAGCACCTTCGGCGAAATTACTGCTCAGGGCAACCAGCCGCGAATCTATCAGTTCGAGGCGTTCCTCCGCTTCTAGCCAGACAAGTAGTGCATCCAAGGGCAGCGCGGCATGCGCTGCCCTTCTTTTTTGCTCGAAAACCATTGCCAGCCGCATGAGAAAATAGATAGCGATGATCTCCGTTTCCAATGTCACGATGCGCTATGGCTCGAAGCTCCTCTTCGAGGATGTCTCCGTCACCTTTACCCAGGACCGCCGCTACGGTCTCACCGGCCCCAACGGCGCCGGCAAGTCCACCTTCATGAAGGTGTTGACCGGCGAGATCGACGCCCAGAAGGGCACGGTGGTACGCCCAAAGAAATTGGGCGTACTCAAACAAGACCAGTACGCCTTCGACGACTTCCGCGTGGTCGACACCGTCATCATGGGCAACAAAGCCCTCTGGGCCGCGCTCGCTGAACGCGAAGAGATTTACGCCAAGCCCGAACTGACCGACGAAGACGGCTCACGCCTCGGTGAGCTCGAAGGCATCGTCGGCGACGAGGACGGCTACGAAGCCGAAGCCAACGCCGCCGTGCTCCTCCAGGGCCTCGACATCCCCGACGAACTGCACGAGCGCAAGATGTCCGAGCTGCAGGGCGGCCAGAAGGTCCGCGTGCTGCTGGCGCAGGCGCTCTTCGGCAACCCGCAGGCGCTCCTGCTCGACGAGCCCACCAACTACCTCGACCTCGACTCCATCCACTGGCTCGAAAACTTCCTCAACCGCTACAACGGCACGGTCATCACCATCTCGCACGACCGCCACTTCCTCAACTCCGTCTGCACGCACATCGCCGACATCGACTACGAGACCATCATCACCTACACCGGCGGCTACGACGACATGGTTCTCCAGAAGACCCAGGTCCGCGCCCGCATCGAGAGCCAGAACGAGCAGCGCGAAAAGAAGATCGCCCAGCTCAACGACTTCATCGCCCGCTTCTCCGCCGGCACGCGCAGCTCGCAGGTCAACTCGCGCAAAAAAGAAGTCGAGCGCCTCGCCACCACCGAGCTTGCCCGCTCCAACATCCAGCGCCCCTACATCCGCTTCGAGATGCTCCGCCCCTCCGGCAAGCACCTGCTCGAGTTCGAAGGCGTCAACAAGAGCTACACCCAGCCCGACGGCAAGGTCGAGCACGTCATCCGCAACTTCTCCGCCTCCGTCATGCGTGGCGACAAAGTCGTCCTCATCGGCCGCAACGCGCAGGGCAAGACCACGCTCTTGAAAGCCCTGCTCGCCAACGTCGGCCTCGACGAATCCGACGCTTCAGCCATCGACTCCGGCACGGTCAAATGGGGACATGAGGCCCAGGTCGGCTACTTCGCCCAGGACCACACCTCATCGATCCCGAAGGGCACCACCGCAGCCGAGTGGCTCCACACCTTCGACCCCAAGGCGACGAAGGAAGACATCCGCGGCATCCTCGGCCAGATGCTCTTCCGCGGCGAAGAGGGCATGAAGAAGACCGAAGCGCTCTCCGGAGGCGAAGCCGCACGTCTGCTCTTCTGCAAGCTCATGCTCCAGAAGCCCAACGTCCTCGTCCTCGACGAGCCCACCAACCACCTCGACCTCGAAGCCATCAACGCCCTCAATCAGGCTCTGCAAAAGTACGAGGGCACCGTCCTCCTCGTCACCCATGACCAGGACCTCATCGAGGAAGCAGGCACGCGCATCTGGCACTTCGAGGGCGGCCCCACCGACTTCCGCATCACCGACCACAAAGGTCCCTACGAAGAGTACGAACAGCAACTCGCCCTCACCGCCAAGTAGCACCAAAGACCGACCACGGATTTCGCGGATTAAACGGATAAGGCTTTCCAGTCTTTATCCGCGCCTATCCGTGCAGATCCGCGGTCGGCTTTCTTGCCTACAATAGAACAATGCCGACCACCGAACCACAGAAAGCCCCAAGCCGCAACGTCCTCGGCCAGCCGCTCGCCACCTGCGGCCGCGAACCCACGAACCCAACGACCGGCTTCTACCGCGACGGCTGCTGCAACACTGGCCCTCAGGACCTCGGCCTCCACACCATCTGCTGCATCGTGGACGAGCCATTCCTCGCCGCATCCAAAGCACTCGGCAACGACCTCTCCACCCCGCGTCCCGAATTCGGCTTCGAAGGTCTCAAACCCGGCGACCGCTGGTGCGTCTGTGCCGCCCGCTGGCTCCAGGTTCAACAAGCCGGAGCCGCCTGCCCCGTCGTCCTCGAAGCCACACACGAAGAGACCCTCCAGATCGTTCCCTTCGAGATCCTCATCCAGTATGCAGTGATTCCTGACCAGCTTCACTAACGCCGCCGCCGCGCTTTGCGTCAACGCCGTCGCCCCCAACAAACTGCACTGTGCGCGGTCGCCGGAAGCCCATCTCTCTCAATGAATTACGGGTATGGCTCTTCCATAAAAAATTGACATGGTTTTGACACCAAAACCCCAGCTTCGCGCATCGAACCACTAGAATTAAGTCATCCATTTCAGATTGCACGAAATTTGCGTATGCGGCAGACACCACAGCCAAAGCGCATGTATATTGGGCACCCTCATTCACACACCACTCTTGTTATCGGTGTCGGTCTTGTACCTTTTTTGCTAGGAGCCAGTGATTATGAACCATATATCTTGCTGTAAACGTGTAACTTATCTCGCCGTAGCGGCAATCCTCACCTTAGCGTTAGCGCTTCCGGCCCGCGCCCAGACCTCCGGTACCGGAACCATCAGCGGCACCGTCACCGACACCACCGGCGCGACCGTGCCCAACGCCCAGATCATCATCACCGACACCGACACTGGAGTCGTCCGCACCCTCACCACCAACGGCGACGGCATCTACACCGCCACCTTCCTCCAGCCCGGCCACTACGAGGTCCTCATCGGCGGCGGGGCCTTCAGCAAGATCGACCGCAAAGACCTCGTCCTCACCGTCGGCCAGACCCTCTCGATCGACGCCGCGCTCTCCGCCGGCACCGTCTCCACCCAGGTCGAAGTCTCCAGCGAAGTCCCCATCCTCGACACCGAAAAGACCGAGGTCTCCCAGACCATCGGCCAGCAGATCATCAGCAACCTCCCCGTCAACAGCCGCAACTGGAGCGCCTTCGTCCTCAACACCCCCAACGTCGCCCCTGACGGCGGCACCGGCCTGGTCAGCTTCCGCGGCATCTCCGGCCTCTACAACCAGAACTACGTCGACGGCGCGAACAACAACGAGATGCTCTTCTCCGAGGCGCGCGGCCGTTCCTCAGGCGCCCCCTACGTCTACTCGCTCGACTCCATCAAGGAGTTCCAGGCCGAAACCTCCAACTACTCCGTCGAGTTCGGCCAGGCCGCCGGCGGACAGGTCAACGCCATCACCAAGTCCGGCACCAACAACATCCACGGCGACCTCTTCTACTACCTCCGCTACCCGTCATTAAACGCACTCGACCCGCTCACCAAGTGGAGCGCCCTCTACAACACGCCGAACCCGCAGGCCGCGGCCTTCCTGCTCACGCAGCCCATCCATCAGCAGCAACAGTTCGGCGGCTCCGTCGGCGGCCCCATCATCAAAGACCGCCTCTTCTACTTCTTCACCTACGACGGCTTCCGCCGCGTCGGCAAGGCGCTCTACTACAACAACAATCCCGTCTCGCTCACGCCGACCGCCAGCAACTCCGCCGGAACCGTCATCTCACCCACGCAGTGCCCCACGACGATCACCGCCACACAGTGCACCTCGGCCATCAACTTCATCCTCGCCAACGGCTACGGTGCGCCCTCGCGCTTCTCCAAAGAGAACATCTTCTTCCCGCGTCTCGACTGGCACATCAACAGCCGCAACGACGCCTTCGTCAACTACAACTTCGCCGACTTCGACTCCACCTACGGCTACAACGGCTCGAACACCTTCAACGGCAGCTCGCCCACGACCAACGGCCCCACCAGCTATCACGAGCGCTTCCTCGTCGGCGGCCTCACCACGCAAGTCTCCGGCATCTCCATCAATCAGGTTCACTGGCAGTACGGACGTGACCTCGAAACCGCCGGAGCCAACGCCGCCGCGCCCAGCATCGCCATCGGCACCTTCACCTACGGCATGCCCAACGCGCTTCCTCGCACGGCAGAGCCCGACGAGCACCGCACCCAGATCACCGATGTCTTCTCCACCACGCGCGGCCATCACACGCTCAAGTTCGGCGGCGACTTCAACCTCGTCCACGAGATCATGATTAACCTCTACCAGGGTGGCGGCGTCTACTCCTACGGCGGCAGCACCAACGCCCTCAACTTCCAGAACTGGGCCACCGACGCATTCGCCGGCCAGCCCGGCGACACCGACCCCTACGCCGGCTACCGCTTCACCAGCTTCGTCCAGACCATCGACCAGGTTAACCCCGCTTCCAAGGCTGGCCAAGACGACTTCTGGATGAAGATGTTCGACGGCTTCGCCGAAGACGCCTGGAAGATCCGCCCCAACTTCACCCTCACCGCCGGCATTCGTTACGACATCCAGATCACGCCGGCGCCCATCAAGAACAACACCAACTTTCCCCCACTCTCCACCTACTACAGCAGCACCATCAAGAACACCAACCGCATCCAGCCTCGTCTGGCCTTCTCCTGGTCGCCCTACAACGGCACCGTCGTGCGCGGAGGTTACGGTCTCTTCTCCGGCCTCAACCAGGGCAGCACCTACTACGCCATGCGCGTCGAAAACGGCGTCATTCAGGTGAACTACAACTTCACCGGCTGCGGCACCAGCCTTGCCGCAAGCACCCCGACCTGCAACCCCACAGCCGTCGGCCTCTCCTTCCCCGACGTCCCATACCCGGTCCCCGGCCCGCCGCTTTCGACCGCCGCGCATCCCGTTGGCGGCAACGCGCCAGCCGTCTCCGGCTCCGGCGTTCTCGGTGCGCAGAGCTTCCACGGCCTCGATCCCAACTTCGTCCCACCGCTCGCGCACGAAGCTGATCTCGGCGTCGAGCAGGCCCTGCCCGGCAAGATGTCGCTCGCCGTCGGCTACGTCGGCACGCGCGGTCTGCGCCTGCCCGTCTTCGTTGACGCCAACCTTCGCGGCCGCACGCCCTCGGGAGCACGCACCTACAACGTCGTCGACGCGAACAACAACCTCATTCGCCAGATGACGGTTCCGGTCTATCTTGTCTCCGACCGCGCCATCCCCACGCTCCAGTCCTACAACACCGGCTTCTCGGTGGCCAACACCTGGTACCACTCGCTCGCCGTCACCGTGCGCCGCCCCTTCGCCAACGGCCTTGAGCTGCTGGCCAACTACACCTGGGCCCACTCCACCGACACCGGCCAGGTCGGTGGCGCCAGCGGCACCTTCTACGGCGGCGACGTTCCCCTCGATCCCAACAAGCCGAGCCGCGACAACGGCAACTCCGACACCGACATCCGCAACCGCTTCGTCATGAGCTTCGTCTACCAGCCGAAGGTCATGCAGGACAACAAGTGGGTCAAGCTTGCCTTCGACGACTTTCTCTTCTCCGGCGGCTTCACCGCATCCGGCGGCCAGCCCGTCTACCTCAGCATGAGCGGCACCGTCTACTCGGGCGGCGCGGGCAGTTACGGCTCCGGCGGCAACATCTACGGCGGCGCCATCAGCTCCGGCTCCGGCTTCGCCACCTCCGGCCGCCCGCCACAGATCGGCCGCAACAGCATCTACGCCCCCGGCTTCAACAATCTCGACATGCGGGTCACGCGCGACATCCCCATCCATGAGAACGTCAAGCTCCAGCTCATCGGCGAAGCCTTCAACGTGCTCAACCGTCGCATCATCACCGGCGTCAACGGCACGTACTCGATCTACAACACCGTCGCCGCTCCCACAACCAAGGCACCCAACCCGGCCTGCAACTCCGCCACGCAGACCCCCGGCACGGCAGCCGCTCCACTCCAGGGCTGCATCGCACCATTCACCGCAACCGGCTCCTCCGCGTTCGGCGCCCCATCAAGCACAGCCAACACGCTCTACGGTCCACGCCAGTTGCAGGTCTCAGCCAAGCTCTTCTTCTAAAGAAGCGAGGCGCAACCAAAACCAAGCGGCTCCGGTCATCCGGAGCCGCTTTCATTTTTGCGGCTTCTGAAGCGAACGGACGATGGTGAGCAGCCTCCCAAGGTTTTCCATTTTCCGTCAGCTATGAATGCAGATGCTTGCATATGCGCAGACAGGAACCTCATTAAACCCGGGAAATCCGAACCATTCATTTGGCATGTTGCGTGCACTCAATTCCAACGGCTAATCAAAATGCTGTCTCTCCAGCTAGGGCTCAGGTACAGGTTGGGTCTTAATCTCTCGTTGCGTGCTGGGTGCAGCGTCATGCCTTGCATGTAACGGTTTCAGGCAATCAATCCACTTAGACCAACGTTCTGAGGAGAGGGCAATGAAGATCAACTGCTTTGCAACACTCGCTTTGGTAGCAGCTGTTGCGCTGGCACCGGCTGCCATCGCCGACCAGCTGGATTTCTCATTCAACGGAAACGGCATCAGCACTTCCGGTTCGTTCACCTATACACCATCCACCATCGTGCCCGGTGCTGAGGAAATCACCGGAATCACAGGAACATTCTCCGACTCCAACGTAGGCGTCTCCGGCGCAATTATGGGTCTGTATTCGCCTGTGAGCTACGTGAATACCATCCCTGGCGTAGCCTCCACGACGGGCGGCCTGTCCTACGATGACCTCTTCTTTCCTGGCGGCAACTCTCCCCAGGACTGCGCGGGCTATCCGTTCACCGGCGGTGTGTTCGACATCTTCGGCGTCGCATTTAACGTCGGAACCGCCGGCTACGTCGGCGAGATCTGGAGCAACGGCGACATCCCCGGTCTGGGCACTGTTTACGCGGCAGGGCTGGCGAATGCGGACGGCCTGGTCGACAATCCCAACGCAGGCCCCAGCGCTCCTGTGCCTCCAGGCGAGTATGGCGACCTGACCATCACACCCGAGCCCTCGTCCGTGCTCCTCCTCGGCAGCGGACTGTTCGGTCTGGCTGGACTGGTAAAAGAGCGCAGGAACCGCCGCAAAGCGTCTCGTTCGTAAAAATACTTTGCCAATGCCTGCCTGCCCATCTCGGCAGGCAGGCATTTTTTGTCTAACAGTAGATTGCTATCTCCTCTGCGCTTATAAGGGCCAAAGGCCCGCTTCATACCAGCCTGGAGCGCAAGCCCCAGGTTAGGAATCCGCGAAGATCCAAAGGGCTGAAAGCCCGCCTCATCGATGTAAAGAAGAGATAGAAGGAATGGTGCGCCCGAGAAGATTCGAACTTCTGACCTACAGCTTCGGAGGCTGCCGCTCTATCCAGCTGAGCTACGGGCGCGTATCTTTAGCCTAACAGCTACAGGCGTCCTCAGAAAAGCCGCGCGCGTCTAACCATTCGGGCCCACCCAAACCTATGGCAGGCATCACACTTGCTGTAAAGTAGTCAGTTGCCATCCTTCCGCGCAAGCGGGAGGGTCGGCTCCTCACCCTAACTTCACCGTCGCCACTAATCCTCGCACGAGAAAGAGAGACCTCATGACCAAGTTCCGTTCGCTGAAGATGCTGTCGCTCGCCGCCTGTCTCCTCTTCGTCGTCACTGCCGCCCACGCGCAGACCGAAGCCCCGAAGAAGCCGATCCTCAGCCCGCCAGCCACCGCCGAAGTCACCCTCAACGGCCAGCAGATCACCATCCACTACAACTCCCCATCCATGCGCGGCCGCAAGATCATGGGCGGTCTCGTCCCCTACGACAAACCCTGGCGCACCGGCGCGAACCCCGCAACCACCCTCATCACGCCCGTCAATCTCAAGATCGGCACCCTCGACGTCCCCGCCGGCACCTACACCATCTTCACCCTGCCCAGCCAGACCCAGTGGCTCTTCATCGTCAGCAAGAAGACCGGCGAGTGGGGCATCCCGTACCCCGAAGGCAACGACCTCGGCCGCACGCCCATGACCGGCGCCACGCTCCCCAGCCCGCAGGAGTCCATGTCCATCTCCTTTGAAAACACAAAGGGCAACACAACCGAGCTGCACGTCAAATGGGAGACAACCGACGAGTACGTAACCGTCACTGCCCAGTAGAGTCCGCGGCTTCCTTATCCAGTCGCAGCCGCTCCATCACCGCGCTCACCAGCTCCTTCGCGCCGGTGATGTTCTCAGTCACTGCCTGCAAATCGAGCGCCGGAACATTCGGGTTCCGCGCGCTCGTGCAGTACACGCCATGCTGGCCAATCAGGATCAGCGCATCGGTCAGCGCGTCCAGCGTCACCGCCAGCCGCCCCCGCGCCTCGCCCATCATGAACTCATACTTCTCAAGCTCATCCTTGCGGTCATAGAAGACAGACACGCTACCACTCCTTCGCAGCCGAATCGACCGCAACCGGAGTCGAAGCCGCAGGAGCTTTCCATCGCAGCACAGGCTTCCGAGCCGCCGTCGTCTCATCCAGCCGCTGCGCCCGCGTCGTATGCGGAGCCGTCTGCACCAGCTCAGGATTTTCCTCCGCCTCGCGCGCAATCTGCTTCAGCGCATCGATCAGCAAATCAAGCTCCTCGCGGCTCTCGCTCTCCGTCGGCTCAATCATCATCGCGCCCGGCACCACCAGCGGAAAGCTGACCGTGTAAGCGTGGAAGCCATAATCAATTAGCCGCTTGCCCATATCACCGGTCTTCACGCCATTCTTCGCCTGCCGCTTGTCCGAGAAGACAACCTCATGCAGCGAAGGAGCCTTGTACGGCAGCTCAAACGTATCCGACAGCTTCGCGCGAATATAGTTCGCATTCAGCACCGCATCCTCAGTCGTCTGGCGCAAACCATCCGGCCCATTGGCCAGAATGTAAGCCAGCGCCCGCACAAACATCCCGAAGTTGCCATAAAACGCGCGCACACGGCCAACAGTCTGGGGCCGGTTGTACTCCAGCCCAAGCGTCCCATCCGCGCGCGTCACCAGCACCGGCGTAGGCAGAAACGGCTCCAGAATCTTCTTGCAAGCCACCGGCCCCGAACCCGGACCACCACCTCCATGCGGAGTCGAAAACGTCTTATGCAGATTCAAATGCATCACGTCCACACCAAAGTCGCCCGGCCGAGTCTTGCCGCACAGCGCATTCATGTTCGCGCCGTCCATGTAGAGCAGCGCGCCCTTCGCATGAAGCACATCGGCAATCTTATGAATCTCGCTCTCAAACACGCCAATCGTCGAAGGATTCGTCAGCATCAGCGCGGCGGTATCTTCATCCACCAGCCGCTCCAGCTCGGCCACATCCACCATGCCCTGCGCATTCGACTTCAGGTTCGCAACCTCATAGCCGCACACCGCAGCCGTCGCCGGGTTCGTCCCATGCGCCGAGTCGGGAATCAGAATCTTCTTCCGCGGATTCCCCTTCGCCTCGTGATACGCCCTTGCCAGCAGAATCCCGGTGAACTCGCCATGCGCACCCGCCGCCGGCTGCAGCGTAATCGTGTCCATGCCGGTAATCTCAACCAGCGCATCCGAGAGCACCTTCATGATGCCCAGGCACCCCTGCGACAGCGACTCCGGCTGATAAGGATGCGCATCCGCAATCCCTTCAAGCCGCGACACCAGCTCATTGATGCGCGGGTTGTACTTCATCGTGCACGACCCCAGCGGATACATCCCCAGGTCAATCGCATAGTTCCAAGTCGAAAGCCGCGTGAAGTGCCGAATGATCTCAATCTCACTCAACTCCGGCATCACACCCAGATCGGTACGCGCCGCCGCGCCGAGCAGGGAAGCAGCATCGACAGCCGGCACGTCCAGCTCAGCCAGCCGATAAGCTTTCTTCCCCGGCGAAGACTTCTCAAAGATCAAGTCCTCATTCTGATTGACGTGTGTCGTCGCCTTTTTCGGGCTTCCAGCAAACTTTTGCTGCTTGTCTGAGATCTTCTTGGATATCTTGTTCACTTCGGAAGGGGGTGTTATCTGGGACATGCGAACTCACCTTCTTAATTCTTTCTGCAGTTTCTCGGTCAGAAACATAGTTATTTCGTTCATACAAAACTCCAACGGAGAGCGCACATACAGCGAAGACAGCATCAACGACCTGCTTCTTTCGCAACGAGCTCCTACCGACTAACCAAACAGCAGACGAGAAGATTAGCAGTATCAGTATTACTCGCGGCAGCGCTCTAAGGGTTCTCATCGGCGTTCTCCAATCTTGTACGCACCACCAAGATTAGCGATTCGAGAATTAGGGGCTCTCCTCAAGCATCTCCGTTGCCGCGTCCATTTGCGCCCTCGTCGTCAACTCCGTCACGCACCAAAGCGAAGCATTCGGCCCAAGCTCTGGATACCACTTCGCCAACGGCAGGCCGCCGATAATCTTCTTCTCCAACAGATCGGCATTCACAGCCTCAGCGCTCTTCGGCGTCTCCAGCACAAACTCATGGAAGCGCGGCGCGCCCTCAAACAACACCTTGCCGTGCTTGCCAAGTGCGCTCTTCAAATAAGCAGCCTTCGCAAGATTTTGTTCAGCCAACTCCTTCATCCCCTGCTTGCCATACACCGTCAGGAAGATGGTCGTCATCAGCGCCACCAGCGCCTGATTGGTGCAGATGTTCGAAGTCGCCTTCTCGCGCCGAATATGCTGTTCCCTCGTACTCAAAGTGAGCACAAATCCGCGCCTGCCGTCCTTGTCCTTCGTCTCGCCGATCAGCCGCCCGGGCATCTGCCGCAGAAACTTCTCCTTGCACGCAATCACGCCGCAGAACGGCCCGCCAAAGCTCGGCGCAACGCCGTAACTCTGAGCCTCCATCGAAACGATGTCCGCTTCAACTGGAGGCTTCACAATCCCCAGCGAAATCGCCTCGGCAATCGACACAATCAGCAGCGCACCCTTCGCATGAGCAAGCTCCGCAATCGCGGCAACATCCTCAATCGTGCCGAAGAAGTTCGGCGACTGAATCAGCACGCAAGCCGTGTCCTTCGTAATCGCCGCATCGAGCGCAGCCAGATCCACGCGCCCATTCGCGCCGTAGCCAACCTCGGCGAGCGGAATCTCCTGGTGCTGCGCGTAAGTCGCCACCACCTCGCGGTACTCCGGATGCACCGTCCGCGCCACTACCGCGCCATCGCGCCCGGTCACGCGCACCGCCATCATGATCGCCTCCGCCGCGCCGGTCGAGCCGTCATACATCGACGCGTTGGCGATCTCCATGCCGGTCAGCTCGCAGATCATCGTCTGGAACTCGAACATCGCCTGCAGCGTGCCCTGCGAGATCTCCGGCTGATACGGCGTATAGCTTGTCAGAAACTCGCCACGCTGCACCAGCGAATCGATAATCACCGGCCGATAGTGCCGATACACACCCGCGCCCAGAAAGCTCGCATAACCGGCAGCGTTCGCGTCGGCAAACGCACGAAAGCGATCCAGAATCTCCGACTCGCCATGCTGATGAGGAATCTTCAGGTCGCGCTTCAGTTGATACTCAGCAGGAATGCTCTGGAACAGATCATCGATCGACGCCGCACCAATCTCGGCCAGCATCTCTTCACGGTCCCCAGGGGACTTCGGCAGATAACGCATCGTTAGTGTCCGGTCTCCTCGGCAATAAACTTCTCATAATCGGCAGCCGTCAGCAGGCCATTGGTCTGGCTCGCATCGGTCAGCGACACCTTAATCAGCCACGTCGTATTCGCGTCCGTGTTGATCAACTCCGGCTTGTCCTTGAGCGCGTCATTCACCGCCGTCACCGTACCAGACACCGGCGCGAACAAGTCCGAGACCGCCTTCACCGACTCGACCGAGCCGAACGTCTTGCCCGCCTCGACCGCATCGCCCACCTTCGGCAGGTCAACAAAAACAATGTCGCCCAGCGAGTCCTGCGCGTAGTCCGTAATACCCACGCTGCCCGCCGAGCCGTCAGCCGCAATCCACTCGTGTTCCTTCGTGTACCTGTAATTCGCCGGATAAGCCATATTGTTGGGGAATCTCCCTCTCCATTGTAATGCGGAAAGCAGACTACACGAGTGCGCCCGGACGAGTCCAAAGCGCGGATGTGGATTATTCGGCTGTAATTGCGCCTACTTCTTCGCCCGCTTATAAAACGGCAGCGGCACCACACGCGCCTTCACCATCTGCCCGCGAATCTCCACCGCAACCTCTGTGTCCACCGCCGAGAACTCCACCGGCACATAAGCCATGGCAATATTCTTCTTCAAAAACGGCGAGGGCGACCCGCTCGTAATCTCACCCACCCGCTTCCCATCGAGCGAGAACACCGGATACCCATCCCGCCCAATCCCGCGCTCCACCATCTCCAACCCAACCAGCTTGCGCTTCGGCCCACCGTCAGCCTGAATCTTCACCAGCGCATCGCGCCCAACGAAATCGCCTTTGGATTCGTAGTCGAGCTTGGCATACCGCCCCAACCCAGCCTCAAACACATTGATCGTGTCCGAGATCTCATGGCCATACAAAGCCATCCCAGCCTCCAGCCGAAGCGTATTCCGCGCACCCAGCCCACACGCCAGAATCCCAAACTCCTTACCGGCCTCCAGCACCTCAGCCCACACCCGTGCGCTGGTCGTCTCGTCCGAAGGAATGTAAATCTCAAATCCATCCTCGCCGGTGTAGCCAGTGCGGGCAATCATCACATTGTGCAAGCCACACACCTGCCCCCACGTAAACCAGTAATTCTTAATCGTGCTCAAATCCGTCGAAGTCAGCTTCTGCAAAGTCTCCGCAGCCTTCGGCCCCTGAATCGCAATCTGCGTGTAGAAGTCGCTGTAGTCGTTCATGTGAACGCCGGGCATCCCACCAATCACCCCGCGCACCCACGCCACGTCCTTCTCGCGAGTACCAGCATTGATCACGATCAGGTAGTCGTTGTCCGAGAGCTTATGCACCACCACATCATCGACAAACGTCCCATTCGGATAAAGCATCGCCGAGTATTGCGCCTGCCCCACCTGTAGCTTCGACGCATCATTCATGCACAGCTTCTGCACCGCCGCCAGCGACCCCGGCCCGCGAAATTGAATATCGCCCATGTGCGACACATCAAAGACGCCCACGCCCGTCCGCACAGCCATGTGCTCCGCAATCAACCCGCAGCAATCGACAGGCATATCCCACCCGCCAAAATCAACCATCTTCGACTTGGCGGCGCGGTGAACAGCATTCAAAGCAGTCTTGCGCAGTGCGCTCGTTGCAGTAGATTCAGACATCGTTCAGAAGACCTCGCAGGCGCATCGCGCGCAAGCCCTATCGTATCGACCGACAGTTCCGAGGGTCAATTTACCGCGGAGAAATCAAACCGTCACCGACTCCCGATACTCCCCAAACACTCCACGCAGCACATTCGCAATCTCGCCCACAGTCGCATAGCTCTCGACCGCACGCAAAATCCGCGGCATCAGATTCTCCCCGCCACGCGCAGCATCCTCCACGCCGCGCAGCGCCGCAGCATGAACGCCAGCATCCCTCCGCGCACGCAGCGCCCGCACGCGCTCCACCTGCCGCTGCTCCAGCGCAGCATCGATCCGCTGAAGAGGAACCACAGCCTCCTCCGCATCTGAACCAGAAGCAAACTCATTCACGCCGACCACAACAGCCCGCTTCTCATCCACATCGCGCTGGTAAGCATAAGCCGCATTCTGAATCTCCCGCTGCACATACCCCTGCTCAATCGCGCGCAGCATCCCATACTTGCCGCCCCCGCCTTTTGAAGAAGCATCGAATCGCGCAATCGCCGCCAGATACTCCTCCGCACGCCGCTCAATCTCATCCGTCAGCGACTCGACATAGTACGAACCCGCCAGCGGATCCACCGTCTGCGCCACGCCACTCTCATGTGCCAGAATCTGCTGCGTCCTCAGAGCAATCCGCGCAGCATTCTCCGTCGGCAGCGCCAGCGCCTCATCAAACCCATTCGTGTGCAGGCTCTGTGTTCCGCCCAACACCGCAGCCAGCGCCTGCAGAGTCGTGCGAACGATATTGTTCTCCGGCTGCTGCGCCGTCAGCGTCGAGCCAGCCGTCTGCGTATGAAACCGCAACATCCAGCTCCGCGGGTTCTTCGCGCCAAACCGCTCACGCATCACGCGCGCCCACATCCGCCTCGCCGCGCGAAACTTCGCCACCTCTTCCAGCAGATTGTTATGCGCATTAAAAAAGAAGCTCAGCCTCGGAGCAAACGCATCCACATCCAACCCCGCATCCAGCGCAGCCTGTACGTAAGTCATGCCATTGGCCAGCGTGAACGCGACCTCCTGCACCGCCGTGCACCCGGCCTCGCGCATGTGGTAGCCCGAGATCGAAATCGTATTCCACTCCGGCACCTCCTCCGCGGCCCATGCAAAGATATCCGTCACCAGCCGCATCGCGTGCCGCACCGGATAGATGTACGTCCCGCGCGCGATGTACTCCTTCAGGATGTCGTTCTGCACCGTGCCACTCAGCCGCCGCACCTCTGCGCCCGCACGCCGCGCCACCGCAACATACAGCGCCAGCAGAATAGAAGCCGTCGCATTGATCGTCATCGAGGTCGAGATCGCATCCAGCCGAATCCCCTCGAACAGCCGCTCCATATCCTCGATCGAATCAATCGCGACCCCAACCTTCCCCACCTCACCCATCGCCATCGGGTCGTCCGAGTCATACCCAATCTGCGTAGGCAGATCGAACGCCACGCTCAACCCTTTGGTCCCATGCGCAAGCAAAAATTTGTAGCGTTTATTCGACTCCTCAGCGTCGCCCATCCCCGCATACTGCCGCATCGTCCACAGCCGCCCGCGATACATGGTCGGCTGAATCCCGCGCGTAAAAGGAAACTCCCCCGGCGCACCCAGCTCACGCGCAGCATCGAACCCCGCCAGGCTCTTCGCGTCATACACCAGTTCGACCGGAATCCCCGAACTCGTCGTCGGACTCGCAGGATCAGCCTTTGGCGATTCAGTATTTGACGAACCAGTCTTCGGCGTCTCGCTCATGCCGCACAAGTGTACAGCCGATGTGTTGTCTTCGAGGCCGGGTGATCGCGCGAACGTATCCCTGTCAATTGTCATCCTTCCGCGCACCGGGGTCCCCGGCGAGCTTGCTCGCTGGGGTGAGAAGCGGGAGGACCTGCTTTTGCTTTGCTAACCAGACTCCTACTGCCCGCGCCCTCTACGCCGAGCCTTCAGAAAGCTCGTCACACAGAAGTACGCAAACACCGCCGCCATCACCACCGCCCACTCGAACCGCTCATGCGCCAGATGATTTCCCGCCACCTCATGCATCGCCTCACGCCACTTCCACGCCCCACCCACCGCAGACAGCGCAAAGATCCCAAAGAACACGCCGGTAAGCTCCAGCCAAAGCACGCCCGACAGCTTCACCACAGGATGCCAGACCGCCTGGCCAAACCGCTTGCTGCCTTGCTTCAACCCTGCGCTGCTCACCGACACCTGCGAAGCCGCACGCGCCGCCTGCTGTCCCAGCCGCTCACCCGAAGTCGCAGCCGCAGCCGCCGTCTTCTTCGTGCCGGCAGGCTTCGTCCCAGCCGAAGGATTCGGTGCAGCAGCCGCGTCTACAGCCGAGACCAGCGTCTTAGCGGCAGCCCGCGCTCCCACACCAAGCGCCCGGCCAAAGCGAACCGAATCCATCCTTTAAGTGTAGCCGTTATTCGCGCACTCGCGAAACTCTGCCAAAAACAGCAATCCCGCGCCACACCTCGCGCATCTCATCCATCAGGTATGGCCGAGAACGCAAGCACGTCGAGCATCAAGGCCCTCCTCTGGACGGTTGGCGGAGTCTGCGCCGCAGCCGTGGGTCTTCTCGTCTGGAACCCCTACAAAAAACGCATCGTCGAAGATTTGGCAAACAGTTTGCATACACCTCATACGCCTGTTGACCAGCCCGAAGAGCAACTCGTCCCCCATCTCAGCGCCGACGACTGACCCCGATTTCCACCGCGTAAAACCGTTGCGGCGCTCAAGAATTTCGGCGTATGCTGACTCCAGAAGACGTGCCCGCAATGCCGTTCCCGCGTGTCTCGTGCGCCGGGAATACCCGATGCGAGGTTTGGATTCAAAACCCACCCAGCCCGGAGGCGGCATTGAACCAGAAGGTCAAAAATCTCATCCAAAAACTTGGCGAGGCGATCCACGAGTCCGTCGCCGAATCCGAGGACATCGCAGGTGTCGTCCGCAACATCCGCGAGCAGGGCTTCGACGTACTTCTCATGCTTGAGGCGACCATCGGCCTCAACGAAGTCGAGCCCGAAACCGCCGACAGCGAAGCCCACGAAGAGCCGCAGGGCCCCTTTACCGCAAACGACCTCTCGTTCCTGAAGTCATTGCGCATCAGCCTTACCGAAGACGGCCATGCTCCCGAAACCATCTCCGGCGACAGTTCTCCCGGTCTGACAGACGAACCAGAGCAAGACAGCGAATAACCAATCTGCCTTCAAAAAGCCCAGCTCAAAGCCGGGCTTTTTGCTTGTGTCCTGAAAAGAATTCTCATCAGTGGAAGGTTTGTCGTTCTAAGTGGAGTCTGGGTGCAGGGTCACTTTAAATCTTGCTTGCGTTTGTTCATTCCCGCACCAAACGCCACTCCGAGCGCCACTCCGATTGCGATTCCGACTGCAATGTTATGCAGCGCAACCCCGATGGCGACTCCTAAGGCTATTCCAATGCCAATTCCCGCGCCTGCATTGTTCTTCATGTCAGCCATGCTCTCACGGCCTCCGCTTAGAAACGGGCCCGATAACTGGTAGTGATCTTATCCGATCCTGCCGCTTCTATGCACAGAAGAATTGCCAGCCAAAACCCAATGCCGGGTGCCCATTCATGTGCAGTTTCATTGGCATAAATGGGGTTCCGAAAGACCGAGAACAGCCTCCGCATCCGTGCCAGTGCTCAGTCACACATCGCAAACCTTAACCTCCGCATGGTAGACTCCCCTTTCTCCCGGAGACGCGCGGCCTCATTCGCGCATCCCAGAAGAAAACAGCAGTTGCAGTCATTCATCTGTCGAGGTAGTTGGAGCTATGAAAGATACTCTCGGAGTTCTTCTTGCCGGCGGCGCCGGTGAACGTCTCTTCCCCCTCACCCGCGATCGCGCCAAGCCGGCCGTGCCCTTCGCAGGCCAGTACCGCATCATCGACATCACCCTCTCCAACTGCATCAACTCCGGGCTGCACCGCGTCTACATCCTCACCCAGTACAAAGCGCTCTCGCTCAACCGCCACATCCGCGAAGGCTGGGGCTCCGTCGTCGCCAACGAGCTCGGCGAGTTCATCGAGATCCTCCCGCCCATGCAGCGTGTCAGCAAAAGCTGGTACCAGGGCACAGCCGACGCCGTCTACCAGAACATCTACTCCATCGGCTCCGAAGAGCCCAAGCACGTCCTCATCCTCTCCGGCGACCACATCTACAAGATGAACTACGCCCGCATGCTCCGCCAGCACAAGGACTCCGGCGCCGACGTCACCCTCGCCACCCTCCCCATCAGTCCCGACGAGGTCTCTTCCTTCGGCGTCGTCGAGGTCGCCCGCAACGGCGAAGTCACCGGCTTCGTCGAAAAGCCAAAAGAGACCAACATCCGCTCGCCCTTCACGCCCGACATGGTCGACGTCTCCATGGGCATCTACATCTTCAACACCGACGTCCTCATCCCCGAGCTCATCAAGGACGCCGAAGACCCGCAATCCAAGCACGACTTCGGCCACAACATCCTGCCCAAGCTGCTCGGCCGCTTCAAGATGAACGCCTACAACTTCGTCGACGAGAACAAGCAGAAAGCGCTCTACTGGCGTGACGTCGGCACACTCGAGGCCTACTACGAGGCCAACATGGACATCGCCGGCGTCACCCCCACCTTCAACCTCTACGACAAGACCTGGCCCATGCGCACCCGCCCCTACCAGTACCCGCCCGCGAAGTTCGTCTTCGGCGAGCCCGGCCGCACCGGCATGGCCATCAACTCCATCGTCTGCGCCGGGTCCATCATCTCCGGCTCGGTCGTCCGCAACAGCGTCGTCTCCCAGGACGTGCGCGTCAACTCCTACGCCGACGTGGACTCATCCATCATCTTTTCCCACGTCAACATCGGCCGTCACTGCCGCATCCGCCACGCCATCATCGACCGCGACGTCCATATCCCCGACGGCACCGTCATCGGCTACGACCCCAACGAAGACAAGAAAAACTACTTCGTCTCCGCCAGCGGCCTCACCGTAGTCACCCGCGACTACTCCGTCTACGAGAACCCCGTCTCACCAGAGTTCCTCCAACACGGCAACTCCTGACGAAGCAAGGACAGGGAGTGAAGTACAAGGTTCGTTCTGCTTAAGGGCATGGCTTTAGCCGTGCCGCAAACGCTGCAAATACTGAGGAGGCTTTAGCCCCTGAGGTACGGCTTCTTTCAGCAATGCCGGGTGCCCAAGGTCTCTTGTCTCTGTTGTTGTCGTTGCCTCTGAGATAGGCCCGGACTTCAGTCCGGGCAACACCAGCCGCCCCAAAAAGGGGCTTCAGCCCCTGGGACAGGCCCATCACAAATCAATCATCCCCCAGCGGGTTCGCCATCGCATAATACCCACGCCGAGCCTGCACCTTCGTGTCCTTCCCGCAATCCACCTGAAGCGACCGGAACGTCCCATCCAGCTTCAGATTGGTCGGCGTATAGCTGGCCAGGTACTGCGTCCTGAGCTCATCCTGAATCTGATCAAACGCCTCCTGCAGCTTCTTCGTATTCCTGCCGACATTGATCACGCGCCCGCCCGTATCCTTGGCCAGCTTGTCCATTGCAGCCGAGCCCGTGTAACCAATCCCGAAGCTGCCATACGCATACGGATCAGCCAGCAGAATCACATACACAATCGCGTTCGACTTCTGCGCCGCCTCTGTCGCCGTCTTCAGCGTCTCCTGCGACCCCTCATCCTGACCATCCGTCAGGATGACGAGAATCTTCCGCCCCGCCTCCTGCCGCAGCTTGTCATGCGCCGCCAGAAAGACCGCGTCATACAGCAGCGTCCCGCGCGGAGTCGCATTGCCCGTCACCGAACCCGTACCCGCGCCCGTATTGATCTCCGCCTTATCCATCGCCCGCTGTATCTCACGCGGCGAGTTCGTATAGTCCGCCAGCAGGTTCACATTAATATCGAACGAGATCAGAAACGCCTCGTCCTTCGGCGTCAGCACATCTTTCAGAAACTCTGCCCCCGACGCCTGCTCCATCGGCAGCACATTCTGTTGGCTTCCGCTCGTATCCAGCAGAATCCCGATCGTCAGCGGCAGGTTCTTCTCCTGCGTAAACTTCTTGATCGTCTGCGGAGCATGGTCTTCGTCGATGTGGCAATCGTTCTTCGTCAGGTTGGTGATATAGCCGTTCTTGTCCCGCACCGAAAAGTACAGGTTCACCAGGTTGACGTTGACCTTCAGGGTCTCCATCGGGTTATTGCTGTCCACAGGCTGGGCCGGAGCATCACTGGCGGGCGGAGGCATATCCGGCGAAGGTGCCTCCTGCGCCCGAAGGGCAGGGACGAGGCACAAACACACAACAACAGCGGCAGCAAACAGGCGCATACCTCATTAGACGACGAACCCGCCCCCGAGTCAGCGAAAAAATCCTCCACACTACTCCCCAACAGCCGTCATCCTGAGCGAAGCGACCGCAGGGAGCGGAGTCGAAGGACCCCGACACCGCCAACCCCACCCATATCCTCCAACCCTTTCAGCCACAAAGCCGGGTGCCCCACTCATGACGCAGCTTTATCGCGTCGTGAGTGGGGCTGTTGCTGTTGTCGTTGCCTCTGAGATAGGCCCGGACTTCAGTCCGGGCAACACCAGCTGCCCCAAAAAGGGGCTTTAGCCCCTGGGACACGCCGGGGCAAAAAACCAGGCACAACATCCACCCGCTCCCCCGCGTCCAAACCATAGAAACTGGCGGCGCACCTGACGCGCTGATATTCTGGTAGTTGCTACATTCCAGCCGACAGGCTGGCTTGGAAGATGGGGGTTTGAGTGGTAAGAACAAGCATACTGGCCGGCTCACTGACGTTGGCCCTGATCGCGTCCGCGGCATACATGCCCGCGCAGAGCGCATCTCAGCAGCAGGCGATTCCCGACGCACCCAAGCCCCAGGCGAACCTGCCCGTTGACGGCATCACCCCCGGCATCGGCACCACGCCCACCGACGCCGGCTTCTCCACGCAGTCCACATCGTCCGACGACCAGGCCCCACCCAGCAGCCTTCCGCCGACGACCCAATCGCCGCAAGACGTAGGCCCCAAGCCCGACCTCCCGGCCGCCGGACAAGGCCCGCAGTACGTCCTCCACGTCCGCACCAACTTCGTCGAAGTCCCCTTCACCGTCAAGGACAACAAGGGCAGCCTCGTCCCCGGCCTCACCTGGCGCGACGTGCGCGTCTACGAGAACGGCCTCCGCCAGCAGCTTGCCCTCTTCACGACCGACCCATTCCCGCTCTCCGTCGCCCTCGTCATCGACCAGAGCATGACCTACGACAACATGACCAAGGTGAACAACGCGCTCGAAGCCCTCCAGGGCGCATTCGCACCTTACGACGAGGTCGCCGTCTTCACCTACAACAACGGCCCGCGCATGCAGACCGCCTTCACCGGCGCGCAGAGCGCCCGCCTCACCGCCGTGCTCGATCGCTCCAAGAGCACAGGCCGCGAGCCCATGTACTACGATCAGGGCGGCCCGCTCAGCCAGAACATCAACCTCAACGGCGGCGCACTCGCCCACATCGACCCCAATACCAACTCCACGCACGGACGCTCCATGAGCGGCATCCAGAACGTCCCCCGCGACCCCCACACGCTCAACGACGCCATCCTCGCCGCCGCCACCGAGCTCGCCAAGGCCCCCAAAGGCCGCCGCCGCATCATCTACGTCATCAGCGACGGCCGCGAATACGGCAGCCAGGCCAGCGTCAAAGAGGTCATCAAGTTCCTCCAGACCAACAAAATCGCCGTCTACGGCACGCTCGTCGGCGACTCGTCGCTTCCCGTCATCGGCTTCCTCAATCACATGCACCTGCCGCTCAGCATGCGCGACAACGTCCTGCCCGTCTACACCACCGCCACCGGCGGCAACCTCGACGGCGAATTCCGCCAGCGCGGCATCGAGCAGAGCTTCGCCAAGATCGCCGAAGAAGCCCGCACCCAGTACACCGTCGGCTACTACACGCACGAGCCTTTCATCGACGGTAAGTACCGCACCATCGAAGTCAAAGTGATGCGTCCGAACCTGACGGTCATCGCCAAGAAGGGCTACTACCCCACCGCCGGCGACGCCGCCCCCGACATCACGCGCACGCACTAAGCGTCGTTACAGTACTAAAGAACTTGGTGCCCCACCTTCGGCGCAGTTGTATCGCGCCCAGGGTGGGGTTCGCTCTCGACATTACCCATCAAGCCACATGGACCTGCTCCTTCACGCCAACGCCCTCTTCGCGCTCGCCGCCGCCGTCCTCTGGGGCGGCGGAGACTTCTCCGGCGGCATGGGCGCCAAGCACGCCGGCGGCTCCATGGGCTCCGCGCTCCGCGTCATCCTCGTCAGCCACGCCACCAGCTTCACCGCATTGCTCCTCATCGTCTGGCTCCGCGGCGACCCCTTCCCGCACGGAGCCCCGCTCGTCTGGGGCATCGCCGCAGGCGTCACCGGAGGCCTCGCCCTCATGTGCTTCTACGTCGCTCTCTCGCGTGGAGCCATGGGCGCATCCGCCGCCGTCAGCGGCCTGCTCGCCGCCGCCATTCCCGCCGCAGTCTCAGCCGTAGCCGAAGGCTCCCCGGGCCTGCTCCACATCTTCGGATTCCTCGTCGCAGGCCTCGCCATCTGGCTCATCGCCGCCGGACCCAACGCCGAAGCCAAACCCGCATCGACCGGCACCATCTGGCTCGCCATCGCCGCCGGCATAGGCTTCGGCATCTACTTCGTCGCGCTCAAGCAGGCTGGTGCAGCAGGAGTCTTCTGGCCCATGGCCACCGCCCGCATCGGCAGCCTCAGCACCTGCTCCCTTGCACTCATCGCAGTCATGCTCACAGCAAAGCGCAATCGAAAATCAAGCGCAAACACAGGCAGCCTGAACCGCCGAGCCATCACCTGGGCGCTCTCGACCGCGTTGCTCGACACCTCCGGCAACCTGCTCTTCATCGCCGCCACGCGCGCCGGACGCCTCGACGTAGCCGCCGTCCTCGCCTCGCTCTACCCCGCCTCAACCATCCTCTTAGCCGCATGGATGCTACGCGAACGCCCCACCCGCCGCCAGGGCATCGGCATGGCCATCGCCGCCGCCGCCGTAGTCATGATCACGCTCTAAGCGCCATCCTTCCGCGAAGCGGAAAGCCGCACCAGCCCACGCGCGGCAGTAGAGTACTCTGACAACAAAATGTCTCTCTCCATCAAGAACACCCGCCTCCACTGGCTGATCCTTGCTCTATGCCTCGCAGGTAGCGAGCGCAGCGCGCCAGCGCAAACGCAGACCCACACCGCATTCACCAACGGCGCCGTAACCGAACACCTAGCCTGGCGCGACACCGCCGGAAACCTGATCAACGCCCACGACGGCGGCATCCTCTGGGCCGACGGCAAGTACCACTGGTACGGCATGGCACTGCGCCCGCTGCCCGCAATCAACGGCCCCGACGGCGGCCAGAAGACCACCCTCGGCGTAATCATGTACAGCTCCACCGACCTCTACAACTGGACCTACGAGGGCGTGGTGCTCGCCTGTTCGACCGACCCGGCCAATCCGCTCCACTGCCCCATGCGCTTCGAGCGGCCCAAGATCCTCTACAACGCCCACACGAAACAGTACGTCATGTGGTTTCACTACGTCGGCTATCCCGGAGACCACGGCAACACCATCGGCGCCGGAGACGCAGGCGTCGCAGTCAGCAGCCGCGTCAACGGCCCCTACACCTTCAAGGGCTACTCCAGGCCAATCGACGCAAAGGGCATCGTGCGCGATTGCACGCTCTTCCAGGACGACGACGGCTCAGCCTACTTCATCTACGACCGCGACGTGCGCGAGCCCGGCCCAGGCTTCGGTCGCGTCCTGCACATCGTCAAGCTCACCGACGACTACCTGGGCTTCTCCAACAAGTGGTACAAGATCGCGAACGCCGAGCGCCGCGAAGCCCCCGTCATGATCAAGCGCAACGGCACGTACTACCTCATCACATCAGCCGAGACCGGCTGGAAGGACAACGCCGCAAACTACTATCGCGCGACGAACATCATGGGTCCATACACCGAGCTTGGCAATCCAACCTCAGGGCCGTACGCCGATGTGACATATCACGCGCAGGGAACATGGGCATTTTCCCCGCACGGCCACAAGCATGAAGTCATCTTCATGGCCGAGCGCCACATCACGTCAAAGATGACGGACAGCTCCTACATCTTCCTCCCGGTACATTTTGGCGCGAAGTCCACCCTGACCTTGCCGTACAGAACATCGTGGCAATGGAAGCTCTGGCCACACTGAAAACGCATCGGGTGCGGGTGCCCCAGAGCCTGCCCTGAGCTTGTCGAAGGGTCTCGATTCTGAGACCTGGGTTAATTCGAGCAAAGCTCGAACCGCCTTCCCATCCCCGCCACAGATCTGTCATCTCGACCGGACTCTGAGCTACTTCCCAAACAGCTGTCATCCTGAGC
Organism: Edaphobacter acidisoli; assembly: GCF_014642855.1. Classification (NCBI taxonomy): domain Bacteria; kingdom Pseudomonadati; phylum Acidobacteriota; class Terriglobia; order Terriglobales; family Acidobacteriaceae; genus Edaphobacter; species Edaphobacter acidisoli. The sequence continues at coordinate 2,403,956 of NZ_BMJB01000001.1, read as the reverse complement.
GAAGCGACCGTAGGGAGCGGAGTCGAAGGACCCGATACCGCCAGCTCCCGCCCATACCCTCCAACCCTTTCAGCCACAACACTCTGGCATTTAGCCGGGTGCCCCATTCATGACGCAGCCGTATCGCGTCATGAGTGGGCCATTCGAACAAAGCTCGAACCGCATTCCCTCTCACTCACAGAACTGTCATTTCGACCGGAGCGGAGAACTGGGGTGGAAGAAACCCGCTTTTCTACCACCACGAACCACAAACGCACGTCATCTCAACGGAGCGCGCAACGCGGAGCGGAGAAACCCGCTGTTGCCGTTGTTCTTGTCGTTGTCGTTGCTCTTGCTGTTGTCGTTGTTCTTGCCGTTGCTTCTGAGATAGGCCCGGACTTCAGTCCGGGCAACACCGACACGCCCCCAAAAAGGGGCTTTAGCCCCTGGGACATGTTTCATTCGCAAGACGCAAACCGTTTTCTCGAAAGTCAAATCAGAACTGCACCAGGCGCACCGGCAGCCCACCACCGCCAGCCCGAAGCGCAGGCGCTACTTCGTGGTCGTAGGGGTGGTCGTCGAATCCGTCTTCGCCGCGTCGGTCACGCTCTTCTTGGCGTCGTTGGCGTCGTCCGTAATGCCCTTCATGCCTTCCTTGAAGCCGCGCAGACCTTCGCCCAGGCCCTTGCCCAGCTCAGGCAGCTTCTTCCCACCAAACAGAACAACGACGATCAGCGCAATCAGAATCAGATGCCACGGTTGTAGTAGATCACCCATACTCTTCTCCCGCAGCCGGAGACAAATACGCGCACGGCTGCATCCCTTTATTGTCGCACATCGGGAGGCATCCAGAATACGTGGCCCCCACCCCGTCAGATGTGCCCCGAAACGTTATATCTTGGATAGTGACACACAAAGCTGGTTCAGCTCGAAAAGCACGTGCGAGTCCCGGCGCGGAGAAGGATGTTGCGATTGAAGAACGCTGTATCGAAGGCAAAGCAAACCATGACGGCACGAGCGCCAAAACACACAGCGCTCACAATCCTTGGAATTTTCGCGGCAGCGGTCCTCACGGCAGGCGCAGCCACAGCGCGCGCGCAGGACTCATCCACCCAGCAGACGACCTCCATCACACTGCCCAGCAAGATCGCCGTCGCCGCGCCCGTCACCTACGACAACAAGTACGAGCTCTACGGCGGCCTCAGCTTCATGAACTTCCAGGCCGGTCAGGCCCTGCCCAAACGCATGAACCTCGGCGGCGGCGAGCTGCTCGGCACCTACTGGCTCAATCACAAGCTCGGCCTTGGCCTCGACTACCGCGGTGAAGCCGGCACCACCCCGGTCTACGCCAGCGCGGGCCAGTCTCCGTACAACATCAGCCGTCCGCTGGTCTACATGAACATGCTCATGGTCGGCGCGCAGTACCGCGGCCCGAAGAACCAGTTCATCGCCGTCAATTACCACGGCTACATCGGCGCGTCGAAGGGCATCTTCAACGCCACGCAGAAGCAGAACCAGCCGCAGTTCTACAACCTCACCGGCCTCTACACCAACCGCACCAAGCCAATCGCCGCGCTCGGCGGAAGCCTCGACTTCAACCTCAGCAAGCGAGCTGCAATCCGTCTCCAGCCCGACCTGATCCTGGAACACTTCGGCACCGAAACCCGCGAGTTCTTCGGCATCTCCGGCGGCATGGTCTACCGCTTCGGCAAGCGGTAGTCCGCTCTCGTTTTTGTCATTCCCGCAAGGAATCTGTATTTGTCTTCTTGTTTGTCATCCCCCCGCAAGGGGGGATCTGCTTTTACCCGAAGCCATCCTCCCGCTACCCAAAGCTCGTCATCCTGAGCGGAGCGCGCAGCGCGAAGTCGAAGGACCCCGAGGCCGCACACTCACCCATACCGCTGACCCCTTTCAGCCACAAAACCACAAAATCGCCGAATGCCCATGTCCTGATTCCGGAACAAGGTCATTCGAGCAAAGCTCGAACCGCTGCCACCGTCGCAGAGGGCCAAAGGCCCGACTCATACCAGCCTGGGGTGAAACCCCAGGTTTGCGAACAAACAGAACCACGGAGGGCTGAAAGCCCGATTCATAGCTTTCGAAGAAAGCACTGGATTCAAACGCCGCGCGCCTTTGTCTTTGCTGTTGTTTTTGCCTTTGTTGTTGCCTTTGCCTTTGCTGTTGTTTTTGCCTTTGTTGTTGCCTTTGCCTTTGCTGTTGTTTTTGCCTTTGTTGTTGCCTTTGCCTTTGCTGTTGTTTTTGCCTTTGCCTTTGCTGTTGTTTTTGCCTTGCTGTTGCCTTTGTCGTTGCTTCTGAGATAGGCCCGGACTTCAGTCCGGGCAACAAACGGCCACCACCAAAAAGGGCTTTAGCCCCTGGGACATGCCGTCATCCCGCCGGGTGTCCCAGAGACTGCCCTGAGCCTGTCGAAGGGTCTCGATTTTGAGACCTGGGTTCATTCCGAGTCCGCCACCCAACAATTGTCATCCTTCCGCGAACGGGGTCCCCAGCCAGCTTGCTGGCTGGGGCAGGCAGCGGGAGAACCTGCTTTTCTCTTTACCATCAATCACCTACAAGAAAACCCACAAAAATCCCCAGCAAAATCCCTTGTCAAGCCCCCAAATCACATAAACCTCTCAATCCACAAGACTTGGACTTGGCGGTCTCTGCCACCCAAAACTGCTAAACTTAAATCATGGAGCAAAACCAAAGCCTCAGGGGAGCGACCCCAGAGGCTTACTCTTTTCTTATGAAGACTTTACCATTCAAGTCCAAGGCTAACCCAAATCGAATGAAGACTTTGCGCAAAAAGCAGGGGGAGGGCCCCTCGTGCTGATTCCCTCCATCGACCTCCTCGGCGGCCGCATCGTCCAGCTCGTCCAGGGCGAGCGCCTCAAACTCGCCTTCGACGACTTCGACTACTGGATCGACCGGTTCTCCAAGTACCCCATCGTCCAGCTCATCGACCTCGACGCCGCCATGCGTCAGGGCGACAACCGCCAGCTCATCGAGATGTTCGCCAGCCGCCTGCCCTGCCAGGTCGGCGGAGGCCTCCGCACCGCCGCCGACGGCCGCGCCCTCCTCGACGCCGGTGCCCGCCGCGTCATCTACGGCTCCAGCCTCTTCGGAGCCTCCGGCGTAAACAAGGAATTCGCCGCCGGTCTCAGGAAGGAGCTCGGCGAAGACTCCCTCGTCTTCAGCGTCGACACCAAAGCCGGCCGCGTCGCCGTCAAGGGCTGGAAGGACTCGGTCGACCTCACCCCCGAGGAAGCCATCACCTGGCTCGAAGACTACTGCTCCGCCTTCCTCTACACCCACGTCGACACCGAGGGCACCATGTCCGGCTTCCCCATCGACGTCGCCGCAATCCTCCGCTCGACCACCGCGAAGCAACTCATCGTCGCCGGAGGCATCAAGGAGAAGGCGGAGGTAGACGCTCTCGACGCCATGGGTGTCGACGCCGTCGCCGGCATGGCCGTCTACTCCGGAGCGATGGAGGCCTGACCGAGCAACTCCGTCAGGCAGGGATATGACGCGAGACGAAGACAAGGTCGAGAGGACATTCCGCCGGTTCCGCAAGTCGCTGGACCGCATCCTGCGCACCAACGCGCCGAAGGAAGTCCACGACCTCCGCACCCGAAGCCGCCGTCTCGAAGCCGCCATCCACGCCCTAGAGCTCGAAGACGAGCCCGCCGCGCATCGCCTCCTCAAAACCACCACCCGCCTGCGCAGGAGAGCAGGCAAGGTCCGCGACCTCGACGTCCTCACCGGATTCACCCGTCAGCTTGCCGTCCCGGGACAGGAGGAAGCGCTGGCCGCCCTGGCCGAGCACCTCTCCGCCCAGCGCAAGAAAGCCGCTCGCAGGCTGAAGTCCACCGTCTCCAATCACCGGGAGGCAGCTAGGCGCGCTCTGAAGCGGTGCCGCAAGCAACTACTGGCTCACCTCGACGTCCAGGAGAAGATCGAGTTCGCAGCCGCCACCCTCCAAGCCGCTCTGTCCATCTCACCTCGGATTGGCGCCGCAGATCTTCATCGCTACCGAATCAAGCTGAAGGAGCTGCGCTACACACTCGAGCTCTCCGCCAACAGTGACGCAGAGCTGGTAAGCACTCTGGAGGAAGCGACAGGAGCCATCGGCGAATGGCACGACTGGAGCGAACTCCAATCCATCACAACCGAGCTCTTTCAAGAGAGACAGGAGTTCGACCTGCTGAACGCAATCCGCTCCACTGCCTCCGCAAAGCTCCACAACGCTCTCACGCTGGCCGGCGAACTGCACAAGCGCTACTTCAGCAGGGCAACCGCACACTAACGCCAGCGCGCTGCAACTCAGTCTTCAGCTCCCGCGAGTCGGTCACGCCAAAGTGGAAGATGCTCGCCGCCAGCGCCGCATCGGCTCGTCCGCGACCGAAGACCTCAGCAAAGTGCCCCGCAGTTCCCGCGCCGCCCGACGCGATCACCGGAATCTGCACCGCCGAGCTCACCGCCGCTGTCAGCTCGCAGTCGAAGCCTGAGCGCATCCCGTCAGTATCCATCGAAGTCAGCAAAATCTCACCAGCGCCGCGTTCCTCAGCCTCACGCGCCCACTCGACGACCTTCTGTCCGGTAGGCTTCCGCCCCCCGCTCACGTAGACCTCAGCATCCTCAACTCTGCTCTGGCCGCGCCGAGCGTCGATCGCAACGATCACCGCCTGCGCCCCGAAGCTGCCGCCGATCTCACCAATCAACTCGGGCCGCGCGATGGCCGAAGAGTTGATGCTCACCTTGTCCGCCCCCGCACCGAAGACCGCCGCCGCGTCCTCGGCCGAGCGAATCCCGCCGCCGACGGTGAACGGAACAAACAACGCCGCTGCGGTCCGCTTCACCGTATCGAGCAGCGTCCCACGCCCCTCGTGTGTAGCCGTAATGTCGAGCAGCACGATCTCATCGGCCCCCGCGGCCGCATGGCGATGCGCCAGCTCCGCCGGATCGCCCGTGTCGATGATGTCCACAAACTGAACACCCTTCACGACCCGCCCGCCGCGCACATCGAGACACGCAATGATTCTCTTCGTCAGCATCACAACTCCACGAAGTTCTTCAAAACCTGTAAACCAACCGCACTCGACTTCTCCGGATGGAACTGCACACCCATCACGTTGTCGCGCTCCACCACACCAGTAAACGCACCACCGTAGTTCGTTACCGCCGCAGTCCCCTCAACCAAAGGAGCACGCCACGAGTGCGTGTAGTAAACGAAACCGCCATCCTTCACGCCGCGCAGCAACTTCGAGTCCGCACGCACGTCTTCGAGCGAGTTCCAGCCGACGTGAGGTGACTTCAACTCCGCGCCGTCGTAGAGAGTAGGGAAGTGCTCGCACGCGCCAGCAAAATGCCCAAGACCAGCCGTACCCGGAGCCTCCGTCGAACCTTCAAACAACCACTGCAACCCAACACAAATCCCGAGAAACCACGCACCACGAGCCACACTCTCGCGCACAGCCTCAGTCAAGCCGAGATCATGCAAAAGCTGCGTAGCCTGAAAATGCCCAACGCCAGGAAGCACAATCTTGCTCGCCTTACGCACCTCGTCAGGCGACTGCGTAACATGAGTCTCCGCGCCAAGATAATTGAGCGCCTTGAGCACGCTAGTCAGGTTCCCCGCTTTGTAGTCAATGACGGCTAACATGTCTGCACCATCCACAACATCCAACTGATCCAAAGATACGAAGAGATCACGGCTCCAGTTGCGAATGCGAGGCGCTTCCAGCCATTGCCAAACAGGGACAAAGTGAGAGCAACAAGAGCAAGAAGTAAACCGCACCATAACCCGAGAGACCGCTGCCGACAGATATCAGAAACGCGAATATATTGCCAAGCAATAAGGAATATGAGGTCAACGAGTAGCACGCAAAAACTAGTCCAAGCTAGCTTCCTTCGCAAATCGAGAGGAAGGCTCACAGTAACCCCTTCGTGCTCGGCAGCATCTCGCGCATCCGTTCATCGCGTGAGCAGGCTCCGCGCAACGCCCTCGCGAATGCCTTGAAGATTGCCTCGATCTTGTGATGATTCGAGCGGCCATACATTGTTTTCACGTGCACATTCGCCTTCGCTCCACGAGCGAAGCCGTCGAAGAAGTCGGCAAGCAACTCGCTCTGAAAATCGCCTACGAGCCGTACCTTTACCTTGTCATCGACGACATAAGCGACGCGCCCGCTGAGGTCCACGGCAGCAACGGCGAGTGTCTCATCCATCGCCATCACAAAGTAGCCAGCGCGCATGATGCCTTTCTTGTCGCCCAGAGCTTTGTTAAAAGCTTCGCCCAGAGCGATGCCAACGTCCTCAACCGTGTGGTGCTGGTCAACGTCGAGGTCGCCCTTGCAAGCGAGCGTCAGATCAAACCCGCCATGTCGTGTGAAGAGCTCCAGCATGTGATCGAAGAAGCGAATGCCAGTCGAGACTTTGTAGGCGCCCTGACCGTCGATGGTGAGTTTTAGCGCGATCTGCGTCTCAGTTGTGTTGCGCTTGATTGTTGCGGTTCTTACGTTCTTCGCCATTACTCGAACTCCCTTATGCCGCTGCTCGCTGAGCCAGACGGCCTGCTGATTTGCTCCTTGCTCCAGCCAATCTCCTTCAGGCAAGTCTTTAACGCCTCAAGGCCGCGTGTCACATGCTCCTCAATGCCAATGGTGATGCGGACATATCCATCGCAGCCTGGATCGGCGGAGCGGTCGCGCAGTAGCACACCATGTGCACGCATCGCTGTGACCAGCTCTTTATGTTTCGGGCCAATATTCATGAGCACAAAGTTTGCCGCGCTGGGAAAGAACGGCACGCCAAGCTGGCGAAGGCTGTCCATCATGCGCTCACGCCCGACACGAACTTGTTCGACATACCAACTCAGATACTCTTCATCCGCAAGAGCCACAGGCAGGCAATCGAGCGCAACGCCATTCACGTTGTAAGGCGAGCTTACTTTGCGCAGATACTTCACCAACTCCGCATTGCCGGCGAGCATCCCGATGCGCAGGTTCGCGAGGCCGTAAGCCTTCGAGAACGTTCGCGCCACGATCAGGTTCGGCACGCTGGCCAGGTCCTGCATGACCGATTCACCGTGAAAGTGGTAGTACGCTTCATCCACCATCAGCACAGCCTTCGGCGCAGCTCTGGCAATTGCCAGCAAATGCTCCCTGCTCACGGTCGCGCCCGTCGGATTGTTTGGCGAGGCAATGATGATGAGCTTCGTGCGCTCCGTAATTGCTTCCATGAAACGCCCAAATGGGAACTCTAGCGTCGCGTCCGCCTGGACTCTCTTCAGGTGCGACGTCATCATTTGTATGCTCACGTCATACATAAAGAACGACGGTGTGCAGATGATCGCCTCGTCTTCAGGTTCCAGAAAAGTGCAGCACACTAGATGGATTGCCTCGTCCACGCCGTTGGCCAGGAGCACTTTGCCCTCGCCCAACCCGAAGTGCGCAGCAACAACCTTCTCCACGCCCTCGCGCTCGGGATACTTCGTGAGCCCCTCGGCTGTAATCTGACTGAGCCTTTCCATGACGCGTGGAGAAGGAGCCAGGGTGTTTTCGTTGAAATCCAGCCGTAGCGCGGTGCGCTCGGCGAGAGGAGGATGATACTCTGGCATCTCTTCGACCAGTCGGCGCACTTTCACTCTGCTCTTATTTGTAACAGTATCCGTTACACTCATCGCATCCTCACTCGAACGCTTGCAGCGTGGGCAGTCAGCCCTTCGGCTTCTGCAAGCGTAATCGCGTGCGGGCCAACTTTTCCGAGTCCTTTGCGCGTGTACTCCTGCACCGTAATAACTTTCACGAAATCCGTCACGCTCAAGCCACCACGAATACGACCAAAGCGGCCAGTGGGCAGAACATGATTTGGGCCAGAGACGTAGTCGCCCATCGACTGCGGAGCATAGTCGCCCACAAACACACTGCCTGCATTGCGAATCCACTTGAGATCAGCAGGCGAGTCCACGGTGAGGTGTTCTGGAGCCAGACGGTTAGTTAGATCCTGCGCCGCTGCAGCGGTTTTGGTAATGAAGATTACACCCTGCGCAGCAAGCGACTTTTTTGCAATCGCATTGTTCTTGGATTGTATTTTGACTTCAGTCGCAACCGCACGTGCTAGGGCCTCATTGCTCGTAATTAGCACGGCAAGCGCTTCCGGATCGTGCTCTGCTTGTGCCGCAAGGTCCGCGGCGATTCCTTCTGCTGAACCTTTCTCACTCGTGACGACAATCTCAGTCGGCCCAGCAGGCATGTCGATGCCGCATTCGCTGGAGACGATAACCTTTGCTGCCGTAACAAAGAGGTTTCCCGGTCCGACAATCTTGTCCACGCGCGCAATGGTTGGTGTGCCATAGGCCATCGCGGCAATCGCCTGCGCTCCGCCCACGCGGTAGAATTCGGTTACGCCGGCCAGCCACGCGGCTGCCAGTGTCTCACGCGCCGGCTTCGGTGAGCACACAACAATGCGCTCCACCCCTGCAACCTGCGCTGGCGTGACTGTCATCAACAATGTCGAAGGTAACGGATACCGACCTCCTGGCACATAACAGCCTACGCTCCCAAGCGGGCGCACAATCTGTCCAGTCTTCACACCATCTGCTGGCGCGAAGCTCCACTCCTTCGGTAACTGCGCTTCGGCAAAAGCGAGAATGTTTCCACGCGCCACCATCATCGCTGCCTGTAACTCGGGAGAGGTGTCTTCCCATGCCGCGTGCATCTCTGCACGTGAAACCTGCAGTTCTTGCCCTTTCAGGCCATCAAATTCTGCGGCATATTTCAGCACAGCCTTGTCGCCATGTTTGCGTACATTGACTAAAATCCGCCGGACGACCGACTCTACGCGCGCTGTATTCACGGCGCCGCGCTGCTCCAACGTCTCGATCAACTTTGCTGCGGCCATCGTGCTGCGGCCAAATGTCTTTACCAGCTTCATCAGAAGTGCCCCAAAGTCAGCAGTCAGCTTCCGAGTCTGAATAAAACCCGGGAGCTGACTACTGAAAGCTGTTCTACACAACTACTTTGCTCAGCGGATACTCAACAATCCCCGTCGCGCCCACTGCTTTCAGCTTCGGAATCACGTCACGCACCAAAGACTCATCGAGGATCGTATTCAACGCGACCCACGCCGCATCACTCAACTGTGAGACAGTCGGCGAGTTCAATGCAGGCAACACGCCGAGCACTTTATCGAGATCTGCTTTGCGGGCATTCAGCATCAGGCCTACGCGGCCCTGCGCAGCAATTGCGGCATTCAACATCAACGCGATGTTCTCAATCTTGTTGCGCTTCCACTGGTCCTTGACTGCTGATTTGTTGGCGATCAACTGGGTTTCACTTTCCATCAGAGTTTCGATGATGCGCAGGCGGTTTGCCTTGAGCGACGATCCAGTCTCGGTTACTTCGACGATGGCGTCGGCCAGCGTCGGCGGCTTGACTTCAGTTGCGCCCCAGCTAAACTCCACCGTCACAGGAATCTTCTTTTCGGCAAAGTATCGCTTGGTAAACTCGACGAGTTCGGTGGCAATCGTCTTGCCAGCGAGATCTTCGGGCTTCTGGAACGGCGAATCCTCAGGCACTGCGAGCACCCAGCGCACCTTCTGACGGCTCTGCTTGGAGTAGGTGAGGCTAGTAATGTATTCGACGTCCGTCTGATTTTCGAGCACCCAGTCGTTACCCGTCAGGCCTGCATCGAGCGCGCCATGTTCAACATAACGGGCCATCTCCTGTGCGCGGACGAGCATGCATTCGATCTCGCTGTCGTCGATCGTTGGAAAGTAGCTGCGCCCATTGGCGAAGATGCGCCAGCCTGCGCGCTCAAACAATGCGATGGTCGCATCCTGCAGACTGCCCTTGGGGATACCAAGCTTCAGTTTCTTTGTCACGTCAGCCATTACTTTGTCTCTCCCATCACAGCGATTGGTTTGGTGAAGCAGCTAACAGTTCCCTCGTGGCACACCAGTCCATCCCCTTCGACCTCAACTTTGAACAGCAGCGCATCGTTGTCGCAATCGGTCGAGGCCGAGATCACGCGCAGCCGGTTGCCGCTCGTCTCGCCCTTCATCCACAGCTTCTGCCGGGTCCTGCTCCAGAAGGTGACAAAGCCCGACTCCAGTGTTTTCTGGTAGCTGATTTCGTTCAGGAAGCCGAGCATCAGCATCTCGCCTGTCTTCGCATCTTGGACGATGCCCGGAACCAGGCCGTCCATCTTTTCAAAGTCGATCTTCACTGACATTTTCTTGTTCTCCATATATTTTCGTCTAAGGGCCGCGGCGCGCCCGCAAGCAGGAAAAAGGCCCGCTCGCGGAGTGCGCGTTAGCGGGCCTTTTTGAATCCTTGGTAAGCGTTCGTTACTTCGCTACGCCGGACACAGCCGCCAACACGCTCATCGCATGATGGTGATGGTGCCCGTGATGGAAGCCCTGAAAGCTCATCTGTGCTTTTAAGACTAGCCGTCGCGTGATTAGAAGTCAACCGCAATGCCCAGATTCCTCAGAATTTCATGCAAATCCGCGCTCTTGCGTGCCGGCAAGGCGTTCAGAGGGTCTGGTATTGACGTGTCCGGCACACTACCGTACTCTTTCGCTTGAACGTCCTGAGCTTTACCACTTTCCCTACGGAGAAAATACCCTATGCGTAATCTTCGTCATAAGCTACTTGCTGTTGCGCTTCTTTTCGCGTCGGCGCCGCTCTTGTCCGCTGCCCAAACGAAGAGCACATCCAAGGCGGCCAAGCCTGCGGCCTCCTCATCCTCTTCGGCTGCTCCGCTTGACATCAACACAGCCACAGCTGATCAGCTCAAGGCATTCAACGGCATCGGTGATGCGTATGCCGCGCGCATCATTGCTGGGCGCCCTTACACTGCGAAGAACCAGCTTGTCACTCGTGGCATTATCCCGCAGGCAACGTACAACAAGATCAAGGACCAGATTATTGCCAGCAAGCCGAAGAAGTAGTCCCAGCAAGTTGCCACAAGCAGAAGCTGGCCGTTTTCAAATGGCCAGCTTTTGCTTTGTGAGCGAGATGTATTTCTTTTATTTCAACTCCATTATGACAATTCTTCCGTCGGAGTTAAATCTGCCTCCTGTGGCAGTCTTCGCCGTTTGTAGCGGATTATCCGGAGTCACATAAGCCGCGCTTGAAAACACGCCTGCAGCGTCGAAGCTCTGCAACAGAAAGTCTCGTTCTTTGTCGATCTCGGGATCGATCTTGTGAGTGACACCGCCGTTTCTCTGGTCTTTTTCAAACCCTATGTCGTGCGTGGCGGAACCTACCCACAACGGCTTCCCGTCGATCATCTGGTCCGTCTTCCACGCCCGCAGATGGTGCCGTTCCGCTGCGACCATCAATGGGTCGGCGCGCGCAAACGACAGGTCCTGCGGCCTGCCAAACAGGTACAGCGTGCTCATCGGCATCTCGGTATAAGCCTCATGACTCATTGTTGCCATTAGGCCATGTAACAGAGCATCGCCCACGCTCTTGTCCACGGATGTCCATCCTGCGGTCTGAAATGCGGCCTTTACCTGGTCTTCTGTTCCCACTAGGGCGTAGTTCACCATGTCGCCCTCGTGCCCATCCATGTCTGACACGCGTCGGGGAATATTGGCGAACGTTGACGGTGAGACTAATCTGCTGACATTGGTGGCAGCGGTAGTTGTTTGCGCAGCAGCTTTCGGTTCTGCTGCAAACGTTACCTTGACCTTGTAGTTTCCCGTAGCGGTGAGATCGTCGCTCAGGTTTGCACGAAGATATAGCCTGCCTCGCGTCGGAACCGTAACCTCACTCTTTGCGCCGATCAGAAAGGGAACCGATGCATTGACATCGCTTACCCGGCCAATCAACGCTCCAGCGTTGGCGCTATTTAGCGGAAACTGCCGCAGCAAGTCCTTCCATCCGCGTGCTTCGCCATCTGGGCCAAGCGACTGACCATTTGTCAGGTTCATTGTTCCCGTTGTCGTAAAGCTTGCTTTCTCGCCGGCTTCGAGCACCACACCTGTGTCGAGCCAGTCGCTGCCCGTCACGGTGAACTCGTAGCTGCCTTTATGTGTGGTTGCCGCGTCAGCTTTTGCCGTGTTGGCGCTGGCAATGGTTCGCATGCTGACGATGGCCTGAACACCCGGCAACGCGACGGGTGGCGTTGCAGGAGATGAAGATGTTGTCGAGGCAGACTGTCCCGCCGCAGCCAGCGTCAGCACACCAGGTACCATCAACGTCATCCCCAGTACAACTTTTGCTGCACATGCTGCCATCTCTCTGCCTCCGGGTTCCATTAAAATCATATTCAGGAATCTCTGCTGCTCTTGTTAAGACGCGCAGTGCTGACGGACAGTGAATATGCTTCCCACGCGCTTCCAACTCGTCCAAGCATCAGTCCGCCTCGCGGCGGCTATGGCGATTCTCGCGACACTGACGGGCTGCCAGGCGATGGTGGGCAATCCATCTACCGCGCAGGTCCGCGTCGTTGATGCTTCGCCAGATGCCCCGAGCATCGACCTCTATCAGGACTCAGACGGCATTGCCTACAATCTGGGCTTTGGCGCAATTTCCTCGTACGTTCCCACTGTGCCCGGTACGTATACCATCTCGGCTGCGACTGCCGGAACTCACCAGGTGCTCTCCTTTGTCAAACCGACACTGGCAGCCGCAGGACAATACACCATTCTGATTGGCGATACTGCTGGCAATCTCCAGCAGCTCACACTCAAAGACCAGAACCAGCCCGCACCTGCCGGGGAAACCTCGCTACGTTTCTTAGATGAAGCAACGCGCTCCGGCCCGGTTGATGTTTACCTCGTCCCATCGGGGCATGCGCTTGTAACGGTAAACCCTCTTCTGACCAACGTCAGCTTTGGCGCGAATACTGGCTATCAGAACATTCCCTCGGGGACTTACTCGCTGGTTGTTCTGCCTGTAGGGGCAAATCCTGCCAGCACAGCTGCTGCCAGTTACACAGGGGCGAAGGTGACGTATCCAGGCACAGCCGCTCGCACCCTCATCTTCATCGACCAGCCGCTGGCCTCCATGCCCGGCATCCAGGTCATCACTGCGGACGACTACGACAACCCCGCCTGATCCTTCTTTCGACTCCCATACGCGTGTAACCTCCGAGGCATCCATGTGCGTTGAAGCGTGCGCGTACCCAGAAAAACCGCAAATGTCGCGGCGCCTTCGAGAAATATAAAACCGCACGCCACCGCAACACCCGCAAATCACCTGGGTCTATCCGAACCGTAAGCGGCAGCAAGCAGCGCCAAATAGCCGCCGAGAAAGCATAAGAAGGAGCCTCGTCATGCATCTCACTAAACTCGCCCTCATCGCCTCGCTCACACTCGGCCCCGTAGCCATCATTGCTCAGTCAACCACCAGCACCCCAACCACTACGGCGCCAGTCCACCGCGATATCAATCAGCGCAAAGAGAACCAGCAGGACCGCATCGGGCAGGGAGTCAAGAGCGGCCAGCTCACCGCCGGCGAAACCTCGCATCTTGAGAAACAGGAGTCGGCAATCAACCACGAAGAGCACAACATGCGTGCTCAGGACAACGGCCACCTGACCAGGCAGGACCGCCGTACCATCAACCGGCAGCAGAACCAGGAATCCCGCCGCATTTACCGCGACAAACACAACGCTAGCAAGCAGTAGTGTTTCTGTAGTTTGGTGTGCCAATGAGGTGTCGAAATCGAGATTTTATGAACACCCACCAACAGAAAAGCCGCGGAAGGGTTTTCTTCCGCGGCCTATGTTTTCCTCGTACAAAAACTAGTAACGATACTGCTCTGACTTGTACGGCCCTTCTACAGGAACACCCAGATACTCCGCCTGTTTGGGAGAGAGCGTCGTCAGCTTTACGCCAATCTTTTCCAAGTGCAGCCGTGCTACTTCTTCGTCCAGCTTCTTCGGCAGGATGTAGACGCCGGGCTTGTATATATCTTTGTTCGTCCAGAGATCCAGAGCCGCTAGCGTTTGGTTCGAGAAGCTTGACGACATCACGAAACTCGGATGTCCTGTTGCGCAACCCAAGTTGACCAGCCGGCCTTCGGCTAGCACAAAGATGCTGTTGCCGGTAGCGAACGTGTACTTGTCCACCTGCGGTTTGATGTTCAACCTCGTTGCATCTTTGGCTTCATTCAACTGATCCATCTGAATCTCGTTGTCGAAGTGGCCAATGTTGCAGACAATCGCCTGGTCCTTCATCAGCCGCATGTGCTCCAGCGTGATGATGTCCACGTTGCCCGTGCAGGTTACATAGATATCGCCGCGTCCCAGCGTCTCTTCGAGCGTCGTGACCTCATAGCCTTCCATCGCAGCCTGCAGCGCATTGATCGGGTCGATCTCGGTCACCACGACGCGGGCGCCCATGCCGCGCAGCGAAGCTGCCGAGCCCTTGCCCACGTCGCCGTAGCCGCAGACTACGGCAATCTTGCCCGCGACCATCACGTCGGTGGCGCGCTTGATGCCATCGACCAGCGACTCGCGGCAGCCGTACAGGTTGTCGAACTTGCTCTTGGTAACGGAGTCGTTCACGTTGATGGCCGGTACCAGCAGTTTGCCCTGCTCCATCATCTTGTACAGCCGATGAACGCCAGTCGTCGTCTCTTCGGCGACGCCCTTCCATTCCTTCGCCAGCTTCGTGAAGTACGTCGCGTCTTCGGTATGAATCTTCTTGAGCAGGTTCTTAATCACCTGCTCTTCCTGATTGCCGGACGGAGTATTCACCCAGCCATCGCCCTGCTCCAGCTCGACGCCCTTGTGAATCAGCAGCGTCACGTCGCCGCCATCGTCGATGACGATCTGCGGGCCCAGGCCGCCCTTGTGCCGCAGCGCCTGATCGGTGCACCACCAGTACTCTTCCAGGGTTTCGCCCTTCCACGCAAACACGGGCACGCCCGCCGCAGCGATTGCTGCCGCCGCGTGATCCTGCGTCGAAAAGATGTTGCAGCTCGCCCAGCGCACATCAGCGCCGAGAGCAACCATCGTCTCAATCAGCACAGCTGTCTGGATTGTCATGTGAAGTGAGCCGGTCACGCGAACGCCCTTGAGCGGCTTGTCCTTCGCGTACTTGTTGCGGATCGCCATCAGGCCCGGCATCTCCTGCTCGGCGATGTCGATCTCCTTGCGTCCAAACTCCGCCAGCGAAAGGTCCTTAACCTTGTACTCCGTCGCCACTTTATCAACCGTTGCTGTAGCCATCACTACCTCATCTGAAACATTGGTTTTTATAGATTCCGTGCCCTTCTAGAATACCAGCCGAAGGCTGTTTTACACGGGTTTGGGTCAACTTGTTACCTTTGCAGCAACCGTCTTCGGACGCCTTACCGCCAGCGCTAGCAGCGCCGCCACAACAGCCATCCCGCTCATCACGAGCAGTCCTCCGGTAAAGCTATGCGTCGCATCGCGCAGCCTGCCTGTCATATACGGACCGGTAAACCCACCCACTCCGCCGACGATCTGCAAAATCGCCACAGCACCTGCCGCCGCAGTACCACCCAACATGCTTGTAGTCAGCGTCCAGAAGGGGCCCATCATGCTCCACAAGCCCACGGCTGCAAGCGTCATCGCGCACAATGCAATCACCAACCCATGCGCAACCGCAGCCCACGCAAACCCAATTGCCGACAGGAGCAGACACGCGGCAATGTGCCATCGTCGCTCATCGCGCCTGTCCGAGCTCCATCCCACCACCAGCGTCATCACCGCTGCCGCAAGATAAGGCAGCGTGGAATAGCGGTCGATCAGAATGGAGCTCACCGCACCATGAGAAACGCTCGTCAGAATCAGCGGCATCCACAAGTTCACGATATACACGCCCACCTGGCTCACAAAATAAGCCCCAGCCAGCACCCACAACGCGCGCAATTTGAACGCATCACCAAGTCGATGACGCGCCGCCGCACCCGAAGCCTCGCTGTCGCGTTTCAATTCTTCATCCAGCCATGTCTTCTCTTGCGTCGTAAGCCAGCGCGCCTCATCCGGATGGTCGCGCAGCAAAAACAGCACAGAAATGCCAAGCAAAATCGTTGGCATGCCTTCGGTCAGAAATAGCCATTGCCATCCGGCCAGCCCGTGCCAGCCATCCATGCGCAGCACTGCGCTCGATAGCGGCCCACCCACAACGCCAGCCAGCGAAGTCGCAATCATAAACCGCGAGATTGCGCGCGCTCGTTCCTGCGTAGGAAACCAATAGGTGAGATAGACGATCATGCCAGGAAAGAATCCGGCCTCGCTCACGCCAAGAAGAAATCGCAGCACATAAAATGACTCTGCCGACTTCATAAACATCAGGCAGGTCGAGATCACGCCCCACGAGATCATGATCCGCGCCATCCATCGCCGCGCGCCGACGCGCGTCAGCATCAGGTTGCTCGGCAGATCGAATAGCGCCGACCCAAGAAAATAGATGCCCGCGCCGGTGCCATAAACGGTATTGCTGAAGTGCAGGTCGCGCTGAATATCCATGGCCGCGAACCCCACATTCACGCGGTCCAGGTAGTTCACGATGTACAGCAGAAACATATACGGAATCAGCCGCCAGGTAATCTTCCTGTACAGTGCCCGCGCATTTGCGGTATCAAGGCCCATTCACTTTCCTCAGTGATCCACTCGCGACTGTTTTTCTTTCATGCCATCAGGACCAGACGTCGACCATTCGATCAGCCTCCCATCGTAGCGAGCGCAAAGCGCGCTTTTGTTCGTTGAGACTGCTGACGCCGTCTCAAAATTAGCAGGCACCGTCCATTGAAAGGCATCTGCATCAGTCAGGTCCCTGCGGCTGTCTCCGGGGCGCAGACCGTTGCGGTTATTGACGTAATATGCATGGGAGGCACTATCGTAGGCCAATATCTGGCGAACGTTCGGCCCGAGTAGAAGGACCATCGACACGTAGTAACTAGGATATCCGCCGGCATCGACAAGCACTACTTCACTGGCGTATGAGTTGGCTTCGAGGTGTTCTTTCAATTGTGTGAAGTAGGCCCGATCAAGATCTGCACCGAAAGTGCCCCATATGTAGCCACCAGATGGATAAAGCGCAGTCTGCATCAGGCGGATTTCGAGGAAACCGCTTACGGCTAACAGACAGAAGATGAAACAACTTATGCGCGCATGCCGACTTCCCAGCTTAACGGGGCCGAAGCTGGTAAGGGAAATGGCCAGCGCAATGCTTAGCCAGAAAGAGAAAAGCGCGCCGTAGTAGGCGGCAACATGAGACGGGAGAAAGAAGAATAAGGTGATGGATGAAAATGCAGCTACCAGCAGAAATGCTATGTCTCGCGGCCGTGGCCCGAATATGCGCGGACACTTCCATGCCAGAATGCCCACGGCCAGGGTCAACGACACGCCCAGCAGGAGAATGAGGTTATTGAGCAGTTTGAATGCAGCGGGGAATCCTGTTCCAAGCAAATACCAGGAAATAAATCTGAAGGGTACAAGGACTCCGCCCAGCGTTGCTTCAATCGGATAAGGTGTGCGCGACTGCATCAGCGACTTGGCGTGAAGGAAGACAAATGCGGCCGTCGCCGAATAGACCACGAACGCAATCACGGCGCTACGGATTCTATGGGACATCTTGACGACAGGGACCGGTCCTGGGTGGAAGAAAAGGAGCGCTGCGATAATCAGCGGCATCACAAACGAACTTTGCTTCGTCAGAGTCGAGAGAAAGAACAGCCCCCAGGCAACAACATGGTATGCGATTGCTTTGCGACTCGTACTCCTGCAGGCCCGTAGTATGGCAAGCGTGGCAAGAGCACACAGCAGAACGACTGCCCCATCGCAAACATCACAGGCCCAGGCATTTTCCGTGAAGAGCAGACCCCGGGACATGTAGAGAACGGAGGCTGCCGCTCCTGTAACTTTGCCATAGCCCAATTCGCGGGTCAGCACAAAGGTAATCATGCTTCCGAAGAGGTTGATGACGAAGTTGCAAGCCAGAAATGCGTGTGCGTGAAGTCCGAAAAGCTTCAGCATATAGCCGAAATACAATACCGTGCTGAGCGGGCGGAAGTTTCCGTCGATCGAATCCAACGCATGCCAACTGTAGATCGGGTGAAGCAGGACTATCTTGCGAATCGAGGCTGCCGCGAGCAACATCCAGTCGTCTTGCACGAAGCCGCCGGCGAGGAAGACGGGCAGCCAATATAAACAAAAGGCTCCGGCAAGAGCAGCAAATATATATACAGCGGAGACACCTTCAAAGGCGGCGGATCTTGATAACAAGATGCGCAAGACAACAACAAGTGCCACGAATAAAGACGCTGCAAGCAGTGCCGGCCCTAGGTGCTCCATGCCATACGCGACCCGAAGATTATCAGGATGGATATGAGCATGCAAAAGGCTTGCCGTAGTGCCAGTAAGAAAAAGGCATATAGAAAGTAGTACAAAGAAGATATTCTCAACTTCGGAAATTGCGTCTCGCATCCACAACCTGGCCTCTCACTGATCTGCTGAAATCTTGCCGGAGTATAGCATCGCCGCTTGAAACGTTGGATGCGCGCGATGCATTCTCAATCAGTGTTTCTGTTGTGTCTTTGCCGATCTCTCCACCGCCAGCAGCTTTTTCTTGCGCTCCACTCCCCACCGATACCCCGCGATTGATCCATCGCTGTGAATTGCCCTGTGGCACGGCACCAGCACAGCCAACGGATTCGATCCAATGGCCGAGCCTACAGCCCGCGCGGCTTTCGGCATCCCCAGCTCGCACGCGATCTCGCCATAGCTCCGCGTCTCTCCACGCGGTATCTCTCTGAGCGCCTTCCACACTCGCTGCTGAAACGCCGTGGCCCGCACATCCAGCGGAAACTTCGCCGCACGCGGATGCTCGCTCATCTGACTGGCCACAAACTCGACCGCCTCTGCAAACCAGCCTGTGTCTGCCTTTGCCTGCACCAGCTCGGCCTTCGGAAAACGCCCACGCAACTCCTCCACCAGAGCTGTATCGTCTTTGCCAAATGCAATCGAGCACACGCCCGCATCGGTCGCGGCGACCAGCATCCGCCCCAGCGGGCTCGCCGCCGTTCTATATCGAATCACCAGTCCCGCACCGCCAGTCCGCATCTTCTTTGGAGTCATGCCCAACACCTCGCTGCTGTTTTCGTACAACCTGCTGCTCGAACCAAATCCGGCGTCATAAATCGCGTCGGTCACTCGCCCCATACGCACCTTTTCACGAAACCGACCAAGCCGTTGCTGCCTGGCAAACTCTGCCGGACTCACGCCCAGCACGCGCTTGAATCCGCGCAGCAGCGCGAGCCTGGAGATACCCATGCTCCTGGCCAGGTCTTCCAGCCGCGTTCGCTCATCCGCATGGGCGCGCAGATATTCAGCGGCCGCAAGCACAGCCCGTTCCTGCCGGTCAGGGCGAGCTCCCGCCCGCTTCGGCTCGCAGCGTTGGCACGATCTGAATCCGGCTTCTTCAGCCAATGCAGGGGAAGGGAACAGGACGACGTTCTTCCGCGCCGGCTTGCGGCTTGCGCAGCTTGGCTTGCAATAAATCCCCGTCGACTTCACTGCATAGACGAACCTTCCGTCCGCGCTCCGGTCGCGTTCAAGCACCTGCTGCCATTCGACGGCAGAAAAATAGTCCGGCTCTGCTGCTTTCGCGGTCTCAGCTATGGATGCCATCGCCATATCAGTATCCTCCCGCAGGGGTGCCGCGCGCACTCCGCTTTGTTCACTTGAACTTCAGGATTTGGTTGCGATCGAGCGTTTGAACAGTCTGGCCGATGAGCCGGGAAGAGGCACGTTAAATGACCAGGAGCAGACCATGAGGTCTGCTCCTGGATGATTCGAATGCAGGTTTTGCTATGCGCTCGCTGTCTGCTTCAACCCAGCCTGCTGCCTCAGGGCATCAGCCTTGTCTGTCTCTTCCCACTTGAAGCCCGGTCCACTGCGTCCAAAGTGACCATAAGCCGCGGTCGCCTTGAAGATTGGCTTGCGCAGGTCCAACGTCTCAATGATGCCTTTCGGCGTTAGCGAGAAGTTCTTCCGCACCAGCGCCTCGAGCTGTTTCTCATCAACCTTGCCAGTGCCGAAGGTATCAACTAGCACGCTCACGGGCTCAGCCACACCAATTGCGTAAGCTAGCTGCACTTCGCAACGATCAGCCAAGCCAGCGGCAACGATGTTCTTTGCTACGTAGCGCGCCATGTAAGCAGCCGAACGGTCAACTTTCGTCGCGTCCTTGCCGCTAAAAGCTCCGCCGCCATGCCGACCCATGCCGCCGTAGGTGTCAACAATGATCTTGCGGCCAGTCAGGCCGGTGTCGCCCATCGGTCCACCGACCACGAAGCGCCCTGTCGGATTGATGTGGTATTTCGTATCCTGGTCCAGCAGGTTGGCAGGAATCACAGCCTGGATCACGTTCTTCAGAATGTCGGCGCGCAGTTCATCATTGCCAACGGTCTCAGCGTGCTGGGTCGAGATAACGACTGCGTCCACGCGCACTGGTTTGTGGTTGGCGTCATATTCCACTGTCACCTGGCTCTTGCCGTCAGGCCGCAGATACGCCATCTTCCCGTTTTTCCGCACCTCGCTCAGCTTCAGCGCCAGCTTGTGCGCCAAGGAGATTGCTGTCGGCATCAGCTCAGGCGTCTCGTTAGTGGCATAGCCGAACATCATGCCTTGGTCGCCCGCGCCGCCCGTGTCAACGCCCATCGCAATGTCGCCCGACTGCTTGTTGATCGTAGAGATCACAGAGCAGGTGTTCGAGTCGAAGCCATACGAAGCGTTGTCGTAGCCAATCGCTGCTACTGTGCCGCGCACCAGCCCCTGAACGTCCACATAAGCCTTTGTCGTAATCTCGCCTGCTACAACCACTAGGCCAGTGCAAGTCAGCGTTTCGCAAGCCACACGGCTGTAGGGATCCTGCGCAAGGCAGGCATCAAGAATTGCGTCTGAAATCTGGTCGGCAATCTTGTCGGGATGGCCTTCGGTAACGGATTCACTGGTGAACAAAAAACGGTCGCGTGTCGCCAAAACAAACTCCTTGGGGAAGTAGGTGTCTGCCCGCACAGGAAGTCCGAACAGTGTCCAACCTTTCTATTTTACCCACCTCCTGCCGCTCGCGCCAAGCCACACATCGACTCGCTAGTCGCTGCATTGAACGGCAATATTCAGCATTGAGTGGCGTAACAGGGAGACAAAAGAATCGGCGCTTGCCATCAGGCAAACGCCGTAAAGGGCAGCATTAACATCAATTGAAGGCTAGAAGGTAAATTTTCCGGCGAACTGTACGATGCGCGCATCGCGGTAGCCCGTAACTTCGCCAAAAGTCGAAGAAGAGCCGACCGAGGTGGTTACTGACTGCACATTCGTATGGTTCACTGCATTGAAGGCTTCTGCCCGGAATTGGAAGTTTAGCCGCTCCCAGATGCGGAAGTTGCGATAGATGCCGAGGTCAACTCGGTTGAAACCAGGGCCATTGATCGTGCCGCGCCGCGCCGTTCCAGGAACGGAGCTACTCGGTGATGGAGCCGCAAACGCACCGGTATAAAACCACAACTGGTTATAGCCCTTGTTGTGAATTTGCACACCGTGCCCACTGTTAGGATCGCCAATCTGGTCTGGGCGAAGGCCGGCATTTGTATTTCCGAGTGCGCTCAAGCCCGCGTTGTCTGTGATGTAGCCCGTATTGGTGCGCCCGTTGTAAACACTGGTCACACCGCTGGGTAGGTTGTAGGAAGGCGAGTAAGCCGAACTGGACGATACCGTCAGCGGAAGTCCCGAGTTGATCGCGTAGATACCTGAGACCTCCCATCCGCCAATCAATCTTCCCTTCAGGCCATGCTGGCTGCGATACCACGGCAATTCCCATACGCCATCGAAGTTTAGGATGTTGGTACGATCAACTGCGGCACGGCCATAATCTGCATTGATGTTGAAAATGTTTTGGATAAAGCCAGAGTAATCGGCCTGAGCATTGGTCAGGTCGCGGGACCAGGTGTAGTTTGCATCGATGTAGCTCTTTCCGCTAAAGCGTTTTGTCACTTTCACCTGGAGCGAGTTGTAATTCGAGCTGAAGATAGTGCGAAGCGCATCAATTGCAAAATATCCTATATATGGCTTGATCTGGTTCAACACACGATCGCAGGTGGAGTTCAGGAACGATTGCTGACCGGTGTCCGGGTCAATGCAGGCGCTTCCAGAGTTCGAAGGCTGCACCTTGCCTACCCACGCGCCTGGTGCAGGCTGGTTCATGTTGAGTGCCCCCAACAGATGTGTGCCATGATCGCCAAAGTAGCCCACATCCATCATCATTGTTGGCGTGATCTGTTGCTGAATGTCCAGCGAGTACTGCTGCACGTAGGGGGTCTTGTAATCAACAGGAATGGCTTGAATGCGCCCGGGAGTCGACGAAAGCCCGGTCAATGCGCCGCCCGCCGGGCTGTCGAAAGAAGTCTGGCCAACAGAGTAGGTGGCAACAGAAGGCGGATTGCCGAACACGGTTGTCTCGTAATAGCTGACTTCGGCATCGTCGAAGCCCCAGCCATAGCCGCCGCGAAGTGCAGTCTTGCCATCGCCGAACACATCAAGCGCAAAGCCAAAGCGTGGAGCGAAGTTCGTCTTCTGCGCGGCGCCCACCTTGTTGCCATACGGAGAAGCCTGATTGTTGTTCGCCGAACTCGGCCCATTGAAGATCATGCCATTGATGTAGTTGATCCCCGCATAGTCGGCGCTGCCATTCGGTGTCGTAGGCTGCCCCGCATTGCTGCCCGTCTGATTGCACGGCGCTGTGAAGCAGATCAGCCCATTGGCTGAGATTGTGGGCGCTCCCGCTGCGCTGTACTTCGACGGATCGAAGTTGCTCAGCAGGCCGTTCGCATCCCAAGGCTGTCCATAGTACGCATAGCGCACTCCAAGATTCAGCGTCAGCCGAGGCGTAGCCTTCCAGTTGTCCTGCAAAAACGCCTCGTACAGAGATTCTTTGATGTCAGTGACAGGGTCCTTCGAAAGCTGGCTGAAGCCGCCGTTCGCATTTCCTGTCAGCAAGTTTGCAAATCCTTGTGCCTCCGCCGCGCCTGAGTTGCTGTTTGTGGGAACGCATCCCGGCGTCGGGCCAGAGGCTGGGCAGGCATACTGTGAATCATTGGCGAAGCTAAACGAGCCCTGCGTTCCGGTCGTATTGTTTTCGAGCTTCTGATAGTGGTTATAAGAGAAACCCGCGATGATGGTGTTGGTGTGCAGGGTCTTCGTGATATCGCCGAAGACCTGGTGGTTTGTTCCGTGATCGGTATAAGCGACCGAACCATTCAACGTGGTCATTCCGCTCACACCAATCGTGGGCACCAGGCCAACCGTGTTGGCATAAGGCAGCGTCGGCTTGATGTCGGGAGATTGAGCCGAACCGAGGAAGCCGGCCGGCGTACTTACGATATTGCCATTGGAATACGCATAGCCTGCGTTTACCACCATGGTCGGATTGATGATGTATGTGCCATGTCCCAGTTGTTGTGTTCCAGGATTGACGACCGTTGCCGTATTCGCACCTGGAATCGGCACTGTGGTGAATTGCCCCTGAGACAACACCTCGGGGAAGGTATCGTGCAGATAGCGATAAAACACGGTCAGCTTCTGCCCAAACTGCTGGTCAATGCGGATAACTGAGTCCAGATTATTAAACTGGTTCTTGAAACTCGAGAAGATCGAGTGCGGGTCGGAGTTGTGCGCGATGTCATAGGACTCATCCGGCACAGGGACTCTGCTGTACACATCCTTCATATAGGACTGCGCTATCGGAGAGAGGTTCGTCACCTGCGTTCCCGTTGCCGTACAGGTGTTCGTTTGGTTTGCGGAGTTGGTCGTATATGCGGTGCAGACCGTCACCGGACCAGTCGTCCAGGCCCCATTAATCTTCTGGCCTGACTGGGAGAAATCGCCTGCGCGCTCCGATGCCTGAGGCACAAGGGCCTGCACGCCCGAAGCGTACTGAATAATCCTCTGCCACTCCTCGGAGATAAAGAAGAATGTCTTGTCCTTGCCGTTATAGACCTTCGGAACAAAAACCGGCCCACCCAGCGAAAACCCAAAGATGTTGTAGCGATAGGGAGTCTTCGGGAAGCCCAGATAATCGTTAGCATAGCCGTTGGCATCGAACGCATCGTTGCGAAGGTATTCATACGCGCTGCCGTGGACTGAATTCGTTCCGGATTTTGTGACGACATCGATCTGCCCTGAAGCATTGCGGCCGAATTGAGCGCTGTATTGTCCGCGCAGAGTCTTGAACTCTGCAATTGCGTCCGGGCTGGGATAGGTATAGAGCGTCAGGTTTGCGCCGCGATCGACATTATCGGCGCCATCTATGGTCCAATTGTTCGAGGTATTACGTCCGCCGTTTACCGAGAAATTCACCACACTCGAAGCGCCGCTCAGACCTGAAGGTCCACGGGTCAAGTCGTCTGTGCTGCCGCCGTAGGCCACGCCCGGCTGAAGATTCATTAGCGTTTCATAGTTCCGCGTCACGAGCGGCATTTCGTTCAATTGTGTGCTGTTGATCAGACCGGCTGAGGTTGCATCCTGCAGATTAACCCGGGCCTCTTCAGCGCTCACCGTCACCGTCTCGTTCACATCGCCAGCCACCAGCACCCGGTTGA
The DNA here is from genome assembly GCF_014642855.1 of Edaphobacter acidisoli. Classification (NCBI taxonomy): domain Bacteria; kingdom Pseudomonadati; phylum Acidobacteriota; class Terriglobia; order Terriglobales; family Acidobacteriaceae; genus Edaphobacter; species Edaphobacter acidisoli. The sequence goes on along the minus strand of NZ_BMJB01000001.1, from coordinate 2,379,387 downwards.
CTGTAAGTGCGTCGTTCACGTGCAGCACAATGCCAGTCACATTCACCGGCTTGAACCCCGAATCGGAGATGTGAACCGTATACGTGCCCAAGGGAAGCGAAGTGGCTGTAAAGTAGCCTGTGGAATTGGTCATAACGGTGCGGATCGTGGCCCCGCGGTCCGTGTTCGTCATCCCGACTGTAGCACCCTTCACTGCCGCCCCTGTCGCATCGGTAATTGTTCCGCTAATGCTGCCGGTCGTCGTATCCTGCGCCCGGGAACCAATACAACCGATTCCGGTTATCGCTACAATCATGGCCGCATTCCGTAAGTAGCGTCTTAATCTGTTCATCTCAACTGCCTCCTGAAGCTTTCCTCTGATTGCCCTCTGCTGAATCTTCCGTTCCCTATAGCCGACACGGCTTGCTTCGCTTAGCCAGCCCCGAGACAGCGCATCGTGGCGCCGCCACCCCCAGATATCTCAACGGATCGCGCGCCGCACTCAGGTGCACTCATCACCGAACCGTTGATTCAAGAAGAACCAAATGTGGATTACTTGGTTCAATTGGTACAGATGTTCCGGAAATTGATGTAACGTTAATCCGGCATGGCACGAGTGTCAAGAGGTTTCTCGGCTGTCAACAGCCGATTCCTTACACCAGCAGCTATGCCAGGCACTATGCAGCCAGAGAATATGGTTGACATCACGGCATCCGGTGACGAAGGTGGTTCCATGCCCCTCAGCAAGGAACATCGCCACTTTGCGTACCAGCCTCAGCTGGCGCGCCCGCTGGACCAGCTCAGCGAGCGCCATCAAAGCATCATCCGCCCTGTCTTCGAGGGTCCGCGAGACTTCGTTTTACTGAATGTGCGCGACATGGCGAACCGTTTGGGTACCGCGCCCACTACGGTTGTCCGCATTGTTCAGTCGCTCGGCTTCGGCAGTTATAAGGAGTTTCAGCACTACCTCCACGATCTCTCAGTTACCAGCACCACCATCCTCGATAGCATGCAAGCCGCCGGCCACACCGACCAGCCCCCACGTTTCCTCCGCGACCTGCGCAGGCAGATCGTTGAGAACCTTGATTTTGTCGAGGGTCACATCGACCTCCAGCAGATCCTTGAGATAGCTACACGCATTCACGAGGCAAGAAAAACTCTGCTACTCGCTGGCGACATGGCTTCGCCCCTTGTCGATTACATGGAGTATCACCTGACGATCGCTGGCCTGCCCGTCCTTGCAGCCACAGCGCCCGGCCGCGCAACCCACCTCGTTCGCTCCACAGAGAAGGGGGATGTTGTCATCGGCATCAGCTTCCGGCGAGGCCTGCGCATGACCATCGAAGGTATCGAACATGCTAAACAGAACGGAGCTTACTGCGTTGGTATGACCGACTCGATGCTCTCGCCACTAGCTCGTTTCACTGACGATCTGCTGGTTGTGCCCATCGACAGCCTTTCATTTGCCGCGAGCTACGTCGCCCCGCTTGCGGTTATAGATCTAATCACTGCCGGTGTCGGCAGTCTGCGCCGCAAACAGGTTGTCAAGCGCCTCAAAGAGGCCGACCAGGAGCAAAAGCACGGATACCGCTGGTATCAGACCGAGTCGTAGTATCGAACGCTAAAACAGTCGCTCGTGCATGGCAAACCGCCATACGATCCAACCAAGCGCTATCAGCGCCGCAACCATCACTGCTACGCCAACCCACCTTATATCGGCAGCCTGTCTTGCCCCACTCCGGTTTCGTCGGACATTCTCAGCAAATTCTGCCCAGTCATCTTCGGTTCCAGAAGAACCGCTTTCGCGCAAACTTGCCTCAAACCGTTCAATCCAAGGGCTCTCTTCCAGTCCTACAGCCCGAAGATAGCTGCGAACAATGCCCTTGCGAAAGACGCCACCGGGTAGGGAAGAGTACTCTCCGGCCTCTAGCGCCAGAAGATGGCGAGACGAGATCTTGGTCTCCTCGCTGATCTTCTCCAGCGGGATCCGGCGTCGTTCCCTTTCTCCTCGTAACTCGTCTGAGAATCGTTCCATTCGTCCGTTAGTATTCCGAGGCACAGGATAAGCCCATTCCGTCAGCCCTGATCCAATCGCAGAATAGGCCTGCATCCCATTGAAGTCAAAGTAGTTTCGTTGGTATGTCACTCTTTATATAATCCTCCGAATGAAACAAGCCGTATAAGACATGCAAGACGCTATGCTGCTTTTTGTACTACCTCGCGATGGCTTTTGTTGCTCTTTCGCGGAACGATAAAATTCGCGTATGCGGCCACAACAATCGCAGTCAGGAGCATTGGCGGAAGTGAAGTATTGCATGGACTCCGATTTTGAAAATATGTGAACCCGAACATCCAATTGTGCTTGAGGAACCATGCACCGTATTTACAGCACGTCCTTGGATGCAAATGCGGAAATCCGCACGGCACAGAGCAGTTCGCAAAAACACTTCCCCCGGATGTGCACACTTCTATTTCAATCCTGAGCGGCAATGGGGCGGAGAGGCACCTGAAACGCCAAAGTAATTAGCCCGGTTATACTCAGTTCTACACAGATCTCTGCTCGCAAAACGGGTTAATCGGGACTTTATGACGCAGGCACTCTTCGACAAGTACTACTATTCAAATGCGAATTTTGAAGGTGGAACGCGCCCGTTTTTCAGGCTCTGCAAGGAGCAGATACCCTCTGGTGCCAGAATTCTTGAGATTGGCTCTGGGCCAGGAAACGAATGCTCTCAAATGCTGAGCGGAATTGGTACAGTTGTCGGCCTGGACATCGATCCGGATGTCAAGAACAATCAGTGGCTCTCCGAAGCGCATGTCTTTGATGGCAAGCGGATGCCATTTGCGGATTCTTCCTTCGATGCCTGTGTCTCCAACTTCGTTTTGGAACACGTATCTCACCCAGCGGAGCACTTCGCGGAAGTCTCTCGTGTTTTGCGTCCAGGCGGCGTCTACTGTCTCCGCACACCAAACCTCTTCCACTACGTTTCGGCCTGCGCTCACCTCATGCCTCATTCCATGCATTTGATGCTCGCCAATCGGTTGCGCAAACTGGCCGAGGATGCTCACGATCCTTACCCCACATGGTTTCGTGCCAATACGCGCAATCGGCTTAGAGAATTATGCCAGGCCAATGGTCTGGGAGACCCGGTCGTGACAATGATTGAGCCGGAGCCCTCCTATGGCCGCGCACACCCTCTGCTCTTCTATCCCATGATGGCCTATGAGCGAATCGTCAACTTATCAGATTTATTGTCGGGCTTTCGCATCACAATGCTGATGGTCACTCACAAGTGTGCTTAAAATGGGCTATCAAGAATATAAAACGAGCAACTGAACCGTGCGCCTGCCCTTTCCAGAACGCGTTTCGCCGTTTCACGCTGCAATGTTCGCGGCTCTTCTGTGCTTCGTCCAAATACTGGAAGGAACATCGCCGGCCTTTTCTCTCTGCTGCTTCCTTTTCATCTTTGTTGCGACCGTTGCCTTCAATGTCGCCGGTGGGTTTACCCGCCCTTCGGGTTCGTACATTTTTTTCTATGCGGTATTGACCGTCATCTTCGGATTGGTATGGAAGGCCATTCTGGGGGAACCAGCCGATTCAAACCTCGCGGCTCCGCAGCTCACGATCGAAGTCTTCCTTGGCGGGATATGTTCCATGCTTGCTGCTGTCTATATCAGTCGCAGGTTGACCACCAAAAAGCCCATCCTGGGAGTGATGATCGAGCCTGCAAGGATGTTCAACGCCACCATGGGATGCATGCTCGTCGGCACCCTCATCACCGTGCTGATCATAATTTTCCCTCCGAAGGACGGCACTGTACTGAGCGCAGTCCGACAGGTTAACAGTTTTCTGCCCATGGCCCTCATCATTGGGGTTATTTACCAGATCCGTAAGACTGGCGGCAGGAGCACCCTTAATTTTCCGGTCGTATTGTGCTTCACTGTGATCTTTGCTTATGGGCTCCTTGGGTTTAGTAAAGAGGGAATGCTCACGCCCTTCCTTTGCTGGCTGATTGGCGCCAGCTCCATGCGCTACCGCATTTCTTTCATCCAAATTGTCTTTGGCATTTGCATCGGGATATTTACCTTTCAATTCTTAGTGCCTTATTCGCAGTATGGCCGAAATTTTCGAGGCGCAACCTTCAGCGACAATCTCTCTAGCGTTGTGACTGAATTGTCTGAACTTGGAGATGTACGCAAGCAGTACCATGAGCAGGAGGCTGCTACAGGCGAAGAGCAAGCAGTCCATTATTTCAATACACCTCAGGGCTTCTTCGATCGCCTTCAAATGGTAGCCATGGATGGCGCCCTTATCAATGTAACCGCGCAAGGACACGTCTTTGGTCTCTCTCCTATAGGGGCTGGTTTTGCGAACTTGGTTCCCCACTTCCTCTGGGCAAACAAGCCCAGGCTTCACTATGGAGACATATATGCCGATGAGATCGGAGGAATCCTCGCCGAAGACGATACCACCACCGGCATCTCTTTCTCGCCTAGCGGAGAAGCGTTTCATCTTGCTCGGTGGCTTGGGGTACTGGTCGTTGCTCCCGTGCTCTGGATTATGTTGTTCACCCTCTATGATTCTTTGTGCGGGGACACTCGCGAAGCCCCCTGGGGCCTCGTCGCCATCTTGTTGCTTGCTCACCTCGCTCCAGAAGGGGGATTGTTAGGCGTGATCTATATGCTTGGCTATGGCACTGTAGCGCTTGTCTTCGCTGCAGTTGTTGCTTCGTACGTCATGCCCATTTTAGGAACCCTGATCGCTGGACCTGAGAGACTCACGTTTCGCCGAGTCCCCCGCGCTCGCAGCGCCGTCGCTCGATCCTCTTTATCTTCTTCGGGTCGCTGAGGTCTCTTCGGACGGCTTTCTTCGCGAATTCCCATACACTGATATATAGGTATGAACAAACTCGTCGTCGGCAATCTTGTCCACCGCCCCTTGCGCTCGCTCATCAGCGTCTTTGCTGTAGCAATCGAAGTCATCATGATTCTCTCGATTGCGGCCATCATGCTTGGCATGCTTAACAGCAGCCGTACGCGCACCAGCGGTATTGGCATGGATATGGTGACGCACCCCGGCGTCAGCTCCAACCTCGTGGGCATGTCGGGTGCGACCGCATCGATTCAAGTGGCCGATGTCCTCCGTACGCTCCCCCACGTCAAGGTTGCGGCACCGGTCAACATCCAGCTCACATCCGGTCATAGCCTCGAAAATATCTACGGCATCGACTATGCCTCCTACAACGCGCTGAAGCCGTTCGTCTTCCTCTCCGGAGGCGCATTTACCGGCCCAAACGATGTCATCATTGACAACTACGAGGCGGCGCGTGGCTTCAAGGTTGGCGACACGATGGACATCATGCACCACAGCTTCCGTATCTCAGGCATTGTCGAGAATGGCAAGGGAGGGCGCAAGTTCATCCCCATTGACACGATGGATGAGATCGGCGGAACGCCCGGCAAAGCCAGCCTCTTTTATCTCAAGCTCGACGATCCGAAGAATACAGCGATCGTCCGCAAAGAGATCCTCGCCACACCAGGCATGTCGCAATACGATATCCAGACGCTCGATGAGGTCCTCTCCCTGCTCACGCCTGACAAGCTGCCTGGCTTTAACATTGGCCTGCGCATCGTCATTGGAACAGCTGTCATCATCGGTTTTCTCGTTATATTCCAGTCCATGTACACGGCCGTGCTCGAGCGCACGCGAGAGATCGGCATTCTCAAGTCACTTGGCGCATCGCGAGCGTATATCGTAGCCGTTGTCCTTCGTGAGACTGCCTTGCTCGCGATCGCTGGCATGGCGCTCGGCATCATAGTCACTTATCTCATGCGTGCTATCTTCCATTTTAAATTTCCAACACTGGCTTATGACGTCACTTTCGGATGGGTAACGGCTTCAGTAATCATTGCTTTTTCAGGAGCCATGCTGGGTGCGCTTTATCCTGCTCTCAAGGCGGCCCGCAAAGACCCAATTGATGCTCTATCATATGAGTAGATTAGGTTGACACTCATATACCCCTGAGTTTTCTGATTGTGTAGAATCGTTACGCATATCAAATTGCCATCTTCCTACGCAGAGCTTCATGGCAAAAAGAATTGATCAATTGGACGGAATCCGTGCGGTAGCTATCTCTTTGGTAGTTATCCATCATCTTTTTCATGTCCGGCTCCTTTGGATGGGGGTCGACCTCTTTTTTGTTCTCTCGGGGTTTCTGATCACCGGGCGTTTGCTCGAAAACAAAGGTAGAAGTATCAGGGGGTATTTCGGGCACTTCTACGCACGCCGTGCGCGCCGCATTCTCCCTCCATATCTTCTTCTATTGCTCATTACCGTACTTGTTTTCGGCACATGGTGGCTTCGGTCGTGGTATATCTGTCTCTTCTTAACTAACTTTGCTGTTGTTGTGGGCGCGCAACTGCCCGAATCACTCTGCATTTTGTGGTCGCTCGGAGTGGAAGAACAGTTTTATCTTGCATGGCCCTTCGCAGTCTATTTCCTTGGTGAAGTGACAATTGCGTGGCTGGCTGCTTCGTTGATTTTTGTTGCTCCATTGCTGCGCTGGTTCTGCACGCCACTCTTTCCCAGCGTCTGGTTTATCTACACGCTTACGCCATTCCGCATGGATACGCTTGCGGCAGGCGCCCTAATCGCAATCATCTGGCGACGCCGCCAATATTGGATTAAGCAATTTGGCCATTTTGGCCCCATTCTCTCGCTGGTGGCAGCTGGAGTCCTTGGTTTGCTCGCAAAAAACTCCCGATTCACAACATCGGCAAACACACGAGAGTCAAACACGTTCATCTATGAGCTCACCCTGATAATCGTGACGGGTATCGTGCTATGGGCCTTGAGCGGACGGGCTGTACGCATCCTCACATTCGCCCCTGTGCGCTATCTTGGGCGAATTAGCTACACGGTCTATCTTGTTCACCTCACTGTCTTCGCATTGGTGGCTCGCTATGTGAGGGGAACGACCGAAACAGTTTTGGCAACCCTCTTCATCACACTCTTGTTTGCATCCGCTTCCTGGTTCCTACTGGAAAGACCAATTCTCGGGAGGCCAGAAAACAAAGTGATCTCCTCAATAAGGCCCATTCCTCCGGTCGACGAGCTCGAGCAGCAGACGATTCAACTCAAGGGAGCCAGGTTTACCAGCCTGCCTTAAGCGAAGCTAAACAACCCCTAAATATAGCGTTATCAATGGGACTCCAGCCTTAATGGTCCTGCTGGTGCCTCTACGTGGGAAGCCGCTGCCGGGTGATTCAGCATCGCTATTTTCATCTTTCCAGAACAAAAAGCCGTAACCAAAATCTGTCAGCAGGCTTCTAACCGTATAACAGAGAGCCAGCCATGGCAAACTGTACACCCAGGAGGATGTAGATGAAGAATTCACTCAAAGCAATGATGTTGAGCGCGGCGACAGCCGGTCTGCTCGGCGGTGGCGCCGTTACTCTCAACGCTGCTCCGCTGCACAGCACCTCGGTTTCGTCTGCAAGCTCGTACCTCGGTCAGTCTGCGACCTCGACGAGCTTTAAGAAGGACAAGCACTCCTGTAAGGGCAAGAACGACTGCAAGGGCAAAGGCGGTTGCAAGTCCAGCGACAACGGATGCAAGGGCAAGAACAGCTGCAAGGGCAAAGGCGGCTGCGCAACTGACGGCTCCAAGATGCCGAGCTAGTCTGGCGAAACGAACGGGGGCTTTCCTGCGAAGCGGCTCTCAAAAATCTTCGCGGGAAAGCGCCTGGTTTGAACATCTGGTTTGGCAGCAAAATGACAGGGTGAGCAAGCGCGATGCCGGCAAATCGCTTTAACGGATTTACGAACTACGGAGTTGGCATTGGTCTCCGCGTGCCGCACTACAGTCACATCCTGGAAAAGAAGCCAGTCGTCGACTGGTTTGAAATCATCTCGGAAAACTACATGGTCGACGGCGGCCGCCCTCTTGCCGTTCTCGACAGCATCCTCGATCAGTACAAGGTCGTCCAGCACGGCGTCTCCATGTACTTCGGCTCGGCGGACAAGCTCAGCCGCGACCATTTGAAACGCCTCAAGGCGCTCGTGCGCCGCACAAAAACCCCGTGGCTCTCCGACCATCTCTGCTGGGGCAGTGTCGATGGCCGTTACACGCACGACCTGCTCCCCATGCCGTACACCTTCGAAGCCGCAAAGATCACCGCGGAAAAAATCCGCCAGGTACGCGACTTCGTCGAAGTCCCCGTCGTCGTCGAAAACGTCAGCAGCTACGCCGAGTTCCACGTCTCCGAGATGACCGAGTGGGAGTTCCTGAACGAGGTCGTCGAGCGCGCCGACTGCGGCATCCTTCTCGACGTGAACAACATCTACGTCTCATCGCAGAACCACAACTTCGACCCCAAAGTTTACGTCGAATCGGTCCCCGCCGATCGCGTCGCGCAGATCCACATCGCCGGTCACTCCAAATTTGAGAAGTACATTCTGGATACGCACGACCATCCCGTACTCGACCCCGTCTGGAAGCTCTACGCCCGCGCCATCGAGCGTTGCGGCCCAACAGCAACCCTGCTCGAGTGGGACGACAACATCCCATCCTTCGACGAAGTCCACGCCGAAGCACTCAAAGCCAACCGCTATCTGCAAGCCGTCGCGGCCAAAGAAAAAGAAGCTGAGTGCGTGCGATGAGTAGCGCTCTCGAACAAATCCAGCGTCGCATGGCCGCCGCCGTCATGCAGCCGCTCACGCTCTCCGAGCAGATGAAGCAACGCAACCCCGCAGGCCGCTCAAACGCAACCGAGGCCGCCGACTTCATCAAGCCAAACGACCGCCTCACCTCCTTCGAGCGCCTCGAAATCTACAACCGCCAATACTGGTTCCGCCTCTTCTCCAGCTTTCAGGAAGACTTCCCCGGCGTTGAGGCCATCGTTGGCCGCAAGCGCTTCCAGTCACTCATGCGCGCCTATCTCGAAGCCTGCCCTTCGACCTCCTTCTCTCTGCGCAACCTTGGCTCGCGTCTCGTCGCCTGGCTCGACGAAAACCCATCCTACACCGGCCCGCACATCGAGGCCGCCCGCGAGATGGCCGCGCTCGAATGGGCACACATCGAAGCTTTCGACGGCCTCGCGCTCCCACGCCTCGCACCCGAGATGCTCCTCGGCGTCGGCGAAGACTCGCAGATTGCGCTGCAACCCTACCTTGGCTTTGTTCGTGCCCACTACGCCGTCGACGACGCGCTCCTCGCAGTCCGCAGCGAAACCGGCAGCAGCAACGGCTCCAGCAACAATGCCTCCACCGGCTACATCGCGCGCAAGCTCCGCACCATCCGTTCGCTCCCGCGCGAAGACGTCTTCCTCGCCGTGCACCGCCACGACGACTCCGTCTACTACAAGCGCCTCTCCCGCGAAGACTTCCAAATACTCTCCGCTCTCCGCGACGGAAAAACATTAGGCGAGGCAATCGAATCAGGCTTTGATGGTAGCGACACACCCGAAGATCAGCGCCCCGCATATCTCCAGTCCGCCTTCGCCCACTGGATGGAACTCGGCTGGTTCTGTATCCCGCCCGAAGAAAGAGACCGCGCGTAATGAAGATCCTCGCCAAACTCTACTTGAACTGCGCCCACTGGGCCTCATCGCTCAAGTCGCCGTTTTTGCTCATCATCCGGCTCTACTGGGGATGGCAGCTCATTCAAAGCGGCTGGGGCAAGCTTCACCATCTCGACCGCGTGACCGACTTCTTCACCAGCCTCAACCTGCCTGCGCCAGGTGTGACTGCGCACTTCGTCTCCAGCCTCGAGCTCATCGGTGGCATTGCGCTTGTCCTCGGCGTCGCCACGCGCCTCTTCGGTCTCATGCTCACAGTCAACATGCTCGTCGCCTACTGGACTGCCGACCGTGATGCCTTGACTGCGTTCTTCTCAGACCCCGGCAAGTTCTACAACGCCGACCCCTACACCTTCCTCTTCGCCGCGCTCATGGTCTTGATCTTCGGCGCAGGATTCTATTCAATAGATGCGCTCCTCGAAAAGCAGTTCCGTAAGCATCTTGAGCAGCCATGACGGAAGTCGTAACAGTTCGTGACGAATCCGCAATGATCGCCGCCATTCTCGCCGGCGACAAGCGCCAGTTCCACGACCTCATCCGTCCCTTCGAGCGCAGCGTCTATCTGATGGCCTTCTCGCTTCTCCGCAACGAAGCTGAAGCCGAAGAAGTTGCGCAGGAGGCATTTCTCCGTGCCTTCCGCAGCCTCGCCAGTTTCCGGGCGCAATCAAAATTCTCCACTTGGCTCATCAGCATTACGCTCAACGAGGCCCGCACCCGCCTCCGTCGCAGCCAGCGATTCAAAGTGGAATCGCTCGATGCACCCGAAGATGACCAACGCCACATCACGCCCGCCCTCCTGCGCGACTGGCGCGAAGTTCCCTCCGAAGCTGTCGAGCGCAGCGAAGTTCGCGCCATCCTGAGGCAGGCAATCGAAGAACTTCCGACGATCTACCGCGAGGTCTTCATGCTGCGCGACGTCGAGGAGATGAGCGTCAACGAGATTGCAGAAGCGATGAACCTCGGCGTCAGCGCTGTGAAGGTCCGTCTGCACCGTGCGCGCCTGATGCTGCAAAAGCGGCTCGCGCCCGAGCTCAAAAGCCGCGTAACCCCGGAAAAAAGGAGGTGGCGATCATGGTTTTAGAGTGCAAACACGTGTGGGACCACATCTCCGACTATCTCGACCACTCGCTAGACCCCGAGATGCTCGCGCTCGTCGAGAAGCACCTCGAGCACTGCGAACTCTGCTCGGCCATTCTTGACTCCACGCGTAACATCCTCATCCTTACCGCCGATGATCGCGTCTTCGAACTCCCAGTTGCCTACAGCGAACGCCTCCACGCCCGCCTCGACGACGAACTCGGTCTTGCTAGTGACCATGATGGATGATGTGGTGCAGGATGCTTTCCGACGCCACTAGCACCAGAGTCAAATAAGCCAGCGCAATCTGTATTCGCTCCGACCGTACCTGCTTCGGCGTCGCTGGCTTCACTCGCCACGCTGAAGCAGGTCGAGCCCGTAGTGAGCGAATCCGCCAGATCACATACAGATTGACGAGCGATCCGACGGCCGCTAGCGTCAGCATCGGAATACGGATCGCATTCTGGTGATACCCGATGGCGGGTCGGTCGATGCCGACGGTGGCCACCGCCAGCGCGCCCAGCCCAATCAGCACGCGAACCCCGCTGATCGCCATCACAGCAGTACATGCGCTCTGCACAAGAACAAAAAAAAGACTAGTCAGATTCAGTGCCCAGGTCTTTGCGCCAGTAGTTTCATCCATCAAACAATTCTAGAAGATCCAGTATTCAAAGGGGTTACTTCCGCGCTTTGGAGTTAAATAAGCGCAAGCTCAAATTTTTGAAAATTAATATAGATTAATAAAAAAACTATATTGACAAAACCTATTTTCATTAATTATTGTCACGAACTAAATACAAATTCCTGTTGGCGTTTCTGACAGCCGCAGGTTAGCGGGCCAAGAGACACCACCGGCATCTTCGAGAGAAGTGATGGTGAAACGTTACACACATGCTGGAATACGTTTTCTTTGGCCAAAAATAGGAGGCTGATAACGATGATCAGCAAGATAAGCATCAATGATTCATATCCGAGACCACAGATATCTTTCGGACTCCCCACGCAGGCAATGAGCGCAACCGTCAAGCTACTTCTGGCGCTACTGGTCGTTGCAGGAGCGTTCACGACCGCTGCCTACGCTCAATTTTCGAGCAGTCTCCAGGGTACGGTGTCGGATTCCACCGGCGCTGTGATCCCGGGCGCGACCGTCACATTGACAGACACCGACACCCGCGTCTCGCAGACGGCTACCTCCGGCCCCAAAGGAGACTACCGGTTCATCAGCGTAGCGCCTGGTCCCTATGACGTAATTGCAACCGCCAAAGGATTCGCATCCCACACCACCTCCGTGCGTCTGCAGACCGACCAGATGATGAACGTGCCATTTACGCTGACCATTTCGTCTCAATCCCAGACTGTCGAAGTGACGGGGCAGGCCCCTGTTCTCGACACTGCTGAAACGCGCACCCAGATGACCATCACAACCGATCAACTGGACTCGCTGCCTCTACCTGCCCACAGTTTGCTTTCGCTCACGACTCTTGCACCGGGCGTTACTGGCCTCGGCGCAGAGGGAACCGACAACTATGCGGCTGAAACCGAGGTCGCGGCAAGCGCGAACGGCCGCAGCAACCTGGGCAATGTCTATGTCCTTGATGGTCTGGACATCACCAGCGACATCACTCCCGGCGTTTTGAATCTCGTTCCAAATCCTGACACCGTGCAGGAAGCCACCGTCCAGGTGAATACCTATAACGTGGACTACGGTCGCAACAGCTCTATCGTGGAAGTAATGACCAGCCGCGCCGGCACGAACAAGTATCACTTGATGGCCAGCGACTATTACACTGCTGACTGGCTGCAGGCGCGCACAGAGTTCCAGCCCGAACAGACCACTAAAATCGCCAAGTACCACCTCAACAACATGTCGTTCACGCTCGGCGGCCCCGTCCCGAAGTTGAAGCAGACCTACTTCTTCACTGGCTGGGAGCCTCTTATTCAGCAAGTCCCCGGCACCTCACAGACGACCTATGAGGATCCGGCGTTCACTTCCTGGGCAAAAACACAGTGGCCAAACTCGATTGGAGTAAAGCTCCTCTCGCAGTTTCCAGCCAGCAACGCCTCCACGACCAGCGTCGCAACGTACGGAAGCGACCTCTATCCGACCACCTGCGGCACTGCATCAGCCGCATACATTCCGTGTGCGTTGCCGATCATCGATAACGGTGTCTTCAACGCGTCCACCACGCGGAACGGCCTGCAGTACAACATTCGCGGAGACAAATACTGGAGTAAAGACCGTGTCTACGTGAACTACTACCGCACCGGCCTCGATCTCGGCGGGCCGTCCGTCCGCGTGGACCACGGCACGCCGCAGCACTACATTGTGCGTTCCGTTCAGGGCAATGAGACCCATACCTTCAATGCCAACACTATCAATGAGGCTGCTTTCGGCTTCCTCCGCATGGAGGGCCTCAACAACGCGACCGGCCCGTTCCATGTGCCCATCATTACTGTTACTGGAGGATGGGCAACGCAGCTCGGTGTCAGCCAGGCCGACGAAGACTACGTGCAGCACCACTACATCTGGCGCGATGCGGTCACTCACCTCTACAAGTCACACAGCATCCAGGTCGGTTATCAAGGCTTCCACGGTGACAACCTGACCTTCTTCGGGCCCTGGTTCTCGCAGCCGGTATATAACTTCCAGTCCATCCCTGCGTTTTTACAGGATCAGATCTATACCGAGACGGGTGTTGCTTATAACCTCGTGACCGGCCAACTGGCAGGGATCACAGGCGGGAGCGTGCAGGCACATGGCGGTACCATCGGCATCTTCGCCCAGGACACCTGGAAGGTAAATAAGAAGCTCACGCTCACCTACGGCCTCCGTTGGGACAACTTCGGCAACCCCGCTCCCAACAGCGGATTCACCGAGGCCACGTTCTTCTATGGCCAGGGCACAACTACCGAGGACCGCGTTGCGAACGGCTACGTCAAGCAGGTCCCGCATTCCTTCAGCAGTAGTCCGAAGGCATGGAGCCCGCGCATCGGCGTTGCGTTCGATCCGACCGGACAAGGTAAGTGGTTTGTCCGCGGCGGCTGGGGCATGTACCACGACTGGATCACGCTCGGGAACATCCAGAACGAATTCGGCAACCCGCCCGCACCCGTTACCGTCACCTTCCAATCGAACTCGAGCGGCCCCGCGCCAATCTACAGTGTCGGCACCTCTGACACCTACCCATTCGGATTCACCTATCCGCAAATCCCAACGACCGGTCTGAACAGCGCGGGCGGTATCACCGGCATCCAGTCCAACATCGCCGCGAACGACTTCAACCTGCACGCGTCCAACACCTTCAACTACAACGTCACGCTCGAACGCTCTCTCGGGATTAACTACTCGATCGCAGCGGGCTACTCAGGGTCACACTCCACCGGGCTGTTCACCAACGCCGCGGGCCGTTCCGGCAATGCATACTACGGCGTCGACATCAATAACTTCCCAGGCAGCCTGATCCAGAACAACGGCAAATTCGTCCGTCTGAACCAGAACTTCGGCAAGATCATGTACACCACGAACGGCCCAACCGCCACCTACAACGCGTTCATCGCCGAGTTCAAGGGCCGGTTTCTGCATCGTGGTTCCATTGACACCTCCTACACGCGCTCAAGCAGTTGGGACGACGACGGCAGCTACCCAACGGTCCAGTCCAACACCGGCAACTACAAACAGTACTGGTCGCACTCGTACTGGGACGTTCCCAGCCGTGTCTCGATGTTAGTCGACTATGCACTGCCTGGCCTGCATGCCGGACCGGGTTTTCTTCACCTCCTGACGAACGGCTGGAAGCCGAGCGCCATCACCATCCTCCAGAGCGGCACGCCCTTCACTGTGGCGAATGGAAATGCATGGAAATCAGGAGAGGTTGCAGGCAGCGTGCTCTCGAAGACGTCGCCCGGAGACTATAACGCCGACGGCACCAACAGCGATCTACCAAACGTTCCCACCTATGGATACAAGATCCCAACCGACAGAAACCACCAGCTTGCCCGCACATCAAACGGTAGCGGTTTCACTACGGGTCCTGGAGTCTTTGCGGTCAGTGATTTCACAGCTCCCTCAACGCTTCCGGGCGAAGGGAATGAAGTCATCAATGGTTATCGTAATCCTGGGTATGCCAACACTGACTTCGCGCTACTGAAGAACACACGCATCCGTGAGCGCGCAAACCTGCAACTCCGGATGGAAGTCTACAACCTCTTCAACTACGCCAGCCTTGGTGGAATCAACGGCAGCACGAACAGCTCCTCTTTTGGCAAAGTAACCAGTCAGCACAACGCTCGCTTCCTGCAACTCGGAGCAAAGGTCGAGTTCTAGAAGGGTACTGAAGAATCTACCTTACGGCACGGGGTCTACCCGTGCCGTAAATTTTGTCCTGCTTAAGGTGACATGACCTGTCCGTTCAATCTTCAAAACAGAAAGCGCATTTTATAGTTACCGCAAAATCAAAAATCCATCGGCTTTTTCCCCTCTTCACTCGTCACTACACCAAAGAAACAAATCAGTACGATGGGAGAAAGACCGACCATGAAGACCAGTCGTCGCAAGTTCCTTGCCACTGCACTCTCAGGAGGCGCGGCGATCGCAGCACTTCCGCACGCTGCACATGCGCAGTTCCTGAACGCACCACGCCACGGTCTGCCAGGAACGCTCGAAGAGCGCTACGCAAAACTCGACGCCATCCTCAAACAACCCGTCTTCAAGCGCGAGCTCTTTCACGATCCCGTCATCATCGAGAGCGTCGAGCTGCTCGTCAACGGCAAGCAATATCTCTGCCGTGTTCGCTCAAAAGACGGCCACGAAGGCATCTCCGTCTCGAACGCCGAACAGATGTCTGTGCTCTACCCCATCTTCGTCAAGCACATCGCCCCATTCTTCATCGGCAAAGACGCGCGCGATCTCGAATGGCTTATCACTGAATCCACCATCTATCACAACAACTACAAGGCCAAGGGACTCGCCATCTGGGTTCCCATCTCTACCATCGAGTTTGCCATTCTCGACATGTTCGGCAAGATGGCCAACCTCCCCATGGGCCTGCTTATCAGCGATAAGATCTACAACCACAGCATCTCTGTCTACCAGGCCAACGGCGAGCGCGGCATCTCTGCCGAAGAGACCATCGAGCATCTCAAGGAAGAGGTCGCCATCTCCAAAGCGAAGGCAATCAAGTTCAAGCTCGGCGGCCGCATGAGCCACATCGAAACCCCACCGGGCCGCAGCGAGAAGCTCATTCCGCTCGTGCGTAAAACCTTCGGCGACCAGATGATCATCTCCGCCGACGCCAACGGCTCCTACAACGTTGCCGAAGCCATCCGCATCGGCAAGCTCATGCAGCAGTACAAATACGCGTTCTTCGAAGAGCCGGTGCCGTTCGACTGGTACGAAGAGACAAAGCAGGTAGCCGACGCACTCGAAATCCCCATCGCCGGTGGTGAGCAGGAGCCCAGCACGCACAACTTCCGCTGGCTCGTCGCCAACGGCGGCCTCTCCATCGTCCAGCAGGACATGTTCTATTTCGGCGGCATGGTGCGCTGCATGAGGGTTGCGCGCATGGCGAACGCCTTCGGCAAGCAATGCATCCCGCACATCTCCTCAACCGGCCTCGGCTACGTGTACATGATGCATTTCGTCACTGCCATCCCGAACTCCGGCCCGTACCACGAGTTCAAGGAGTTCAACAACGAGCTGCCCTATCACTGTGCTACATCCACCCTGCGCAGTGACAGCAACGGCGTCATCCGCGTTCCCACTGGCCCCGGCTTCGGCGTAGATATAGACCCTGATTTCCTCAATCAAGCCACCGTCCTCAAAGCATAGAAAAAGACGAGGAGGATCTACTATGATCCGTGAGCATATGCTGTCTGAAGCTGAAGAACGGCTCTGAGTGGCGCGGAGATTTCAAGATCGATGAACACGAAGCACGTGGTTGTAATGGGAAGTTACGTAGCTGACGTCGCCTTCCGCACCACGAAGCTGCCGGCCTGGGGAGAGACCCACATGGGCGTCGAATTTAAGCTCGGCCCCGGCGGCAAAGGCTCCAACCAGGCCGTCGCCGCGGCACGCGCAGGAGCAAGGGTCAGCTTCATCAGCAAACTCGGCAACGACCCCTTCGGCGATCTCGCCCGCAAAACCTACCGCGAAGAAGGTATCGACACGCAATATCTGCTGGAGACCGAATCTGCAACCGGAGCAGCCGCGATCATCATCGACGCGGCCAAAGGCGAGAACGCCATCATCGTCGTTCCCGGTGCATGTTACGAACTCACGCCAGACGAGGTAGATCAGGCGCGGTCTCTCATCGCAAACGCCGCCGTCTTCATAGCGCAACTCGAACTTTCGCTGCCAACTGTTGAGCACGGCATTCGTCTTGCACACACCCTCGGCGTCGCCACTGTGCTCAATCCCGCGCCAGCCTGCACGCTGCCCGAAACCCTCTTCCAGTACTGCGACTACCTCACGCCCAACGAAACCGAAGCGGAAAAACTCACCGGTATCCGAGTCGCGTCTATTGCCGAAGCCGAGCAAGCGGCAGACGCGCTGCTTGACCGAGGCGCGCATAACGTCATCATCACCCTTGGCTCGCAGGGAGCGTTCGTCAAAAACGCAACCGTCAGCCAGCATGTACCCGCCTTCGATGCAGGCCTGGTCGTCGAAACAACCGGCGCAGGCGACGCTTTCAACGGAGCCTTCGCTGTAGCACTGGCAGAAGGGAAGGGGATAGTCGAAGCAACCCAATTCGGCTGTGCCGTAGCAGCCATCTCCGTCACCCGGCCTGGCACAGCACCATCAATGCCATATCGCACCGAGGTAGACGCGCTGCTCCAGCGTCGATAGCGGTAGTGGGCCCGCACGCACTATCATGTTCACGGTGAAGCCCATGGCTATCAGGCAACAAGAACAACACGCCGCTCCGGCAGTCGAGCTCAACGGTCACCCGCTCGAGCCCAATCGCTGCATCCCGCTCAACCTCGACTGGATCGAAGAGGTCCGCGTCAACACTAGTGCCGTCGAGCGCCGCGCCTCCACCATCGACACCCGCCGCTCGGTCAAGAAGCAGTGGCAAGCCGCCTGGCTCCTCCGCGCCATCGCCTGCATGGATCTGACCACCCTCAGCGGCGACGACAGCGTCGAGCGCGTCAAGCGCCTCTGCGCCAAGGCCCGCCACCCGCTCCAGCAGCACCTCGTCAAAGGGCTCGGCATCGAAGACCTCCACCTCACCACAGGAGCCGTCTGCGTTTACCACGCCTTCGTCGAAACAGCAGTTAAGGCTCTTGAAGGAACGAACATCCCCGTCGCCGCCGTCTCGACTGGATTCCCCGCAGGCCTCTCGCCTCTCGAACAGCGCGTCGCCGAGATTCGCCGCTCCGTCGAAGCTGGAGCACATGAGATAGACATCGTCATCACTCGCTCACATGTCTTCAATGGCGAATGGCAGGCGCTCTACGACGAAGTCGCCGCCTTCAAGGAAGCCTGCGGCCCCGCGCACATGAAAGCCATCCTCGGCACCGGCGATCTCCTCACGCTCCGCAACGTTGCCCGCGCCAGTATGGTTGCCATGATGGCAGGGGCAGACTTTATCAAGACCTCGACCGGTAAAGAAGCTGTCAACGCCACAATCCCTGTTTCGCTCGTGATGGTCCGCGCCATCCGCGAGTACGCCGAGCGCACCGGCTACGCCGTCGGCTTCAAGCCGGCTGGCGGCATCAAGACCGCTAAGCAGGCGCTCACCTGGCTGTATGTCATGAAGGACGAGCTAGGTCGACCCTGGCTTGAACCCAGCCTCTTCCGCTTCGGTGCCAGCAGCATGCTGGCCGACATCGAGCGCCAGCTCGAGCACCACCTCACCGGACGCTACTCCGCCGCCTACCGCCACCCCATCGCCTGAAGGAGACCATCGTGAGCAACCCTATCGTCGAAGAGTTCTACGCTATGGACTACGGCCCTGCTCCTGAAGACCCGAAGGAGACGGAGCGCTGGCTCGACGGCCACCATCGCCGCTTCGACCTCTTCATCAACGGCGAGTGGCGCAAGCCGTCCTCAGACGAGTACTTCACCACCAGCAACCCGGCCAACGGAGACAAGATCGCCGATATAGCCCAGGCCACTGCTGCTGATATAAACGCTGCTGTCGCCGCCGCGCGCAAGGCACTTCCCGCATGGCAGGCGCTCAGCGGCCACCAGCGCGCCCGTTATCTCTACGCGCTCGCGCGGCAGGTGCAGAAGCACTCCCGCCACCTCGCCGTGCTCGAGACCATCGACAACGGCAAGACCATCCGCGAAAGCCGCGATCTCGACATCCCGCTCGTCGCCCGCCACTTCTACCATCATGCCGGCTGGGCGCAGTTGTTAGAGAGCGAGTTCCGCGGCTACAAGCCCTGCGGCGTCGTTGGGCAAATCATCCCGTGGAACTTCCCGCTGCTGATGTTCGCCTGGAAGGTCGCCCCTGCGCTCGCGGCTGGAAACACCGTCGTCATCAAGCCAGCCGAGTACACGCCGCTCACTGCGCTTGCGATGGCGGAGCTCGCGATGGAGATTGACCTTCCACCCGGCGTGCTGAACATCGTCAACGGCGACGGCCGCACTGGCGCGCTTATCACAGAGCACGAAGGCATCGACAAGATCGCCTTTACTGGCTCGACTGAAGTAGGCCGCATCATCCGCAAATCCACCGCAGCCTCCGCCAAAAAACTCTCGCTCGAACTCGGCGGCAAGTCGCCCTTCATTGTCTTCGACGACGCTGACCTCGACTCCGCCGTTGAAGGCCTGGTCGATGGCATCTGGCTCAACCAGGGCCAGGTCTGCTGCGCTGGCTCACGGCTGCTGGTGCAGGAGCGCGTCGCAGATGTCCTGCACGAGAAGATTCGCACC
The DNA here is from genome assembly GCF_014642855.1 of Edaphobacter acidisoli. Taxonomy (NCBI): domain Bacteria; kingdom Pseudomonadati; phylum Acidobacteriota; class Terriglobia; order Terriglobales; family Acidobacteriaceae; genus Edaphobacter; species Edaphobacter acidisoli. The sequence continues at coordinate 2,359,875 of NZ_BMJB01000001.1, read as the reverse complement.
CGCATGAAGACGCTCCGCATCGGCTCGCCGCTCGACAAATCAGTAGACATCGGAGCCATCGTCGCGCCGGTTCAGCTTGAGCGCATCCGCTCGCTCGTCGATCAAGGCGTCGCCGAAGGAGCAACCTGCTGGCAACCCTCTTCGGCACTTCCCGCCAAGGGCCTCTACTTCCCACCAACGCTGCTAACCGACGTCCAGCCCACAGCGACGGTCGCGCAGGAAGAGATCTTCGGCCCGGTGCTCACGTCGATGACCTTCCGCACACCGGCCGAAGCAGTCGAACTCTCCAATAACACCGCCTACGGTCTTGCCGCCTCCATCTGGAGCGAGAGCATCAATGTCGCGCTCGACGTCGCCTCGCAGGTCAAAGCGGGAGTGGTCTGGGTCAACAGCACCAACCTCTTCGACGCCTCCTGTGGCTTCGGCGGTTACCGCGAAAGCGGCTACGGACGCGAAGGCGGACGCGAGGGCATGTACGAGTATCTCGAACCGGCATGGCTCACGGAAAAGCCGAAGAGCAGTTCCACGACTGCACCCGCACAGCACATAGCGCAAAATGGCCAGAACCCCGGTTCCATCGACCGCACGGTGAAGCAGTACATCGGCGGCAAGCAGGCGAGGCCGGACTCCGGCTACAGCTTCCCCGTCTACGCACAAGACGGCGCGCTCCTCGGCGAAGCCCCACTGGGCAACCGTAAAGACATCCGCAACGCAGTCGAGGCAGCGCGCAAGGCTGAAAAGTGGGCGAAGACCACCGCGCACACGCGAGCCCAGGTGCTCTACTACCTCGCCGAAAACCTCATGCAGCGCAGCGCTGAGATCGCCTCCCGGCTCGCACGCGTCGTCGGCGAAAAGCAAGCCGCAGCCGAGGTCGAACAGAGCATCGAGCGCATCTTCACATATGCGGCATGGGCCGACAAGTACGACGGCCAGGTGCACAACCCTCCCATGCGCAACGTCACCCTGGCCATGAACGAAGCCATCGGCGTCATCGGCATTATCTGCCCGGACGAGGTTCCTCTGCTTGCATTCTTCTCGCTCGTGCTTCCAGCTATAGCTGCGGGCAATACGGTGGTCGCGGTGCCATCGGAAAAATACGCAACTATTACGGCCGACCTCTACCAGGTCTTCGACACCAGCGACCTCCCGGGCGGAGTCGTGAACCTCGTTGCCGGACATCCCTCTGAACTGGCAAAGACGCTCGCCGAGCACGATGACGTGGACGCCATCTGGAGCTTCCGCAGCCTGGAAGATGCAACGCTGGTCAAGGCCGCATCCATCGGCAACCTGAAGCAGACCTGGACCAACGACAAGTACAGCCTTGACTGGTTTGACGCCGCGCAATGCAATGGCCGCTACTTCATGCGGCATGCCACGCAGGTCAAAAACATCTGGGTTCCATATGGAGAATAGGGGGTTTGCTCTAAACCTGGGCAAAGCATCAAATCGATGCGACTAAAGCCGTACCTCGGCAATATAATATGCTGCGAGCATAATATAGATTATCGGCATTGCGGCCTCTGGACGTAGATTCGGGAGATCGGACACCTACCGTAGATGAACATTCGAGAAGTTGCCAAGCGAGCCGGAGTCTCCACCGCCACAGTGTCCCGGGTTGTGAATGGGACGGTCCCTGTCAGCACTCACACCGAACGCCGCGTGCGCAGCGCCATCAAGGCCCTGGGCTACTACCCGAACTCACACGCGCGCACCCTCGGCTCCGGCAAAAGCCACATGTACGGACTCATCATCTCCGACATTACTAACCCATTCTTTCCCGATATTGCCAAAGGATTCGAGCGCATCGCCGTCGAGCACGGTCAGGAGCTGCTCATAGCCAACACGGATTACCAACCCCAGCGTATGCAAGTCTGTGTCCGCCGCATGCTCGAACGCAAAGTTGACGGCGTCGCCATCATGACATCGGAGATGGATCAGCAATTGATTCAGCTTCTCAATAAGCGTGGTATCCCCATCGTCTTTCTCGACACCGGCAAAGTCGGCAGGATGACCAGCAATATCTTTATCGACTACGACATCGGTATTGAACACGCTATCGCTCACCTTGCATCGCTCGGCCATGAGCGAATTGCATTTATCAGCGGTCCTCCCACGCTGCCTTCGGCGCAGACCCGCAAAGATGCATTTCTTCGTTCCTTGAAGAATCGCGGCATCAAGCCCAGGCCGGATTATATGAAGACGGGCAACCATCATATTGACGGTGGCCAGTCCGCGATGGCGCAGCTTCTGAAGATGAGCACCATACCGACGGCAGTGCTGGCTTCGAATGATCTGACAGCGATTGGGGTTATCGGCGCGATTCATGCGGCTGGGCTGCGCGTGCCGGACGATATCTCAGTCGTGGGCTTCGACGACATTGAACTGAGCCAGTATCTGCAACCACCCCTGACCACCGTGCGTGTTCCGCGGATGGAGATTGCCTCGCGTGCATTCACTGCCTTGTATGCCGCTAGTCACAAAGGCGCAGATCATGGCATTGAATACCAGATCGCTACCGAGCTGGTCATTCGCCAGTCCACGGGGCCAGTCAGGTCCGTCTAGAACGCGTAATAACGGAACCGGTCTTTCTCGACACAAATCATACTCGTCGAAACAGCTTGCAGCGGTATCTGCAACTGGCTCCCCATTTACGTCTATATGCGGGAAGTCTGTTATGGGCTCCTCTGCCTGCCTGCCCGAAGTATTTGCTGGCAAAATAAATATGTAATTAGTAAAAATTTTCTTGACAGTAGGTTTCGGCGGCTTGTAGATTTCCATCTGCAATGAATTTGTTTTATGTGCGAATCATAGGAGCCAGCCATGCAAGCCATTCGAACGCTAGAGAAAAAGTTCGCCCAGTTCAGGGCGACGACAATCGTCACTCTCATATTGATGTGCGCGGTGAGCCTGACCGTCACAGCCTTCGCTCAAACTTCCTCGTCTTCTATTAATGGTGTCGTAACCGATCCAGCACAGGAGGTCGTGCCCGGGGCCAAGGTCGTGCTGAGGAACATAGCGACCAACGTTGAGCGCGAGACGGTTTCGAATGGAGCCGGAGACTATTTTTTTTCCAGCGTGCCGCCTGCGCGTTATACCCTCACATTCTCTGCGCCGAACTTTCAGAGTGAGACGGTTGCTGCCTTCGACGTAGCGGTAGCACAGGCCGTGACGATTAATGCTGCACTCAAAGTAGGCGACGTGGCCCAGACCGTCACAGTGCAGGCGGTAGGCAGTCAGGTGGAGAGTTCGACTGCGCAATTAGGTACAGTCATTGGCGAGAAGGCAGTGAACGATCTCCCCCTGAATGGCCGCAACTTTACGCAGCTCCTCACCCTGACGCCAGGCGTAACTCCGATCAGCACAGGACAGAACGGCAGTGCGAGCAATACTGCAGTCGTTGCCTCCAGTAGTTACTCATTTCCTTCCATCAACGGAGCGGGTAACCGGTCCACGATCTATCTGGTGGATGGCATGAACGACAACTCGGCCTGGTACAACACGTACGCCGTCCCGCCAATCATCGACACCGTGCAGGAGTTCAAAATCAACTCGCACAACGACTCGGAGTATGGTGGCTCGCTGGGCGGGGTTGTAAACCTTGTCACGAAATCGGGAACAAACAACCTGCATGGATCTGCGTGGGACTTCCTGCGCAGCAATAGCTTCGATGCGCAACCATTTTTCTCCTCGCCACCGGCGTATCACCTGAACATGTTTGGTGCGCAGGCGGGTGGCCCTGTGATGCTTCCACGGCTCTACGACGGTAGGGATAAAACATTCTTTGAGGTTGGTTTCGAGGGGTCGCATTACTCCAAGGCCGGATCAACCAAAATTTTGATTCCTACGCCGGCCCAGCTCAATGGCGACTTCAGCAGCGCGCAGACCGGTGTGACCAAGAGCGGGACTTGCGTTGCCGGTGACACCAAGGTGGAATCCTACCCGTGCCAGCTCTATGACCCAACCATTGCCAACAATGCAGCGACACCAGCCCGTCCGGGGTACGCAGGCAATCAGATACCCCTGTCCGAGATGAATCCGTACTCGCTGGCCTTTGTCAACGCTGTATTTGGTGGCCTCACTCCGATTGTCATTCCAGGAATTGCTCCGACGACGGATAACTACCAGATCACAAGCCCGACGAGGCAGGAGACATACAACTATACGGGCCGGATTGACCAGCACATTGGCTCGAAGGACTTCATCTTTTTCCGCTATGCGGCGATCCAGTGGTATCAGACCGCGCCCAGCACACTTCCAACCCTGTTTTCTTCGACGCAGATTCCCGCGCAGCAGTATGGAGCAAGCTGGATGCACGTCTTCAGTCCAACGATGAGTATGCAGGTGCAGTACGGCAAAACACACGTTGAAGACGATGTCATCACCCAGTTCAACAACCACAAGCTATGGCAGACGTATGGATGCTCCGCCGATATGTGCAACTCGTTTGTAGGGGGAGCAACGGTGCTGGTTACTCAGTCGGTGACGGGCGGTTTCGGTGGCGGTGAGGTTAACAGTCCGACATCGAACCTATCGAGCATTCATGAATGGTCGGGCAGTCTCATGAAGACCCTGGGGAACCATCAGTTCCAGGTGGGCGGCGCGTGGGACGAGGTGAACTATACTGCCGAGCTGCGCCAGGGGCAGGTGACGTTTACCGGAGCCTCGACCGCTAACTTTGCCAAGAACCCGGATTCTCCAGCGGGAATGACTACCGCGCAGATCAGCGCGCAATCCGGTTTTGGCCTGGCGGACTTTCTGCTCGATTATCCGAACAACGAGAACAAGCGCAACGTTCTGCTGACGGAGCGTCCCGGTGGTATCGGCAGTGCCTATGTGCAGGACAGCTGGAAGATGACTCGTAACCTGACCGTGAATTACGGCTTGCGCTATGACCGCAGCGTCATTCCCGCATATGGAACTCAGGCGTCGGTTGGATTGCAGGGCAGCATTGAAACCGGAGACTTCGACTTCAACACAGGCGACTACATCGTCCAGCAGTTGCCTCCTCTTTGCAGCGTGCGTCAACACGCTCCCTGCCTGCCTTCGAGCACTCTTCCAGCGCATGTGCGGGTCGCCTTAGGCGGCAAGATACTGCACGGGAGCAAGGACAATATCAGTCCACGCTTCGGCTTTGCGTATCGCGTGAACGACAAGATGTCAGTTCGAGGCGGCTTCGGCATGACCTACGACAACTGGGCGGCCATCATCCAGATGACGCAGAACTACCAAGGGTCGTGGCCGGATACGGGTACGTTGCAGATCAACAACACCAATACACCGGGTACGCCATACACATCGGCGCAGGATCCTTTTGCCGACAATGGAGGCAATCTTCCTTCGGCGACGCCGTTCAGTTCGTCGAATGTGAATTACATGGTCGATCCGCTCTGGAAGAACCCCTACTCGGAGCAGTACAACCTCGGCGTAGAGCAGCAGTTTGGCGGTCATACGATCCTCTCGATGAATTATGTAGGTTCTGCATCGCACCGCATGGATGTTGGCGGCTACTACAACACCGGCACTCCAGCCGTTGCACAGTCGTTTGCGACGCGGCCGGCAGGAACTACCGGTCAGCCCTTCCCCTATACGGTTCCGGAAAAGTCATGGGACCACAGTGCGGCCAGCGCGTCGTATAACGCTCTACAGGCATCGCTGGTGCACCAATTCAGCTCCGGCTTCGGCTACACCCTCTCCTATACGTGGAGCAAGACGCTCGATGAAGGAGGCGACGGCTACTTTGGAGTTGAAGGTGGCGTCCCGGAAGATCCATATAATCCGCGAGGCAGCCGTGGCCCGGCCAGCTTCAGCATTCCTCAGATGTTCTCGGCAAACTTCCTTTACGAGCTTCCCTTTGGCACCGGTAAGCAGTTCTCCACCGGCAATCATCTGGTGGACTATATCGTCGGCAACTGGCAAGTGAACGGCATATTTACCGCACGAACGGGGCAAAACTTCAACGTCATGGCGGGTGGAGATATCGCAAATACGGGCAATGCGAGCACGTATGAGCGAGCAAACCTGGTCGGTAATCCGTACCAGACTGGACCGATCGCAGCAAACCCATCCTGCACGCCGCCCTCGGGGTCGATCCATACCACTACCCAGTGGTTCAATCCGTGCGCCTTTGCGACGCCGGCGATTGGTACGCTGGGAAATTCCCCGCGCAACTTCCTGCACGGCCAAAATCTCTGGAACATGGATACGTCGGTTCACCGGCTGTTTCCGATCCGAGAAGGGGTAGCCCTGAAATTGGACGTCGAAGCCTTCAATGTATTCAACCATCCGGTACTGGGCAATCCAGCAGCCACTGTCACGACGCAATCAACATTCGGTCAGATTACAGGGACTGCCAGTACTCAGAGAATTCTCCAATTCGCAGCGAAGGTTCAGTTTTAGCTGAAGCTGTTCTCGCGGGCCGGCGCCTATGCCGTTTCTTGGCGCAGGCCCGCAAACACCCAATGATTGCTGAGGCAAAAGTTTGCAATCGAACAGCAGATGATGGCAATGACATTTGCGACAAGCAGCGGAAGATGTTCCTGCTGAATAAACAAGCGCATCAGAACAAGGTTTCCCAGCATCGAGACCAATCCATTCGAGAGATGAAATCGAACAAGTTGAGAAATCCACGAAGCGCTGCCACTACGATCCCGCCAGGTGAAGTGCAAGTGCCAGACAAAGTTATGAAGCAGAGTCAGCTCAACAGCTACAGCTGAAGCCAGAAGATAACGTCCATCGCTCAGGTGGTTGAAGAGGGCGAGTGAGGCGAGCTGCAACGCCATTCCCATCGCTCCAACCAGATTAAATTTGACCCACCGAAGAAAAGCGTTCATGCCAACGGCTCTTCTCGGTAGAGTTGCACCGTATGTTTCACCGCAAGAACAACGGTGGTTAGAAACATGCAAGCAGCGGCAATAGTTCCTCCGACATCGAAGAGCATCATCCGGTGCCCAAAGATAGTTGCGTAAGGACTGCGTACCAGCGCCAGTGTGCCGATGATGAGCAGAATGCGGATCTCAGTGGGGCCAAAAATCCCCTGCGACAACTCAAAGCGCGACAGTGTATAGGTAGCCAGATAGCTCTCGCCTGCAAGTAGCAGAAATCCCACCAGTATCGCAATTGCAATCTGCCAATGCACAAAACCGGAGAGCCCTAGTCCGCACATGAGAGCTGTAGCCCCAAGAATGTCCACGATGTGGTCCACATAGAACCCATAGCGTGGACGCTGCTGGTGGCGAACACGCGCAAGTGTGCCGTCCATACTGTCTCCAAGCCAGTTGAGTGCGACGCACGTAATCGCCAACAAAAGAAAGCGGCGGTCATAGCGGGACAAAGCGTAGCTCATGCCCGCAGCAAATTGCGCACTGAAGCCAAGCACCGTAAGTCGATCCGATGTGACCCAGCGTGGAGCGCGCTCAGCCATCCATTCAAGCGCGCGCTTCTCGATAGATGCAGTCAGGGACCGGTTCACACGATGAGCCGATGTGAATGACGTTTTCCCCTGTGTGGAAGTTGGCATGGTTTGAGTGTTCATCGCGTCCTTTTCTAATAACCTGCGGATATCGTGACTAATGGCCAATCGCGCTGCAGACTGAGCGCAGCGTAAACTCCAGCGACTCACGCGGAACGCTCTTTACATACGGGCCTATAACCCAATCGAGCCCAAGCGGAATCGATCTCGTGAGCGAGACAGATTCGACCTGGAGATAAAGCCCGCCATCGCGCTCCTCGTAGCTCCAATAAGTGTTTTGCCGCCACAAAAATCCGTGACTCTCACCGGGACCGAGACTGCGCTCAGAGCTTGTACCTGGCGATTCAATCTCAGAGATCTGCATGCTGCGCGAGTTGCTATAACCATGCTGCGCGTCGAGCCGCCCGAAGGAGACCTCGTAGGAGCTATCCATTACCACGGTGATGACATGCTTCTGACGCACACGCATCCATACCTGCATGTGGTCTCCGTTTCGTGAAAGCACTTTAGCTTCGACAACCTGCGGAGAGAAATACCGTGGGTAGGAATCGAGATCTTGCATCAGCCGAACAAAGTCCGAAGCCTTGGCTCCAGGAGCAAAAGCAGTGGCGCGCCAATGGTGTAGCAGCGCACCCGAGCGCTCGGCATCCGCGGGACTGAGTTGCTCGATGATGAGCTCTCCCCTGCGAAGGCGCGCATTCGCATCCTCGGGGCTTGATGACGTTGCCAAAAAGCCCTCCGCGGACTGGTGTTGATGCGCGAGCCGCGCCTCAACCTTTGCGCAGTAAGCGTTGTAAGCAACAATTGCCCCAGGCGTTGGTGCCTCTGCAATCAGTCTGCACGGGGCCAGAAGCAAGAGCATCAGAAAGAAACTTGCAGCAATCGTTCGGCCGAACACCTTGAATCGTCTCTTCATGTACAGCATCGTGCCTTCTTTGACGAGGCGAAAGCAATGCTGGAGACATCACGCAAGGAAAAGTGTTCCTCACGGTGCAACAGATTCCAAACACAAGGCTTCGGGAGATTCCTCGCAAGCAGCCCTGTCTTGAATCCTCGCTCACTTCCGGTACACTGAGCAGACATGGCGGACACACAGCCGGCCAAACGCTATCGCTTCGGAGTCTTCGAGGCAGACTCATCTACAGGTGAGCTGCGTCGCAAGGGCATCCGAATCAAGCTCCACGCTCAGCCCTTCCAGTTGCTCTTCATGCTGCTCGAACGCCCAGGCGAAACCCTTACGCGCGAAGAGATATCCCGCGAGCTATGGCCCGAAGGCACGTTCGTCGACTACGAGCACGGCGTCAACTCCGCGATCAATCGCCTCCGCGAGGCGCTCGGAGACAAGGCTAGCAATCCCAGGTTCATCGAGACACAGGCCCGTCGAGGATATCGCTTTGTCGCGCCTGTCGAGAGAATCGTGCTTGCCGAAAGAATTGCCTCAGAGCAAGATTCTTCGACCGCTACAGATCAGAAGACCGAGGAAGCATTATCTACACAGATGGGATCTGTGAGCGGAATCTTCGACCGCTTGTTGGCTACTCCCGAAGACCTGCCAAAGACTTCGCATCCAGTTGCTCAGACGCTCTTTATCCTGCTTCAGCTCATGTATCTCGGTTTTTATATTGGAGCATTAGCCAATCTGGCCGAGATTAACGAACTTCTCTCCCCGCTCGCCTCCGCTACAGAGATATTCCTCGCAATCATCGTGACATCAGTGCTGTTGATCCCCGTCCGCGCATTTCTTCTTTGTGCCGTGCTCTTTCGCGCCCCTCGGCTGTGGGAGAAGTTCAAGAAGTTATGGTGGCTTCTCTTACCGCTAGACATCCTCTGGGCCCTCTCGCCATTTCTACTGCTTCACCACATCAACTACGGATTGGCGCTGGCATGCATGGCGCTTCTGGTCTACGCGCCATTCGCGCAGCGATCACTCATCCTGATGGGTGACGGCAGAAGCCACACCAGCAATCTCTAATGAAGCCGCAGCTTAAAAGCGAAAGGGCAGACGCTATAGAAGCGCCTGCCCTTCGGTTAAGGGTTAGTTAGAACTCATACTTCAGAGAGAACTGGAAGAAGCGTGAGTCCGGAGTGTAGCTCTGGAAGGAGCGCGCTCCGGTAATTAGACCGCCGGTGCTAGAGATACCAGTGGTGCTGGGATCGCCATAGGCCGGGGTGTTGAGTAGGTTGAAGACGTCCGCCCGGAACTGAAGATACTGTTCGCGGAAAGTTGGGAACGATTTGAACACCGACCCGTCGATGCGGAAATAGCCAGGGCCATAAATCTGTCCACGCGGACTGCCGAGGTACGGAAGTGCTGCCGAGCCCGCGACTGTGTTGGGAATCAACTGCCCAGTCGGAGAGTCGGAGTACTTCTGTGTGGTGTAGGTTAGGTTGTCTGCTTCAGGGTTCGAGAATGCACAGGGGTTATACCAGTTATTCACAGTCCGAACATTTGCCGGGCAGTTGATACCTGGGTTGGTTGAGTTAGCCGTGCCGCCACCGCTATACACATTGCCGGTGCGGACTGCTCCCGCGCTCGACCCACTAGGAGTATTGATGTTGTTCGTGCCGATGGAGATTGGCTCTCCGGTCTGCGCACGGAAGACAAAGCTGCTCGACCAGCCTCCGACGATGTAATCCATCGGCCCTGTCGAGTTAAGGTGCGCACGCCCATGTCCGAATGGCAGGTCATAATTGCCATTCAAAGTAAAGCGGTGACGCACATCGAAAGGAGAGTTGCTGTAGTCGGCGCCGATTCCCGTGATGAGCGGGTTGCGGTAGCCGGAGTCAGAGGTGCTGCCCAGAGGCGTCGGAGCGTCATCCAGCGAGTGCGACCAGGTATACGTCGCCAGGAAGCTCAGGCCGTTGGTCAGACGCTTCTGGATCTTGCTCTGCAGCGAGTTGTAGTTGGATACACCATCGTAGGCCGTGAACGATATGCCTCCGAAGTGCGGGTAGGGTTGCAGCGGGTTGATCTTGTCTCCAGCAGCATCGACATATCCGCTGAAGTTATGCGGTGCAAGAGCAACCTGAGCATTCGGATTGGGGAACGACTGCAGGTGGCGCGAGACTGAACCTACATAGGCGACAGATCCAACGAGTGAGTTGCTGAAGCCATACTCCGCGGCGAGGTTGAACTGCTCGCTATAAGGAGTACGAACATTGGCCTCGCTGCCTCGCAGTGCAGGCTGCTGAATCGAGTTCAACAACCCGTTTTCGATGGCGTTGGTAAAGCCCGTCTCCAGCGTAAAGCCGTTATTGACGCAGGAACCGCCGGCAGTGCAGCTTCCGGCAGCAAATCCCGAATCGAACTCAAACGGGAAGTTCTCGCCGAGGTTGGGATAATAGCCCGTGCTCTCCAGTCCTCCGAAGAAGATGCCGAAGCCTCCGCGGACCACAGCCTTGTCCGATGCCTGATAGGCAAAGCCAAGACGCGGAGCGAAGTTGGTCTTCTGCGGATTGACCAGATAGCGGTTGTTGCTGAATTGAATCGTGATGTTGTCCAGCGCCAGCAGTCTGGTGAAGGCCACCGGTAGAGTCAGACCCTGCTTGCTCTTCGGAATCAGGTAAAGGCCGGTACTCTTACCTTGAGTGGCTGGGCTGGTAGGAATAAAGGCAGCCTGGTTGTCATGGCGCTCCAGATACGGCGTGGAGTAGTCGTAACGAAGGCCATAGTTGAAGGTCAGCTTCTGGGATACCTTCCAGTCATCCTGGAAGTAGACGGAGCGGTTGAAGCGAACATCGTCCGAGTTGAAGACGTTGGAGACGGCCGCATTGTTCATGTTGTTGGTCAGGAAGTCGGCAACACCATAGCCGGTTCCCGATGCTCCGCCCTTGCTGGTGTAGACGCCGTTGAAGGTATAAGAGCCACGCGGTTGTGTTGGCTGTGAAGTGGAGAAGCGAATGCGCTGAATATTCACTCCGCCCTTCAGAGTATGGTTGCCGATGACCTTGGTCAGGTTATCGAGGATCTGGTACACATTCTCATACTCGTTCGTGGCATAGAACGTCGGCGAGCCGAAGCCCGACATCCCTGACACACTGAACGCAGGCAGACCACCGTTGTTCGGCGCATACGGAATGCCGCCAAGTCCAAGGCTCGTAGCAGCATTTGGATTGTTAGCGTTGTTCTGCAGTCCGGTGTAGTGACCGTAGTTGTAACCGAAGCGGAATTCGTTGGTCAGCGTCTCGGAGAACTCATGCGTTTCGCTACCGGCAAAGTTCTCGCCAAGTTGAACAACCGCTCCGGTATCGCCGAAGCCACCACCGTCAAGCAGGGGGCCAAACGGTGCAGGGTGGTTGGCAGGTTCGTGATTGTAACTATACCGTCCGAATGCCTGGTCGCGCGTGCTGATGTTCCAGTCCATACGCGTGTCCCACTGGAACGTGTTGTCGGTTGAGGTGGTCTGGTCCGTGTAGTTGGAGTAAGTCTGCCCTGTAATGCCCTGATTGGGGGAAGGGAACAGGCTCAGTATCTTCAGCGCGACCGGATCGAGCGTCACACCCGATTGCTGATCAAGACGATTGCCAGCAACAGGCGTGGTTCCGTTGGCCGTTGGGTTGGGAACGTAGAGCTGGATTGGAGTGGTCGCCCCAGTCAGACCTGTGTTCAGCAGCTCGCTGAAGTCGCCGGTGCGCATCTTCGCAGTTGGGACAGCGAGGCCAGAGTGCGTCTCACCGAAGACGATGCGGTTAGCCTCCGTGTCACCAAAGAAGAAGAGCTTGTTCTTGATGATGGGGAAGCCGAGTGTAGCGCCGAACTGGTTCTGGCGATACTTCGCAATAGGCGAGTTGCCCTGGAAGAACTCGCGGACGTCAAAAGCATCGTTCCGGATATACTCCCACGCACTGCCGTGAATGTTGTTCGTGCCTGACTTGATGCTGGCGTTGATGACCGCGCCGGCAGAGTGGCCGAACTCGGCGCTGTAGTCGCCGGTCTGCACCTTGAACTCTGCGAGCGCATCCGGTGGAGGCCGCACAACGTAGCTGGCGCCGTTGAAGAAGTCCACGACGTTCACGTTGTTGTCCACGCCGTCCATGATGTAGTTGTTCTGCTCGGCGCGCTGACCGTTGGCATCAAAGTCGCCGCCCTTCTGGCCGCGTGCACCGTTGGACGGCGCCGCGCCGGCCGTGAGCTGAGCAATAAACACCCAGTTGCGTCCGTTCAGCGGAGTATCGTTGATTGCCTTAGCTGAGATCACCTGCCCGGTCGAGCCTTCCTGCGTCTGCAGCAGAGGAGGAGCGTCCGTCACGGTTATGGATGTGCTGGTTTCACCGGCCTTGAGTTGTACATTTACCGCAACCCGGTCCTGTACGTGGACCTGGATGTTCTCCTGCGTAGTCGTGGAGAACCCCGGAGCAGAGACGGCAACCTTGTAGTTGCCGATCTTGATCGGCGAAAATACATAGTTTCCGCTGTTGTCCGTTTTGGTTGTTAGTGTAAGAGCGGTATCTACGTTGGTGAGAGTGACTTGTGCGTTAGGAATGACTGCGCCCGTCGGGTCCGTAACGAACCCTGTAATCGCGCCCTGGTCAGCTTGCGCCAAAGCGTGACGGGTGAGCACTCCGAACATCAGAACGGCGATCAGCAGCACGCCGAGATGTTTGAGTGTCTTATTGTTTCGGAGTTGTGGCATTTCTGGTCCTTTCGGTAATCGTTTACACGTAAGCGGTTACAAATGGTGCCCAATGGTAAGCGGTTACATCTTTGAGAGTTTCTATTTGCCGGAACAATCTTCACTCCGGGTAACTGGCCTGTTGAGTGATACGGTTTCTTGCTAAAGATAGGACTTCAGCCCCTAAAAGCAGTCAAATCAACCTGATGCAAGTAACCGTTGACTTGATGGGGCTAAAACGGTCTAACTGCGACCACAGGCAGGTTGTCAGATGGGAGAAGGCATTGTCAAGAGATTTTCATCATCTGATGATGTTTTTCTCCACCCAGGGATGGAGAAGCCTTTAACCGAATAGTCGGGTCTGCCCTTACAGCCCTGTGATTGGCAAAAGGTGCTTCTAGAGCCGGTTCTAACACTCAGGAAGACGGAAGTCACGCATCTCGAAGGTTTGCACGAAGTGAAATTTTGATTGCGCGAAAACGATTCCTTCCATGCTATGTTCAAGGAAATCGTGATTCAGAGCTTTCAGGCACAGATAAATTAGTCCGGTTATGCGGCGTCCTCCTGAAAACCTGTTCAGCACTGCCTGTAAACCCCAATATGTCTATTGTGTATGAGGTGAGATGACACTTCCGGTACGCTCAAGAAAACCGTTACATGCTGGATTGATCTGCATTGCCGCGCTTTTGGGAGGCTCGGTCTACGCGAATGGCCAGACCGCATCCGCACCTCAATCTGCCTCGAACCAGGCCGCAACTGCGCCGGACGAAATGACAAATGTGCTCTATGGCGCTGCCTACTACAACGAGTACATGCCTTACGAGCGTCTCGACAAAGATGTCGCCATGATGAAGGCCGCAGGCTTGACCGTAGTCAGAATGGGCGAATCCACATGGAGTCTCTGGGAACCTGAAGACGGCAAGTTCGAGTATGCATGGATGGACCGCGTAGTTGATGCGATGGGCAAAGCGGGCATCAAGGTCATCATGGGCACTCCCACCTACTCCATTCCCACCTGGATGTATCGCGAACATCCCGAGATCCTCGCGCGTCCTCTCGGTGGCGGCGACACCGGATACGGCATGCGCCAGAACATGGACACAGACAGCCCCGCATTCCGCTTTTATGCCCAGCGGCTCATCAAAAATCTGGTCGAACACTACCGCAACAACCCAAACGTGATCGGGTGGCAGATCGACAACGAGACCTCCTCCTACGGTGCCGCTAATAAAGACGTCTACATTGGCTTTGTGAACCACCTCAAGCAGAAGTTTGGAACGACCGACAATCTGAACAAGGCATGGTTTCTGAACTACTGGGGCGAAGACGTAAACGGCTGGGAGAATATGCCCACCCGCGACCACGCCACCAGCACCAGCTACAAACTGGAGTGGTCGCGATGGGAGCAGATGCGCGTTACCAACTATCTCGACTGGCAGGCAGCGCTCGTGCGCCAATATCGCGCCCCCTCGCAGTTCGTCACGCAGGACTTCGGCGGCTCCATGCGGCGCGATGTAAACGAGTATGAGGTAGCAAAGGCGCTCGATATCGTCGCGAACAATCCGTATCACGGCACGCAGGACCACATGGACGGCCAATCGCAGGCCGAACAGGGCGACTACAGCCGCTCGCTCAAGCACGCAAACTTTCTCGTCACCGAGACCAACGCCCAGACAACCGACTGGTCATCCGCATATCAATACCCTCCCTACGACGGGCAACTGCGGCTCGATGTCTACACCCATCTCTCCAGCGGCGCAAACATGGTTGAATACTGGCACTGGGCCTCCATCCCCGCAGGGCAGGAGACCTACTGGAAGGGCGTTCTCTCCCACGACCTCGAACCCAACCGGGCCTACGCAGAGGTGTCGCGCACAGCGCACGAGTTGCAGCGCATTGGCCCGCACCTCGTCAATCTCAAGATCAAAAATGAAGTCGCTATCCTCTACAGCGTTGACTCCGCCAACGCGCTCGACTTCATGCCCTTCGCCTTGGCGCCTGCCGCTCAATGGAGCTTTGGCAAGCCGGTTGCCACCTACACCACGCTCATCAATCAACTGCACAAAGCCTTCTACGACGCGAACGTAGGCACCGACTTCATCTTTCCCGAAGACCCGGACTTCTCGCGTTACAAACTCGTCGTGATCCCTGCGCTCTACATCTCCGACGACGCGCTCCTCCAGAAGATCTCCGACTATGTAAAGAACGGCGGCCATGTTCTGATGACCTTCAAGAGCGGCTTCGCCAACGAAAACTCAGCCGTCAGGTGGGTCATGGCTCCCGGACCACTCCGTGAGGCAGCAGGCTTCAGCTATCAGGAGTTCTCCAATCTCGAAAAGCCCTTGGCGCTGAAAGGCGATCCATTCCACGCAGGCACTGGCAACCAGGTGATGTACTGGGCCGAGTTCCTGAAGCTCGAACACGCCCAGCCTCTCGCCTACTACGACCACTCCTTCTTCGGAAGATGGCCCGCAATTACCCGCAACGAATATGGCAAGGGATCATTGATCTATGAAGGGACATTCCTCTCCGACGAGTTGCAGCACAAGATTGTTCTCGATGCTATCCACGACGCTCATCTCGATCTCCAGGCCCAGCCAGACTTGCCCGACAAGGTCAGGGAAAAAGATGGAGTGAATGGTTTAGGCAGAAAACTACACTACTACCTGAACTATTCTTCTGACACACAGACCTTCCACTACGCACATGCTCGTGGCGAAGAGTTGCTCAGCGGCAAGCAGATGGCTCCCGATCAGCAAATCACATTGCAGCCGTGGGACGTGGCTATCGTCGAAGAGAGACCATAGCATAAACATCGATGTTCAGAAGTATCTCCAGGCCGATCCTTCCTCTGCTGTGTTGCGCGGTGCTCACCTGCACGCACGGAAGCGCACAACAGAACAAAGCGCACGAAGCCGCGATGCCCAGCGCGGACGCAGTCTCGCTCGACCACGCGCTGGCTGCCTACGACGCCGGCAACGGAGCATCTGCCATGCCTGAGCTCGTGCGGCTTGCGCAAAAGTATCCAGGCAATTTCCCCGCAAACGAAGCGCTGGGACTTTTGTATATTGACGCTGGCAGCTACCAGCAGGCGATCCCATTCCTGCGCCATGCAGCAGAGGCAGCGAAGACCAATGCCGCGGCGCAGGCAAATCTAGGCGCCGCATATCTCCAGACAGGAGACGCGCATCTCGCACTCGATCCCCTTCGCAAAGCAGCATCCCTCGAACCCAAAAACGCAGAAGTGCTCTCCAACCTCGGTCACGCGTTGTTCCTGGACAAGCAACCCGCGGAGGCTGCAGCCGCGTTCGCAAGATCCGCCGACGCAGAGCCGGCGAACATGGACACGCGATACAACTGGGCTCTCGCACTGCACCAGGTAGGCAAAAATACACAGGCAGACAAGGCCCTGCGAACCATTCCAGATGCAGACAGAACTGCCGCCATCGAATCGCTCTGGGGAGACATCGCCGAAGCGAACGGTCAATTCAAAGACGCAGCCACCCACATGCAGGCGGCAGTGAAGCTCAATCCCACCGAGCAGAACATCTACAACCTTGCCGTCGAATGGCTTCGCCACTGGACCTGGCAGCCCGCTCAGGACGTCGCGCAATACGGCATCGAGCGCTTTCCAGACAGCCGTCGCCTCATGCTCGCCAAGGGAATTGCATTCTATGGCAGCGGCCACTATGTCGATGCGGCAAACACCTTCGGCGCGCTGCTCAAACTCGATCCCGAAAACGAAGGCTATGGAGACCTGCTGGGAAAGAGCTGTTCAGCCGCAGGCGGCGACGACGCCGCGCAATGCAGCACTCTCATCGCCTTTGCCGACAAACATCCGGACAACGCGAAGATAGCCGTATACGCCGCGGCAAGCATTCTTCACGGTCCCGGCCAGCAAAATGATCTGGACCACGTACAGCAACTGCTCCAGCGCGCAATCGCAACCGATCCTCATCTACCCGAGGCCTACTACCAGTTAGGAGTCCTCGAACAGCAGCGGCTTCAGTGGCAGCAAAGTGTCGCTAGCCTGAAGAGTGCAATCCAGTTGCGCCCATCCTATGCTGAGGCGCATTATCGTCTCGCAAGGGCATACTCACACCTGCACCAGACAGACCTGGCCGCCAAAGAGATTGCGCTTCATCAGCAATACGCACAGCAGGAGAAAGAAGAGTCTGACGCAAGGCTCAAAGAGGTGACGACATTCCTAATCGCGTCGCATTAGATCAGCATCTCCGCGGAATCGCCGCGCAGCAATCCTTCAATCGAAGGCAGTTTCTCCGCACCGTCACAGGCGCCGGAGCAACAGCCGGGCTCATGGGCTTCACGCCCTTGCGTGCCATGGCCCAAAGTCCCGCACAAAAAGTCGTCGTCGTCACCTTTGGCGGCGGCGCACGCGATGAAGAGACATTTGCGGTGGAAGGCCAGCAGTACATTCCTCACCTGCTCAACGATCTCATCCCGCAAGCCACATTCTTCACCCAGGTCGTCAACCGCGGAATCCTCGGCCACTATGTCGCGACCGCCAGCCTTGCAACTGGCACCTACGAAACGTTCGATAACTTTGCCCCAGTCGCTCCTGAAAGCCCAACCATCTTCGAATACTTCCGCCGCGACCAGCACCGTCCCGCGCACGATGCCTGGGTCATTGCGCCGAGCAACGGCTTCAACCGCATCGGCCAGAGTGACAATCGACTCTATGGCAACGGCCTTGGAGCCTACGTGGTGCTTCCAAAACAACTCCTCAGCAACGCGCTCGGTCATGGCACATCCGACTACGAAAGCCTGCTGCGCGACAACTACGAGTCTCCCGTGCAGTCGCCGTACTCATCCAATCAAGTCGATCTGCACGAGCTCGCCAACCTGATGCAGCTCTCCGTCGCCGAATTCATAACGCACGCCCGCACCGTCTCCAGCCCCGACGAGCTCTCCGTCTACATCGCGCACCAGGTCATGAAGCAGCTCGCCCCCAGTCTTCTCTGGATCACCCTGCACGACATCGACATCGCCCACTCCGGCGCATTCTCTCTCTACACCGACGGCATCCGCCGCACCGACCGCCTCTGCGCCGAGCTGTGGAACTCAATCCAGTCCAACCCAGAGTACAAAGGCAAGACCAGCATGTTCATCCTGCCCGACTTCGGCAGAGACGCCGACAGCGATCCCGGAGGTAACGGCTTCCAGCACCATCGCACCGGCGACCCGCTCTCGCGCACAACGTGGATGATCGCGATGGGCCCGGGCATACGTGAGAACTTCACGGTCAATCGCATGGTCGAGTCAGTGGACCTCGTGCCCACACTTGCCGCCGTTCTCAAATGTAATGCACGCTTCTCGTCAGGCAAGCCTTTGCAGGAGGTGCTGTAAGAATGCAGGCACAACTGCGTGAATCCGATTTTACGAAGTACCCTCCAGAGGCCAGGAAGCTTGCGCTCCAGCACTTCGATCTCATCGAACAGCTCCCGGTCGCGTTTGCGATCGTGTTTCTGCGCCAGCTGATCGACTACGACTGGCGGTTCCCAGCCGAGCGCGCCGAAGTCGACGATCAACTCAGCTACCTCGGCGCCATGTCTTCAGACAAATTGCAATCGGCAATGGCGGGCTTCGCCTCGTTGTCTGCTGCATCGTCACTCGCCAATGAGCATTGGTGGGCAGACCCGATTGCATCCACCGAAAAGCTCACCGCACAGTTGTGGGCGCAGCACCAGATGGACCACTTCGGCAATGTCGCCCAGCAATACCAGCACGATTTTCGTGCCGCCGTTCCGGAATCAGAGCCGGCAATCCCAAGACTATGCATTGCAATCGTCGGCAAAGACGCCGCTCCAGGCACAAAGCTGTTCGAAAAGCTGCGCCCGTACGGAACCTACTTCACGCAGGTCAACCCCACAGACGGCGTGAACACCCTGCTCGCCGCGCTCAATACACGAGCGCAAGCCAGCCCCGCTCCCTACGCGCATTGGTACATCGAAGGAGGCTCCGCTCAACCTGTTCCGAACAAGCAAATCGCGACCGTCTCCTACGATGCCCTCACTCCCGTGCGTGAAGCGTTGCTCGAAAAGATGACCACCGTACGACTCTCCGGCGCCGTAGGCGGCCCGGAGAATCTGCGCAGCGTTCTCGCCGAGCTTCGCCCCGACCAGATCCGTGCAGCCGGAGCCCAGGGCGATGAAGTCCTGCAGCACTTCCAGCTCAGCCTGTTGACCGAAGGCTCGGGAACGCAAATCTTCAGCACGACATTCGTGCAGTGGGCAGCGCGCGAGGCGCTGCGCCGCGCCAGGCCGCTCACGCTCGTCACGCGCTACTCACCACGCCAGACGCAGCGCCCGATGAACGAGATGTGGATGGCCTCCAGGGGCCCGCTGAAGGTCGACCCACAAGGCTCACTCATCGACGCCGACATGGGCGCCTACTATACGTGGATCAATCAGAGGAGATTGACCGGCGCAGGCTCATCGCGCTTCATCGCCTGGTTTGAAGATCAGCATGAAGCCATCGTCGTCGCTCCTGCCATGGCAAAGGGAACAGTCTCAACCTCACCCTGCGATCTTCCTAAAATCCTGAGCTGGATCGCATAGTTGCCGCAACTGCAACGAAGCTGGCATAAAAAAGAGCAACGGTCTACAGATAGACCGTTGCTCTTCGTGCATCCTGAAACAAAGTACAGCGTCAACCACTAGTGCGAGTCTGGCGTGACGGTGAAGTTCTCCGTCAGCGTCTCGCTCGCAGCGAAGTTCCCCTGCGCCGGATACTCCAACGTAACGGTATGCGTACCCACGCCGGGATGAGCCACTGAAAAGCGCGCATTCCCATGGTCAAGCCGCACGCTCGCCGGAGCGCCATCCACCGTGTATTCAAGCGTGCCCGCCGGAGCGCCCGCGTCCGAACTCACGTTGGCGAAGCAGGTGTAATTGCTGCCATACGGAACGCTCGCGTTCCAGCACCACGCCGAAAGCCTGACAGCCGCAGGAGCAACCACCACGCTTGTCGCTGTCGAGAAGCCCGGCGGAGTGTCTTCATCTCCGGTGTACGCAGCCGTCAGTAGATGCGTGCCTGCACCCAGCGGAGAATGGATATCCCAGTAGGCTTTTCCATCCCGCATCAAAGGCAGCGTCGCAATGCGCGTGCTCCCATCGAAGATGCGCACGATACCGTGGGTTCTGCCTTCACTCGTTCCCGCAACCGTCACCACTACCTTAGTCGAAGCAGGATAAGTCAGGTTCGCATCCGAGACACTCAGCGTCACCGGCGTCCCCGTATTCGCGTCAAGACTTGTGCTTGTGAAAGCGGCAGTGCCAAACGTCGCCGTTCCTCCCGAAGCCGCAACAAGTCCTACACGCGACGTCTCAGGCAGGGTCGCGTTGGCAATCCCTACCAGCCGCCAATGCGAACCATCCACACTGATGTACCCGGCATAGGTACCCGACTTGCGCACAACACGCAGCCAGAGCGGCGTAGGACCATGACGCAACTGCACCCCATTTGCGCTCTGTCCATCTGCATTACGCGAGAGAAGAGACACGCTGCCGGAGCTATCGGCCACCAGCGCGACAAACGCTGAGTCCGCATCGTTCGACCCGCGGACCATGATGCCGCCCTCAGCCATCGCATCAGAGATCGAGAGCAGCTTCGTCGTGAAGCTGCCATCCACGCTCCAGGCCTGCGAAGCAAACTGCCCTGCATCAAACGTTGTCGAAGCGTTCTGTCCGCTGCCGATCAGCAGCCACTCATCCTTGAACGGATTGTAGGAGCTTGCTCCCGCCATCGGAGTGCCCGCAATGTCTCCCGCGCTCCACGGCGCAGGAAGCACCAGGCTATTGATGTAGACCTCAAGATTGGTGTAGCCAGTCGTTCCATACTGCACGTTGCCCGCAGAGGCATCGCTCGTGCTGATGCCGTTTGCCGCAGCCCAGTAGTCGGCGATTCCATCACCGCTCTGGTTCGGAAATTCTGTTCCGCCAGTCAGCGTTCCATAGCCGTCATTCGAAAGACCGGTTACTGCCTGGTCCTTATAAAGCTGGCCTTTCAGGCCAAGCGAAGCAGCATCACCTGTAACGAAGTTATCGACCTCATCGCGCGGAAACGCACCCGCTCCAGCCAACACACTCGGGTAAGCGTCAGCAGCGCTCAACGCAGGAATAGACGTCGTCGTAGCGGCCCACGGCGCATTCAAAATCAGCGAACTGCCGACCGTATTGTTCGACGCGCCATTCAGAATGCCGTCTGCCGTGCTGTCCACCATATTGCCGGTTGCATACACACTTTGGTTGGCGTTCATCTGAAAGAACGCATCGCTCGGTGTAGACGTCATCGGGCCTGCGATGAAGTAGTTGTTGATGATGTCGTGCGAGAACTTGCCGCCTGTGTTGCCGGACGTATACCCAAGCTCGTAGTCATAGATGATGTTGTTGATGTACTGCGTATTGTCCTTCGACAGCGGCTGACGGTTATGAACGTTCACCCAAAGGTTGCGGTAGAAAGTCGACGGGCCAACTTCCACATGCGCGCCGAACTGCTGCTCGATCGGGTCCGCAATGATCGAGTTCTGCACCGTGAAGTTCACTCCTCCCACTGCATCCACGCTGTCCCACTGCCCATATTCAAACGAGCAATGGTCAAGGATGATGTCCGATGAGTCGCTCATACCGAGCGCGCTCTTTCCAGTCAGCGGGTCCAGATTGCCCTGACGTATCCTCACATTGCGCATGATGATGTTGCTCTTATTGCTCAGAGAAACCTCACCACCCATAATGCCGATTCCTCCGCCCGGAGCCGTCTGTCCGGCAATGGTGAGATTGCCGTTGACCGAGACCGGAGACTTCAGCACGATATAGCCGCCAACGTCGAAGACGATGATGCGGTCAGGCTGACTGACTGCATCGCGGAACGAGCCTGGACCCGAATCGCCCAGGTTGGTTACGTGGTAAACCGTGCCGCCACGGCCTCCAGTTGCGTTTGCGCCAAAGCCGTAGGCGCCAGGAAAAGCAGGCACCTGCGCACACGCCGCAGCCGTCATCAGGCTGGCAGCAGAGACAAGTACAGCCAGGGTTCTTCGGGAGAGCCTTATCACTTAAATCACCTCTGGAGAATGGTTTGCGCCCACCAGAACACGCCATGCCGAAAGCATCGCTGGGGAGGTTCTGATGAGCGTCATGGACTATACTCGAACTGCAATAGAAAAATAAAGTCCTATTTGGAAATTTAATTTTCACCCATCTAACTGAAATGTTGCCGGTAAAAACAAAATAGGCCAAGCCGTGTGTTCTCATGTATTTCTCAAATGAAAATTTATTTCTATTGACAAACCTGTAATGCTGTCCATACGATTCATTCCGTCATAGAAAAAATATCAATCAAGGAACATAAGGGCCCATGTCCGAACTTCGTGCTGTTACGCGCCGTGCCTTGCGGTTGGTTCTCCCCATTTTGCTTTTACCGCTCATCCTGCTTCCTCCCGCGAACGCACAGATAGCTGGACAAGGAGCCATCGCAGGCACCGTCACCGACCCCACCGGCGCCGTCATTCCCGGAGCGACCATCGCGGCGACAGAGAATTCCACTGGCGTCACCACCACGCGGAAGTCCACGGGCAACGGCTACTACGTCATGTCGCCCTTACACCCCGGCGTGTACACGGTGGTCGTCACGGCGCCCGGCTTTCAAAGCTTCAAGCAGCAGAACGTCACAGTCGACGCGCTCAACACCGTCGGCCTGAACCCGAAGCTCACCGTGGGCAGCACGTCGGACACCGTGACCGTTTCGACCGCGCCTCCTGCACTCCAGACGCAGAACGCCACACTCGGCGCAGTCATGGAGAACTCCACCTACTCCGAGCTTCCGCTGCAGATCACCTCCGGCGGTCCGCGTGACCCGACCAGCTTTGCCTCGCTGATGCCCGGCGTCAACAGCGGCGGTCGTTCCGGCATCTTCAACGGCGCAGGCTCCGGCAACTCCAACGAGATGTACATCGAGGGCGTCCCGCAGACGACCGTCGACTCGCAGGGCGACAACCGCAAGCTGAACCAGAACCTCTCCGTCGACGCCGTCGATCAGTTCCAGGTCCAGACCAGCGGCTCCTCGGCGCAGTATCAGGGCCTCGGCGTCGAAAACTATTCCATCAAGCAGGGCAGCAACACCTTCCACGGCGGCGCGAACTTCTTCATCCGCAACACTGCATTCGACACCTGGGGCTACACGCAGCCCTGGACGAAGATCGTCTTGCCCAACGGCACCACAGGCTATCCGACGTCGAAGACGCCCGAGCATCAGAACGAACTCTCGCTCTCGCTCGGCGGCCCCATCCTGCACAACAAGCTCTTCTTCTTCGCCAACTACGACCGCTTCCACTTCCGCGGCACGACGAACCCGACCTACCAGACCATCCCCACACCTGCTGCTCAGGGAGGCGACTTCACCGCCTACGCCGCGGCAAACCCCGGCTACAACATCTACGATCCAACTACGGTTGCGTCCTGCACTGCTGCAAACGGTGGCGTAACCTGCGCCAAACAGTTCATGGGCATGAAGAACGGCCTGCCGACAGCGAACGTCATTCCATCCTCGGAGATCTCAACGATCTCGCAGGCGATGCAGAAGTATATGCCGCCGGTGGCGAACTCTTCTCTCACCAACAACTACCTCGCCGGTCGCGTCACCGGGCTCGATGTCTGGGGCTTCACCGGCCGTCTCGACTACACGCTCAACTCGAAGCAGCAGATCTCGCTGATCTCAACCTCCGGAGTCAAAAACATTCCTCCGTATGACTACGGCGCGAACTCGGTTCTGCCATTCCCCTACACCAACGGCACGCTCGTCACCGAGTCCACAACGACCGACATCATCAAGCACACCTATATTGTGTCTCCGCACGCGGTCAACCAGCTTCGCTACGGTCTCACGCGCTTCTGGGCTCCGGTCAAGAACGCCACCGAGGGCGGCTCCGTGACGGCAAGCAGCCTCGGCATCGGCAATCTTCCCGTCGGCCTTGCGTCCACCACCTTCCCCGGCGCATCGTTCTCCGGCGGCGTCGATGGCCCATCGGGCTTCTCCGCTCCCACCGGCTATCACGAAGCAGTCAACACCTACACGCTCGGCGACGAATTCCAGTGGGTGCACGGCCACCACTCGTTCACCTTCGGCGGCACGTACCAGTGGCTGCAATTCAACCAGTCCGTATCCGACAGTGCATCGAAGCCTGTCAGCTTCACCTACAAGAACACCACAACCGCGGGCTACAACAGCAAGGGACAGATCATTCCCACCAGCGGTTTCTCCTACGCCAGCTTCCTGCTCGGGGCGGTCGACTCAACCTCGCTCTACATCCAGAACTTCTCCACACTGGGCGCTCGCTACAAAGCGTTCTCGCCCTACGTGCAGGACGACTACAAAGTCACCAAGAACCTGACCCTCAACCTCGGCCTCCGCTGGGACCTCTACACTCCGTTCACCGAGGCGGAGAACCGCTGGTCCGGCTTCAGCCCAACACTCATCAATCCTGCGACGAACAGTCCCGGTGCGATGTTCTACATGGGTAAAGGCAACGGCACCTGCAACTGCACGACAACCGTCAACACCTGGTACAAGAACCTCGGGCCCCGCGTCGGCGCCGTCTATCAGGTATCTCCTCGCGATGTTGTTCGCGGCGCATTCGCCATTATGTACACGCACAGCGGCGGTGTCGGCGGCTCCAGCGGCGGCAACTACAACGGAACCGGCCAGACTGGTCTCACGGTAAGCGCACCCTTCGCCGACTCCGGCCAGGGCGGCCAGCCGGCCTTCTACCTGAATTCCGCGCTGGGCAACACAGGCATCCCGGCGTATTCAACCGCGCTCAATCCAACCGCGACAGCCAACACAGGCAACTACCTCGTCAATGGAGTCGGCACGACGCCATCCGGTGTCTCCTACGCGGACCCGTATCTCTCCGGTCGCGCACCGTACACCGAGAGCTGGAACTTCGGCATCCAGCATCTGCTCACCAACGACCTCACACTCAGCGTCGACTACGCTGCCAACCAGGCCCACTTCCTCGTCGCCGGACTGCGCGGCTACTACAACAACCAGATGGCGCCGCAGTATCAGGTGCTCGGCAGCCTGCTCAAACAGTTGCCAGGCAGCGTGGACAGCACCACCCACAAGACCTACCTGCAGGAAGCGCAGGCCATCATTCCCGGCATCGCGCTGCCCTACGCAAACTACGGTGGCTCGACCGCGACCATCGGTCAGATGCTCAAGCCCTTCCCTCAGTACTCCGGCGTAACCGACACCTGGGGCGACGTAGGCAACAGCAACTACAACGCTCTCCAGATCAGCCTCGCGCAGCGTACCTGGCACGGGCTCAGCTACACACTCAACTACACCTTTGCTAAAACCATCGACGACATTGCCGGTTCGCGCAGTGGCTACGCGATCCCGAACAACGTCATCGACGGCGGCCATGGCACGGTGGAAGCGAACCGTATCGACCGCACCGTCAGCTCTAACAACATTCCCAACAACCTTCGCATCTTCGGCGTCTACAGCCTTCCGTTCGGCAGCGGCCGCCAGTTCGGCGCCAATAATTTCTGGGTCCGCGCCTTCGCAGGCGGATGGAAGCTGTCGTTCATCTTCACGAAGATCTCCGGCGGTCCGCTCTCCATCTCAGGAACAAGCTGCCAGACACCGGGAAGCTGCTATCCCAGCTACAACACCGCGCACTCCGGCCCTGTCCGCATCAACGGCGGCTATGGCAAGGGTGTCACGGCAACAACGTTTGGCAACGTCAAATACATCGACTCCTCCGCCTTCATCGCAACACCCGGCAACGGAGGCTATAACTTCGGCAACGTCGACCGCAGCGCGCCGTACAACCTCTACGACACAGGCAACTACAACCTTGACGCAGGAGTCCGGCGCGAGTTTCCCATCTACGAGCGTGTCAACTTCGTCTTCCAGGCCGATGCGCTCAACGCCACCAACCACACGCAATTCGGCGGTCTCGGCACTTCGCTCTCGAGCGGCTCCTTCGGAACGCTCTCCAAACAAAACAACGGCTCACGCGACTGGCAGTTTGCCGGAAAGCTCAACTTCTAACCTGATCATGAACTCGCGGCCGCGGAGATTGCTATCATGCAGTCTCCGCGGCCGTCCTTCTTTTATGCGCGACAAATCAGCATGAACAATCTCCCCTACTGGACACGCCGCCGCTTCCTCGCAAACTCAGCCGCAGCCGCTCTCGCCGCACAAGGGCCACTCGCATTCGCGCAAAAGCATCGATCGCCATACTCCGCGGCAGCGTCGCCAGAAGAGATCACCGGCAAAGTGCGTGGCCTGATGAAAGGCCAGACAGCGCGCCCCATGCGCTATCGCCCCGGCAGCGGAGGCTTCTTCGTCCAGAACGGCACTGAGTTCTTCAACCGCCCACTCTACGGCCCAAACAACGCATTTCGTGTCGATGCCGGAGACCTGCCCGAGTTCTCGCTCTATCTCCCCGGCCACGGAGGCAACCTCCGCCTCGGCATCGCCGCTGCAGGCGCATCCAAATGGCTACACGAAGCGCATGAGATCAACGCAGTCTATCGCGCAGGCCGCATGTTCTACGAGGTCCGCGACCCGCTGCTTCAGCACGGAACACTGCGCATCGAAATCATGACCATGGCCGAAGGCTCTGGCATCTACGTCCGCGTCGAAGCAGCAGAGATTCCCGCCAGCACGCGCCTGCTCTGGGCCTTCGGCGGCGTCAGCGGACGCAAAGGCAAGCGCGGCGGCGACATCGGCTGCGAAGCCCAACCCGTAAGCCTCTTCTTCCAGCTCAGGCCCGAGGAGTGCAAAGGCAACACCTACACTCTCCGCGAAAACAGCGCGTCCGTTCACAGCAAAGCTGCGGATCTGTCTCTCTACTTCCCACCCAACTCCCAGCTCGCACTCAGCGATGCAACGCAGTGGAACGCAGGTTGGAACGCGCTGTCCCATCTACCATCCAGCGAAATCACACTGCCCGTTTTGATCGGCTCAGTAGAAATCGAACCCGGCAAACCACTCTCGATTGCATTACAACGCCAGACAGAATCGCTGCCGCCTCTCAACGAAAATCTCGAAGACGCAATCGTCGCCCGCACCCGGCAGTTAGACACCATCGCAACCCGCGTCTCTGCCACTACGCCCGACGAATACATCAACCTCGCCGCCAGCGCACTCAACACAGCAGCCGACGCCATCTGGGACAGCGCACAAGGCTGCGTCATGCACGGCGCCGTAGCCTGGCGAGTCCCGCTCGCCGGATGGCGCGGCCCCTACGTGCTCGACGCCACAGGCCAGCACGAACGCTTCCGCCAGCACGCGCGCCACTGGATCGCCCGCCAGAACCACTCCCCGGTCACAACATCCGATCCAGCAACCGGCCATCCCGACCCCGGCTCGCACCTCGCGCGCACCGAAAATCTCCTTCACAGCCAGGGAGACATCTCGCACAACCACTACGACATGAACCTGGTCCTCTTCGATGCCGTCCTCAGGCATCTCCAGTGGACCGGCGACCTCGACTTCGCAAAAGAAGTATGGCCCGCGCTCGTGCAGCATCTCGCCTGGGAGCGCCGCCTCTTCCGCCGCACCTACACGGTCGATGGCGCAACGCTCCCGCTCTACGAAGCCTACGCCTGCATCTGGGCCAGCGATAACCTGCAATACAACGGCGGCGGCGCGGCTCACTCCACCGCCTACAACTACTATGCAAACAAATGGGCGGCGCGCATAGCAAGGCTCATCGGCGAAGACGCCACACTCTACGAGCGCGAAGCCGGGCTGATCCACGAAGGCATGAGCAAACTCCTCTGGCTGCCCGAGCAAGGCACCTTCGCCGAATCAAAAGACATCCTCGCCACGCAAACCGCCTACACCTCGCCCGCACTCTGGACCATCTACCACACCATCGACTCCGAGGTAGCATCGCCCACCGAAGCCCAGCAGATGGTCACCGAACGCCTCACCGCGCTCAGACACATCCCCATCCACGGCGAAGGCGTTCCCGCCGAAGACCTCTACATGCTGTCGTGCTCGGATTGGATGCCCTACATCTGGTCACTCAATCTCCTGCTGCTCGCCGAGAACATGCACATGGCGCTCGCGCTATGGCAGGCAGGCATGGCCGACGAAGCCTTCCGCATCTTCAAAGGCAACCTCGTCGACTCCATGTTCCAGGGCCTCTGTCCCGGCAACTTCCACATGACCTCGCAGCTCGACGTGCACCGTCAGGAAGCGCAGCGCGACTTCGGCGATCCCATCGGCATCACGTCGCGCGCGCTCGTCGAAGGCCTCTTCGGCATCAAGCCCAACCTGCTCGACGAGTCCGTGACGATTCGCCCCGGCTTCCCGAGCACATGGAACCACGCCACGCTCGACCATCCCGACATCCATCTCCAATGGCAGCGCGCAGCACACCGCGAGTCATTCGAAATCGCCTCGCACTTCGCCAAACCCATCGATCTCATCCTGCAACTCAACGCACCACGCACACGCAATCCATCCATCCAAGTCAACGGCTCACAAGTCAAAGCAACGCACCTTCACAACTCATCAAGCGCAGCGCAGATAAAAATCCACGCAGGCAAAAGCACATCGTGGCACATCGAAGTGGAGTGGTCAGGCGAACTCATCGCGTCGAAACCAGCTATTGCCTCGCGCTCTCAAGCACCCGCTCAACAACAAGTCCGCGCCATCAGCAACAGCACACGCACAGAACCCATCGACCTCACCAACGTACTCAAACATCGCATCAGCGATATCTTCACACGCAGCTACACCGCGCCACGCTCGCCCTACTGCTCGCTCTCAATCCCAGAGCAGGGAATCGGAGCATGGGCCGCCTTCGACATCCAGCCGCGCATCGACGACTCCGGCCTCTGCCGCGACAGCGGCGCCCTCGAAACCCCGCTCAACATTCCATTCCGCGTTCCAAAAGATCGCAGCGCGCCAAACTGCATCTTCCTCTCCCAATGGCAGCAGGACCGCTCATCCCTCGAAATCCCACTCACAGGCAAAGCAAGCGCGCTCTATCTTCTCTTGGCAGGCACAACCTTCCCGCAGTGCAGCCGCATGACCCACGCTGTAGTGCAGGCGCATTACATCGACGGCACCACATCCACACTCGATCTGCGCAACCCCGAAAACTGGTGGCCCATCGAGCAGGACTATCTCATCGACGACTATCTCTTCGTCGACGAAGCCCCCTGTCCACCACGCGTCGATCTCCGCACCGGCGCCGTCCGCATCCTCGATCCAGTCACCTTCCGCGGGAAGGGCACCACCGTCGACGGTGGTGCGGCAAACATCGTGGAGCTTGCGCTCGATCCACACAAATCGCTGCGCAATCTCTCCATCGAGGTAAAGCTCTACGGAATCATTGTAGGGTTGCTATCCGCCACGCTGGTGCGCACCTAAGCCAGGTCCAGCATCGCGTAGCAAATATTACAGACACTATTGGCTAGGCTTCGGCGCAAAGTATCCCTTTTGCGCGCGCACATGGTATCGCGGGTCCAGCGCCTGCAAATAGATCGTTCGAAACGCTCCATCCTGCTTGAAGTCCGCTGGGCGATACACAAGCTGATACTGGCTGCGCAGTTCCTGCTCGATGTTACGAAATCCCTGCGCCACGTCTTCAATCTTGACCGGGTAAAAAGCCTGCCCACCCGTCGCATCCGAGATCTGCTTCAGCACATCGTCGCCATGGTCGCGGCTGGGGCTGACGTTCGTGCTGATCGAATACACAATCGTGTCCGCGCGCTGACACATCTTGATAGCGTCCGACTCCTCAGCGCGACTGTAGTTATCGTCGCCGTCCGAGACAAGAATCAGCGCGCGACGCACCGCAGTGTTGTCCTGAATCGTCAGCATCTGGTCGCGGCACGTCTTGTACAGCGCGTCGTACAGCGCCGTACCACCGCCAGGCCGCAGTTTGCGAATACCCGAGTTCAGCAGGTCAATGTTATTGGTGAAGCCCTGCGTCACGTCGGTGTTGATATCGAAGCCCTCAACAAACGCCCGATCGTTCAGGTGAAGAATCTGCAGCAGAAACTCAATCGCCGAGTCCTGCTCAAACTGAAACCGCTGCCGGATCGAGCTCGAAGTATCCAGCATGATGCCCACTCGCAGCGGCAGATTTGTCTGCTGGCTGAAGCGCAGCACCTGTTCCGGTGGACGACCATCATCCAACAAGCCAAAGTTCTGCCGTTGCAACCCGGTGATGAAGCGGCCCTTCTTGTCCGTCACGGTAAAGATCAGGTTGACCTCGTTCACCTGAATCACGATGGTCGGCGCCGTCTCTTGCGGAGAAGCTGTCTGTGCCCCATTTGACTGGCCCGTCGTCTGCGTAGTCGACGCCGCCGCCTGTGGCGTAGCCGGCGTGCTCGCCGAAGGCTGCTGCCCACGCGCCACAACGGGCACGGCTGCAAGTACGAGCAAGAGCAGGGAGGTCGTAGCCCATCCTGCGAAGGAGCGGTCAATGAGGCGGCGTTCAGTCACTAAAACCATTCTATCGAACTCCCTGTAAAGCCGTCCTGACATCATCGAGAAACGCACTCAGTTCGACAGGCAGGGGTATCGAAAAGTCAACCTGCCTATGTGTTTGAGGATGCGTGAATTTCAGGTGCGCAGCATGCAAAAAATTCCGATCCAATTGAAGTTCTCCCTTTGGCCCTCGCACCGCATGTGGAGCCCCATAAAGCGTATCCCCCGCCACCGGATGCCCCAGCGCCTGCATATGTACGCGAATCTGGTGTGTACGCCCGGTCTCAATCCGCACCTCCACCAGCGTAAACGCGCCATACGCCCCGGCAATCCGCTCCAGCACCTTCACATGCGAGACCGCATGGCGCACACCCTCCGACCCCAGAGCCCTCCGCGTCGTCATCCTCGTGCGCCGCACCAGGTCACGCCCAATCGGCAGGTCGACAGTCGCTTCATCCTTGGCAAGGTTTCCATGCACCAGCGCGATGTACGTCTTCTCCACCTCGCGCGCCGAGAACATCTCTCCCAGCTTGCGATGCGTGCTGTCATCCTTTGCCACCACAATCAGCCCGCTCGTCATCTTGTCCAGCCGATGCACAATCCCCGGCCGCAAATCGCCTCCAACAACTGAAAGATGATTGAAGTGATGCAACAACGCATTCACCAGCGTGCCCGCGTTGCGGCTGTCCTCCGTCGCTCCCGAACCAGCATGGACCATCATCCCCGCCGGCTTATTGATGATCGCCAGGTGCTTGTCCTCGAAGACAACATCCAGCGGAATATCTTCCGCAAACGCATGCAGCGGTGGCGGAGCAGGCGAGCCTTCCATCTCAATCGCTTCGCCGCCCTTGAGTTTCTGCTTCGGCTTGGCCGCATGGCCATCCACGCGCACCTGTCCGGCCTCAATCAAAAGCTGCATCCGCGCCCGGCTCACATCCGGAATCGCCTGCGCCAGATACTGATCCAGCCGAAGTCCAGCGGCCTCCGCCGCAGCCGTAAACGTGCGCACACCGTCTTCAGCAATCTCATCCTCTAGATCAATCGTCGGAATCACAGGCGGCGTTTCAGGTTCAACATCACGAGTCGCGCGATACTCCGGCTTCACCGTATGCCGGCGCTTGCCCTTGGGAAGCATATG
Source organism: Edaphobacter acidisoli (assembly GCF_014642855.1). Taxonomy (NCBI): domain Bacteria; kingdom Pseudomonadati; phylum Acidobacteriota; class Terriglobia; order Terriglobales; family Acidobacteriaceae; genus Edaphobacter; species Edaphobacter acidisoli. The sequence continues at coordinate 2,328,179 of NZ_BMJB01000001.1, read as the reverse complement.
TCTAGACGGCATCGTCAGCCTCCCGTTCTCTGAACAGAAAAACAATTCCAGCCGCAACCATCATCGCAAGCGCAATCCACTGAATCGGATCAAGCGCGCGGATGAACGCCGTGGAATCAGAATACAGATACGGCTGCCGGAAAAACGTCAGCGCAAACTGCGCAACGCCCGCGGCCACAAGCGCGGCAGAGGCCACGCTCCCCGGTCTCCATCTCCGGCGCAGCAACACCAGCAGCGCAACCGTAAGGATCGCCGCCGCAATCACCGCATACAGCGCCACCGGGTGCAGCTTCGGAGCGTCATCCGGCGGAATCGCCAGCCCCCACGGCAGCGTCGTCGGCAGCCCGGCATCGCTGCCTTCAGCAAAGTGCCCAAGCGCAAGAAAACCCCAGATCAGCGTCGCGCACGGCGCCCACGCATCCAGCGTCTTCAGTAGCGGCAGGTGTCGCAGCCGCAGATAAACAATCGCCACAACAATCGTTAGCACAATCCCCAGCGGGGTCAGCGAAGGCACCATCAGCAGCAGAACGGGATAGTGCAGAAATGTTCCAAGGTTCCCCACCACCAGCAGCAGCCGCGAAAGAATAAAAGCAGCCAGCAGCGTAAACAGCCCAGCGTTCCAAAGCGCATCCGCCGACAGCCCTGTCTTTCGCGCCGTGAACAGGCTCAGCGTCAGCCCAGCCATCAGGCCCAACGCCGCAAGCACGCCAAAGGTGGGAACGAAAAGATGTCCGGAGTGGAGAATATATGGATACACAGCTTAGGCACTCACCAATCCGAGCGATTGGTGCAGTGCCGCAAAAAAGAAGACCGACCCACTGGGCCGTGCCGCGAAGCGCCGGTGAACCCGTCCTAAGACGGCGGGATCCTGCCGTGGTTCTTTAGGCTTTCCTGACTGGAGGACTGCACACCGAACCATGTATACGAGCCAGACCCCTGTTCAATGAATGTTGGTTCAACCAGCGTGGATCGCTGCACCTGCTTTGCAGGCCGGTTTCCATGTTGGATGCTAAACCGCGCTGGCTACGATTGCAAACGGCCCAATCCGCCTCTATTGATAACGCATTACTTGAGTCCTTCTTCAACCAGCCGCTTCATCTCCAGGCTCTCCACCGTGCCCAGCTCCTCAAGTCCCTTCACAACCCCCGCGCGGTTCTCCGCCGACTGATTCTGGCTCACCTTCCACTTGCCCTCAAGCCGCGTAATCGTCAGCTCAACCCCAACGATTCCCTTAGCAATCGCATGAATGTACTCCTCAGGAGCATCACTGACCCGCCACGGAGCAGGCGATCCAACCTCATGAACATCAGTCAGCGTCTGAACGTTCTTGAGCAGCCAAGCCGCATCTTCAATGACAGCGAGCCTGGCATAAGCGTGAACCACCGCATAGTTCCACGTAGGAACAACCCTGCCACTCTTCGCCTTCTCCGCATACCAGTTCGGAGTGATGTAATGATGCGGCCCGGAAAAGATCACAAGCGCTTCAACAACGGCAGAGAAATCGCGCCACTGCCTGTTCGCACGCGAGATATGCCCTCGCAAAATCCCAAGAGTCCCACCATCACGATCCAGCACCACAGGCAGATGCGTCGCAAACAACCCTGCCGACCCCAGCGTCACAAGCGTCGCAAACGGATGTGCCTCCATGAACTCCTGAAGCACATCTATTCGCGTCTCTTCATGGGTCTTGGGAATATACATCGAGCCTCCGCTGATACGGTTACGAGTACCGCGCGATGCAGACAATTTTATTGTGACTTAGAGCCTGCGCTGGTTGCAGTCTGCTGTTTGCTAGTCGATGTATCGCTGGCAAGCAGTGCGCGGACCTTTCCGCGAATGTCCCCTTCAGGCCCTGTGACACGAAGCCGGACCATACCATTGCCATCGAGAACGATGTAGGTGGGGATCCCTTCAACGTGAAAGAGATCATTTATGCCATCGAAGGAATCCCGGACCTGAATGCCGAGCATATCGTTGTCTTTCAGATAGTTTTTCCATACAGTCTCATTCTTGTCTGAACTGATGCCGAGCAGAACGAAGTTGCCTTTCTGAAACTCCTCCGCGATCGACTGAATGTAGTCTCGGTCACGATTGCAGGGAGGGCACCACGTCGCCCAGAAATCGATAAGGACGACCTTGCCGGCTAGTGAATCGAGAGTGACCACGGTTCCGTCCGGGCGCGTAATGGTGAACTCGGGCGCCTGCTCGCCTCGCGCCAAGCTGGGGTCGTGGGCAAAGTTTTTTGCACGAAGGCATTCAACAGGTGTGGCCCCAGACGACGCAGCGCATGCTGAAAACTCGTCCTTTGCCTCCGCATCCATCTTCAGTGTGGCCAGCACGCGGCCACGGAGCAGGTGGATGGCCGGATCAGATGGGTTGTCGATGGAAGCCTGCTTAAGTACATCATCTGCCTGACGCAGGAGTGAGTCTTTGGGTTTCTGGCCGTAAAAAGCCATCAAAGATCTGGCTTCGAGGAGCTCCGCCTGCGATCTCTCTACAGGGGTGGATGCATGGGCTGACCATGCGCTTGCAGACGACACGGCGTCTTTAGGCAGCTCCATCCTGAGTTGAAGCTTAATGACAGCTTCGTAGCACTCCGCGCAGACGCCTCCGGCAAGCTTCAAGGCACGGCGGTCGCTGTCCAGTGCGGACGAAAGCTGATGCCGCTGCTCAAATTGAGCGCCTTCCGCCAACGCGGCATGCGCCGATGGGTTCAATGATGTTGTCTGCGCGAAGACCGCTGCAGAACCAGTAATCATGAAACAAAAAATAAACAGCACCAGCAGAAAACGACCAAGCGAGAACCGTGTCATTGAATCTCCAGGCCTAACATCATGGCGTAACGCATTTGAAGATACACGAGGTAGCGCCACCGCTTGCAATGTTTGTCTATTGGCCGATGGCAGCCAATGCCGAATTGGCCTTCGCGTTCTTTGCCTGCACAATCAACTTCCTCAGCCGCGACTCCACGTCGAACCCCTCGCCCATCAGCTCCGAAGCAATCACACCATTCGAATCAATCGTGTAGTAGCTGGGAATCCCCTCGACCTCAAACAGCCGTCCCAGCTTATGGTCCACATCACGATACTGCGGCCACGTCATCTGGTTCTTCTCGACAAAGTCCTGCCAGGTCTGCTCATCCTCATCCCAACTCACGCTCAAGATGACCAGCGGTTGCCCGGAAAAATCCTTCGCAATTTTCTTGATCTCCGGCAGCTCCTTCATACACGGCACGCACCACGTCGCCCAGAAGTCGATCAGCACCACCCGTCCCTGCATCTGATCAAGATCGAACCTCGCCCCATCCAGCGTCTTCACCGTAAACGCCGGCGCAAGCTGCTCGAGCGCCAGGGCCGGATTGTCGGCGAAGCGTTCCGCCCTCAGATAGAGAGCATCCCCCGGCTTAATCGCAGCCACGCAAGCCTTGAACCGCGCCCGCGCCTCCTCGGCCTGCCCAAGATGCACCAGCACCTCACCATCCTGAAACAGAGCCGTCGCATCTTTAGGATCAGCCGCAAGCGCAGCCTTGAAGGCATCATCAGCCTTAGCCAACAACGCGGCATCATAAGGCGCGCCATTCTTCTCCGGCTCAGCCTTCAGAAACAACGCACGCCCGCGGCTGGCCGCAGCGTACGACTTCTCCGCAGGAGTCGCCGCCAGCGCCTCAAACCTGCCCGCCGTAACAACAGCGTTGTCGTAATCACCATTCTGTATCTGAAGCTCAAGGATGTTGCGCAGACAAAACTTGTCCTTGCCTCCCGCAATGCGGTTCGCCTCCGCATAGGCATCGATGGCCAGGTCATACTCCTGGTCTTCAGCCAGCACCTGCCCATCGCTGATGGCGGTCCTATATTTAGGATTGTCGCGAGAGTCGCGCCGCGTCTGCGCAAGCAAGGGGCACGAGAGCACAAGCAGAATTCCCGCTAACGAGAGTGCGCGAGCAAGATGGCGCATCAGTTCTGTTCCTGCGTGTGCTTAGCCGGCCTTGCGTTCGTCCAGCACTTCGTCGAGCATATGCGCAATCGTGCCGGCGCGCGAACGCAGCGACTGTGTCGAGTTCTGCAGGCTTCCTGCAACCGAGTCATACCGCTGCCGCGCACAGCAAAGCTCATCGGCGATATTCAGCGCGGCCAGCACAGCCACGCGCAGTGAATCCACCGTGCCACCATGCGCGGAGACAGCGCGCATCTTTGCATCCACAATCGCGGCCAGCCGTTCGATATATTCAGGGTCGATCCCGCGCAGGTGGTACACCTGGTCGTAGATATCGACGGAGACAGACTGGGCCTCCACAGGAGGCACTTCGTTGGCTGTGGTTTCCGTCGGATCGAGGACCTGGTTCATCGCGTCTCCTTGGTTACGACAAATGCCTTTTACAGCAATTCGTCCATCTGCTGAAGCATCTTCTCCACGCGCGTGCGCACAGCCTCGCGCTCCTTCGTAAGCGTGCTGATCTCGGACTCTGCCGCGCTCGATTCGCTCTTCAGCGCAGCGATCTGCTGGCGCAGCGAAGCAACTTCAGCTTCAGCGGCGGCGCGTGCTTCACGCTCGCGCTTCACTACTTCAACAGCACGGAGAACTTTCTGTTCGAGCGCCTGAAACTCATCGGCGCTAATCGTAGGTGTAGTCATGTTCTTCAAAGTATAGACGCCGGAACCGTGGATTTCGTGGCCCAAATCGCAGGTATCTAGCTGGGTGCAACCGTTGCCGGCTTACGCCCGCAGCGTCCCACCAAGCCCGGTCAAAGCCTCGATGATCCGCGCAGACCACGCCGCAAGCTCCTCATCCCGCAGCGTCCTCTCCAGCGACTGAAACACCACCCGCACCAGCATCGAATGCACGCCCGGATACTTCTTCCGGTCTCGCCAATCCTCCACCGGCCTGAAGCTCTGCAACTCCGCAATCCCCAGCACACCCAGCGCGCCCGCCACATCCAGCCATCGCACCGCATCAGGGAACGTGAACGAGAAGTCGCGCTCCACCGCCTGGAACCGCGAAAGCTCCCGCGCCATCGCCCTGCGCAGCTGGAACGCATAAAGCCGCGCCAGATCGACCTGCGCCAGATACACCGGCTGCCGCAGCTTCAGCCGCGAAGCCTCCTCCCCAGCCAGCTCACCAAAGCAGGCGATAGCCTGTCCATCCACAACCACCGATGCCGCCCGCCCAGCCTCCAGCCACTTCGGGCCCTCGGCAACAAACGCAACCGCACCCATCGCAAACAACGACAGCACCGACTCCATCGCGCCCTTCATCTCAAAGAACGGCACATCCTCCGTTGCATAAAGCTTCACGCCTCCGGCGCCAGCCGTAGTCAACCCCAGCGTCAGCTGCGCCGTCTCGACCACAGCTTCCGTCGAGCCGGTAAAAATCTGTCCCTGCTCAAACAGCCTCGCCTCGCGAACATCGCGGTTCAGATTATTCGCGAGCATCGCAACCATTCCCGGCACGAGCGAAGGCCGCAGCAGACCAACCTCCTCCGAGAGCGGATTCTCCAGCGCAATCGCACCCTTGCCCGCGTCGCCAAACGACTCCGCATCCCCATGGCTCGCAAACGTGCTCGAGACAGACTCCGAAAATCCAAGCGCCAGCAGCCGCGCCCGCACAGCCGCTTCTTTCGCGGCCAAAGGATGCGCAACGACGGGCAGCGGCGCAGGCAGCGTATTCGCAAACCGGTTGTACCCATAAACGCGCGCCACTTCCTCGATCAGGTCAATCTCACGCTCCAGATCAAGCCGCCAGCTCGGCAGCGCAACCGAAAACGCATCGTCCCCTTGCGCCGCAAGCGTGCAACCCAGCGCCGTCAGATACTGCGCAACAATCTCCCTGCCAATCCCCGCCGCATCAATCGTCTTCCCCAGGTGCCGCTGCACCTGCTTCACCGAAAGCTTCACCGGAGGCCGCGCCGCCGTCCGAGCCTGCGCCTCAGGCACAACCACATCGACCATCGCGCCCTCAGCCGCGCCACCGCTCTCCAGAATCAGCGCCGACACCAGCCGGTTCGCCACCGGAGCAGCATTAAAATCCGCCCCACGCTCAAACCGATGGCTCGCATCCGTATGCAGCCCATGCCTGCGCGAGCTGCGCCTTACCGTCGCCGGATCGAACCACGCCGCCTCCACCAGAATGTTCTTCGTCTCGGCGGTAATCATCGAGTCCCATCCGCCCATCACTCCAGCCAGCGCCAGCGCCTTCTTCTCATCGGCGACAACAAGATCATCCGCCTCAAGCACACGCTCAGTCCCATCCAGCAGCTTCAGCCGCTCGCCCTTCCGGGCCAGCCGCACGACAATGCCACCCTCCAGCTTGTCCAGGTCGAACGCGTGCGTCGGATGCCCCATGCCCACGAGCGTGTAGTTGCTCGCGTCCACAGCATTTGAAATCTGCTTCTGCTCCAGCAGGTTGAAGTACTCGGCAATCCTCCCCGCACTCGGAGCAATCGTCACCCCACGCAAAACTTGCGCCGTAAAACGCCCGCAAAGCTCCGGCGCCTCAATCCGCACCGGAAACGCCTTCTCCGAGCCATTCGCAGCCAGGGAAGCATCCACTGGAGCCAGCGGCAGGTTGTAGATCGTCGCCGCCTCGCGCGCGATGCCGTAGTGGTTCATCGCATCCACGCGATTGGTCGTAATGTCCATCTCAAACAGATGGCCGTTGCCATCCCCAAGCGAGTGCACGCCCTCCACGGCAATGCCGCGCAGCGTCAGATCATCGGCAAGCTCCCGGTCAGAGACAGACAAAGACGGCAGGTAGTGGCGAAGCCAGTTAGTCAGAACTTTCATAGTGGACAGCTATCAGTCTAAATGCTGGCCCCGAAATACTCGCTTCAACGCCAGCGCGCGGCAAAGTCTCATTCGCACTTTCACGCCAGTCAGGTATGCTTTTGGAGCGGTGGGCCCGCCGTAGATTTGTTTCTAAAATCCTGATGACCTGAGGTTGCTATGCTGCGCATACTGCTGCAATGGATTCTCAACGCGATCGCTCTGCTGCTGGTGTCCTATTACGTTCCAGGCTTTCACGTATCGAACTTCGTCTCCGCGCTGATTGCCGTCGTCGTGATCGGCCTGTTCAACGCGACACTGGGCCTGCTGCTGAAGTTCGTAACCCTGCCGCTGGGAATCCTCTCCTTCGGCCTGTTCTTCCTCGTCATCAACGCGATCATTCTCTGGTTCTCAAGCAAATTTGTACCCGGATTCTCAGTGACAACGTGGAAGGGAGCATTCCTGGGCGCACTGGCGCTGGCGATCCTGCACCTGCTCTTCGGCTTCATCAAAGGCAAGGCAAAGGCATAGTTTTTTGCATTTCCATTCCGTAGCGAAGCGGAGGAATCTGCTGTTCTTCCGCTTTCCGGAAAGCTCCGCTCAAGCAAACTGCTCCAAAAACCGCATGTCTCCCGAATAGAAGTGCCCAATGTCGGAGATGCCGTGCTGGATCATCGCAATCCGCTCCACGCCCATGCCAAACGCAAACCCCGAAATCTTCTCCGGGTTGTAGGCATCGTCCGCAGGGTCGGTCTTGCGACGTTCGCTCGTAACAGCGGCAAACACAGCCGGATCCACCATCCCGCACCCCAGCAGCTCAATCCATCCCGAGTGCTTGCACTTCCTGCAGCCCTTCCCACCGCAGAAGATGCAGCTGATCTGCACATCCGCGCTCGGCTCCGTAAACGGAAAGAAGCTGGGGAAGAACCGCGTCTTCACCGCTGAGCCAAACAACGCCTTCATCGCATGGTCCAGCGTGCCCTTCAGGTCAGAGAAGGTAATGTTCGTATCAACACACAGCCCTTCCACCTGATGAAAGATCGGCGAGTGCGTCGCGTCCGCTGCATCATTCCGATGCACCTTGCCGGGAATCACAATCCGCACCGGCGGGGCCTGCGCCACCATCGTGCGAATCTGTACCGGACTCGTATGCGTGCGCATCAGCAGCCGATCGCGCGAAGGCTTCTTCTGCTGATCGGCCACCAGCAGCGTGTCCTGCGTATCGCGCGCCGGATGGTTTGGCGGAAAGTTCAACGCCTCGAAGTTATAAAAATCCGTCTCCACCTGAGGTCCCAGGTTCGTCGAGTACCCCAGGTTGTGAAACACAGCCACAATCTCATGCATCGCCTTCAGCAGAGGATGCTCGATCCCCGGCTCGCGCACCAGCCCCGGCAAAGTGATGTCGATTCCCGCAACCGCCGTCTTAGGCGCACCAGCCTGCACTTCCAGCGCCTGCTCAATCTGTTGCTTCAGTTGATTGAAGCGAATGCCCAGCGGCTTGCGCGCCTCCGCAGGCGCAGACTTCAGCCACGCCTCGCTGATCAGCTTCAGCCGCCCCTGCTTGCGGCCCAGCCAGTGCAGGCGAAAGTTTTCCTGCGCCTCAGCGGTGGTCAACGTGGCAGCTTCCGCGCGCACCTGGGCTTCCAGCGTGGCAAAAGCCTGGTCGAGCGCAGCTTCATCATGGGACAACAACTGGGGAATAGCGTCTGTCATGGATACTCAGGCAGGGATGGGCATTCTGGTAACGCGGGTAGTGGGTTCGGGGACGGTCTCCCCATCGGCCAGCAGTCCTTCAATGTGGAAGACGATGCCTTCGCGAATGAGCTGTTCCGTCGCTTCATAAGTTGGCCCTGCTACACCAAGGCCGGGAAGGTCGGGCACGTAAGCGCTCCATCCTGTAGAAGTCTTTTCGAATACGACGGCATACTCTCTCATGGCTTTAGCCCTGCCTGTTTGAAGATGCTCTTACGGGTTCCCTCATCCATCTCCTCGGAAGGATGGCCAGCGATGGTAACTCTGCCAGGTTTCAGAGGATGCTTAAACTGCCGGTGACTGCCGCGCTGCCCTACCTGATACCAGCCGTCCTCGTGGATGAGGCGCAAAATGTCTCGCGTCTTCATTCTTTCTTCTTCAGTGTATCGCAGCCGTCACAGCGCCGAAATCACAATCGCCACCACCACCAGCCCCATCAGCAGCGACTTCCGCTCCGTAATCGCATAGACCACCGGGTCTTCATTCAACATCCCACGCGACGCCACCAGCCACAACCGGCTGATCCACCACAACAGCATCGGCACCAGCAGCCACAGCCGATGCGAGTGCCTGTACAACTGCGCCGCATCCAGGTTCGAGATATACAACGTCAGCACGGCAACCGACACATATCCGCTTGCCGACCCAAACGACCGAAGCTGTTCCAGATCGGCAACCTGGTAGCCGCGTCCTCGCGCCATTGCACCGCCGCGCTCGCGCAATCCCTCGAGCTCCGCAAACCGCTTAACGAAGGCCAGCGACAGAAAGAAGAAGATCGAGAACCCGGCCAGCCACGTCGAAACCGCAACTCCCGTCGCCGCCGAACCCGCAAGAATGCGGATCGTATACAGCCCCGAGAGCACGATCACATCTACAATCACCATCCTCTTCAGCCGCAGCGAGTAAGCCAGTGTCGTCACCGCATACGCCACCAGCCAGAACAGAAAGCGATCCGGCAAAGCCAGCGCCAGCCCCGGCGAGAAACGCTCGACCACTTGAGGGACCATCAGCGCCAGCGCCAACGACCCAGCCAGAAACAGCACAATCACCACCATCCCGGACAACGCCGAGATATCGCCCGCCGCAAACGGACGCCGCCGTTTCCTCGGATGAATCCGGTCTGCATCCAGGTCGAGCAGGTCATTCACAATATAGGTAGCCGAAGCGCAAAGCCCGAAGCTCAAAAACGCCAGCAGCGCCGCCAGCACCAAACCCTTGGCATGCTCATGCGCCAGCAGCAGCGGCAGAAAGATCAGCAGGTTCTTTGCCCACTGATGCATCCGGATCGCCTTCGGCCACGCCTTCAGCGGCGACGCTCGCTCGGTAAAAGTACGCACCGGAACAATCCCTGCGCTCTTCAGCCCGGCCCGCAGCCCCGCCGTAGGATTTGCGACCATCGGCTCCTTGCAGGCCCGCAGAATCGGCAGATCGGCCCGCGCGTTGCCGATATAGGAGAAGTTGTCGCCGAACTGCTCCCGAAACGCAGCTAATTTATTGCCTCCCGACAAGTTAACCGCGCCATCCGAAGCCAGCACCCCGGCAAACAATCCCAGGTGCTCGGCCACTCTCCGCGCGATAGCCGCGTCCGCAGCCGTAGCCAGATAGATAGGCCGGCCCGTAGCCTGTTCCTGTTCCAGAAAACGCAGCAGCTCACGGTTATACGGCAGATATTCGGTGTCCAGTTGGACCGTCGAGGCCACCTGGCGCTTCAGCGCCGCCTTGCCCTGAACCAGCCATCCCGGCAGCTTCACCAGCGCCTCCGGATGATGTCGCGCCAACGCCAGCGTCGCATCGTGCAGCGTGTCCGACTTGACCAGTGTGCCGTCCAGATCGACCAATAGAACCGGCTGCGAACTATGATTGGGAGCAGGGGACGGAATGGGCAAAAGGGGTTTCCTTCCTAAGGGCATCATCTCATGCAATTTCTGCATGGTAACGTGCCGCAAAGACTGAATAAACGGTTAAAATCAGCGCTTACGGCTATATCGAAATCGGGCGAAACCTTACAAGCCCATTCAACGTCATTATCATTTAAACCTATGTAGCAGAGTAGCTGCTTTCCCTAAGATTCAGAGAAATGGTGAACCACTGATGTCGTCAGCAGATACAAGCGTGCAGGAGTCCCCGGCCAGTTTGCCGCCTTCAGGCCAGGGAAGTACTTCGCCGGAGCCAGAGCAGCCGCAGGGCTCCATCTTTCGGAAGATACTTGTTGTTCTTATCATTCTTGCTGCCATTGGCGCGGCAGTCTGGAAGATCCACAGCAACACCGTCGCTGAAAGCGCCACCAGCGCCAAGCTCGCCGCCGCGGCTGATCGTCCCACTCCTGTGCAGGTCATGCCTGTCGTTCAGAAGACGATGCCCATCTACCTCACCGAGCTGGGCACGGTCACGGCCTACTACACCGTCACACTGAAAACACGCGTCGATGGTCAGCTCATCCGCGTCAATGTGCGCGAAGGCCAGGCGGTTCGCAAAGGTGAGCTTTTAGCCGAGATCGATCCCGCTCCATATCAGGCTGCGCTCGCGCAGGCTCAGGGCCAGCTCGTCAAAGATCAGGCCAACGCCGCCAACGCGCAGGCTGAAGCCTCCCGCTACACCGCGCTCTTCAACGCAGGCGTCGTCTCCAAAGAAAGCCAGCAGGCACAAGTCTCCACCGCAGGCCAGGCGCAGGGCTCCATCGATGCCGACAAAGCCGCCATCGAAGCCGCCAGGGTCAACCTCAACTACACCAAAATCACCTCACCCATCGACGGCGTCGTCGGTCTCCGGCTTGTTGATCCGGGCAACATCGTCCACGCTACCGACACGACCGGTCTTCTCGTTGTCACCCAGCTTCAGCCCATCGCCGTCATCTTCACCCTTCCTGAAGATCAGCTCCCGCAGGTGCTCGAACTCATGCGCGGTGGCAACCAGCTCGCCGTCGACGCCTACGATCGCTCCGGCACCACCCACATCGCCACCGGCCGCGTTCTCACCGTCGACAACCAGATCGACCCCACTACCGGCACCGTCAAGGTCAAGGCCGTCTTCAACAACAAAGACGGCGCGCTGTTCCCAAATCAATTCGTCAACATCCGCCTCATCCTGCAACAGCGTCCCAACGCTCTCGTCATTCCCGCCTCTGCACTCCAGAGTGGAGCGCAAGGCAACTTCGTCTTCCTCGTCAAACAGGGCAATCCTCCTTCCAGCAAATCCGACAACGACAGCAGTGCTGCATCTCAACCGGAGAGCTCGGGAAGCGCATCCTCCTCGTCCAGTGCGAGTGGCCAGAAGAAGCCGCACTCTAACGCCTACGTCGTCGCCCAGCCCGTGCAGGTCGATCTCACTGAAGGCGCGCAGGTCATCCTGAAGAGTGGCCTCACTCCCGGCGATCAAGTCGTCGTCGATGGCCAGGAGAAGCTCAAAGACGGCAGCCGCGTCACCGTCCATACAGCTCAGAAGACGCCCAACCCCATCACCACCTCGTCCGACCAGCAGATGGGCCTCACCAACACCGAGATCACCGGCCCCGTTCCTAACCCAGCCAAAGCCAATCTCGCCGCACCCAACGGCAAGGACCAGCTCGGCCTTCGCGCACCCAGGCGTCAGCAGCCCGCCGGCGGCCAGCAACCAGGTAAAGGCCAGCCCGCAACCGGTCAGGCAAAGGGGCAACTTCCATGAGTCCATCAAGGCCGTTTATTCTTCGGCCCGTGGCCACCTCGCTCCTGATGGTGGCCATTTTGCTTGCGGGCTTTGTCGCGTACAAGCAGCTGCCCATCTCCGCGTTGCCTGAGGTGGACTACCCCACCATCCAGGTTCAGACGTTCTATCCCGGCGCAAGCCCCGAAGTGATGGTCTCCTCCATCACCGCGCCGCTTGAGCGGCAGTTCGGCGAGATCCCCGGCCTCAGCCAGATGACCTCCATCAGCTCCGGCGGTGGCAGCGTCATCACCCTCCAGTTCTCGCTCGACGAATCCATCGACGTCGCCCAGCAGGACGTGCAGGCCGCCATCAACGCCGCCTACAGCTACCTGCCCGCCGACCTGCCCAACCCGCCGATCTACAGCAAGGTCAACCCCGCCGACGCGCCGATCATGACGCTCGCGCTTTCCAGCCCCACGCTGCCGCTCACTCAGGTCGAAGACCTCGCCGACACCATGTTGGCGCAGAAGATCTCCCAGCTCTCCGGCGTCGGTCTCGTCTCCATCAACGGCGGCCAGAAGCCCGCCGTTCGCATCCAGGTCAACCCCACCGCACTCGCCAACTACGGCCTCTCGCTCGAAGACATACGCTCCGCCCTTGGCACCGCCAACGTCGACCAGGCCAAGGGCAACATCAACGGTCGTACACAGGCCTACACCATCGGCGCGAATGACCAGCTGCTCTCCGCTGTCGACTACGCCAAGGTCATCATCGCCTATCGCAACGGCAATCCCGTGCGCCTGTCCGACATCGCCAACTCCATCGATGGTGCTGAAAACATCTTCCAGGCCGCCTGGATGGGCATCGCCCCAGAACCTGCCACGGCCAATCAGCCCGAAAAACCCCTCACCCTCACACCCGCAGTCATCGTCAACATCCAGCGCCAGCCCGGCGCAAACATCATCGGCGTCGTCGACGAGGTGCAGAAGCTCCTCCCGCAGTTGCAGACCTCGCTGCCCGCCAGCGTGAAGCTCCAGGTCCTCACCGACCGCACCACCACCATCCGCGCCTCGGTCAAAGACGTCGAGTTCTCGCTCCTGCTCACCATCGCGCTCGTCGTGATGGTCATCTTCCTCTTCCTCCGTTCTCTGTCAGCAACCATCATCCCGTCGGTCGCTGTGCCACTCTCCATCGTCGGCACCTTCGGCATCATGTACCTGCTGGGCTACAGCCTCAACAACCTCTCGTTGATGGCCCTCACCATCTCCACCGGCTTCGTCGTCGACGACGCCATCGTGATGATCGAGAACATTGCCCGCTTCCTCGAAGATGGCGACTCTCCGATTGAAGCCGCTCTCAAGGGCTCCGAGCAGATCGGCTTCACCATCCTCTCGCTGACCATCTCGCTCATCGCCGTGCTCATCCCGCTGCTCTTCATGGGCGACATCGTCGGCCGGCTCTTCCGCGAGTTCGCCGTCACCCTCGCCGTCACCATCCTCGTCTCAGCGGTCGTCTCCCTTACGCTGACGCCGATGATGTCCTCCCGCCTGCTCAAGCACACACCGCCCTCCGAGCAGAACGCCTTCTACCGCAAGAGCGAAGAGTGGTTCAACTACGTCATCGACAAGTACGCCGTCGGCGTCCGCTGGGTCCTGCGTCACCAGACCTTCACCCTGCTGGTCACGCTCGCCACCCTCGTCCTGACCATCTATCTCTACATCATCGTGCCCAAGGGCTTCTTCCCCGTACAAGACACAGGCGTCCTCCTCGACATCACCGAAGCCCCCCAGACCATCAGCTTCGAAGCCATGTCCGAGCGCCAGCAAGCCGTCGCCCGCGTCATCCTCCAGGACCCCGACGTCGTCAGCGTCTCGTCCTTCATCGGCATCGACGGCACCAACATGACCGTCAACACCGGACGCATCCAGATCAACCTCAAGGACAAGGACTCACGCAAAGCATCCGCGACCGACATCATCCAGCGCCTTGAGCCGAAGCTTGCTCGCGCCACCGGCATCCAGAGCTACCTCCAGCCCCTCCAGGACCTCACCGTCGACGACCGCGTCAGCCGCACCCAATACCAGTACTCCATGGAAGACGCCAACTCCGACGAGCTCGCCATCTGGTCCGCTCGCATGATGGCAAAGATGCAGCAGATCCCAGCCATCACCGACGTGGCCAGCGACCAGCAGCTCGAAGGCCTCGGCGCTCATCTCGTCATCGACCGCGACACCGCCGCCCGTCTCGGCATCACTCCGCAGAACATCGACGACACCCTCGACGACGCCTTCGGCCAGCGCCAGGTCTCCACCATCTTCACCCAGCTCAACCAGTACCACGTCATCCTTGAGGTCGAGCCGAAATATCAGCGCACGCCCTCCTCGCTCGACAGCATCTACGTCAAGAGCTCCAACGGCACCCAGGTCCCGCTCTCCACCTTCACCCACTTCGAGCAGCAGCAGGTCCCGCTTGCCATCAACCACCAGGGCCAGTTCCCGGTCGTCACCCTCTCCTTCAACCTCGCCCCCGGCAAATCCATCGGCGACGCCGTCGATGCCATCAACAAAGCCAAGGCCGACCTCAATCCGCCCGCCAGCATCGATGCCGAGTTTGAAGGCACCGCCCGCTCCTTCGAGGCCTCGCTCTCGAACGAGCCCTTGCTCATCCTCGCCGCGCTGATCGTCGTCTACATCGTGCTGGGCGTGCTGTACGAAAGCTACATCCACCCCGTCACCATCCTTTCGACGCTCCCCTCGGCAGGCGTCGGCGCCATCCTCGCGCTGATGCTCTTCCATACTGACTTCAACGTCATCTCGCTGATAGGTCTCATCCTCTTGATCGGCATCGTTAAAAAGAACGCCATCATGATGATCGACTTCGCCCTCGAAGCCGAGCGCGAGCACGACATGGAGCCCGAGCAGGCCATCTACCAGGCCTGTCTCCTGCGCTTCCGTCCCATCATGATGACGACCATGGCCGCATTGCTCGGCGGCCTTCCGCTTGCCATGGGCACAGGCACCGGCAGCGAGCTGCGTAAGCCGCTCGGCATCGCCATCGTCGGCGGCCTGCTCGTCTCCCAGGTCCTCACCCTCTACACCACCCCGGTCGTCTATCTCTTCTTCGATCGCATCGGCCGCAAATACCTCCACACGCGCGAGGCCGACGCCGAATTCCGCGCGCATGAACACGAAGTGAGTGCCGACTAATGGCAGAACCCAACGCCAATCCGGACCTCACCGCTGCCCGCAAGAGCATCGCCGAGCGCGTCACCAAAGGGACGGTCCACTTCTCCGCGCCCTTCATCAAGCGGCCCGTCGCCACGTTCCTGCTCTCGTTCGCCATCATCCTCGGCGGCGTCGCAGCCTACACGATGCTCCCCGTCTCCAACCTCCCCGAGGTTGAATACCCCATGATCTCGGTTGGCGCCACGCTGCCCGGCGCCGATCCCGAAACCATGGCCTCCGCCGTCACCACCCCGCTCGAGCGCCAGTTCTCCAAAATCGCCGGCATCAACGAGATGACCTCGTCATCCTCGGACGGCTCGGCTTACATCACCCTTCAGTTCGATCTCAGCCGCGACATCAACGGCGCCGCCCGCGACGTCCAGGCTGCCATCAACGCCGCTCGCAGCCAGCTCCCTGCCAACCTGCCCTCGAACCCCACCTACCGCAAGATCAATCCCTCCGACTCGCCCATCCTCATCCTCGCGCTCACCTCGAAGACGATGACGGTGCCCCAGCTCTACGACTCCTGCGACAGCATCCTCGCTCAAAAAATCGCGCAGGTTCAGGGTGTCGGACAGACCTTCTGCGGTGGCGGCGCCAAGCCCGCCGTCCGCATCGAAGCCAACCCTATGCAGTTGGCCAGCTATGGTGTCGGGCTCGAGGCCCTCCGCGCCGCTGCCGCTACCATCAACGTCAACAAGCCCAAAGGCTTCCTCGAAGATTCCATGCAGCGCTGGAGCATCAGCACCACCGACCAGCTCTTCGGCGCCGCCTCCTACGCTCCGCTCATCATTGCCACTGACCGCGGCGCCGTCAGTACTGCCGCAGCAGCATCCGGTCTGCCCGCATCTGAAGCAGGAAACACCGGCTCCAACAGCGGTGCCAGCGCCAGCTCTGCATCCAATTCCACCAATACCCAGCAACTCTCCGCTTCCGCAGCAGTCGGCAGCAGCGCCGTTGCTGGTCACGGAGTCGTTCGTATCCAGGACGTCGCCCGCGTCTACGACGGCGTCGAAAACATCTACAACAGCGGACGCTTCAACGGCGAACCAGCCATCTTCCTCATCGTCTTCAAACAGGCCGGCGCGAACGTCATCAACACCGTCGACCAGGTCATGGCGACCCTGCCGCAGTTGCAGGCATCCATTCCTCCCGCCATAGAAACCCACGTCGCCATGGACCGCACGCTCACCATCCGCGCTTCGGTCAAAGAAGTCACCCAGACGCTCATCATCTCTATCCTGCTCGTCATCATGGTGGTCTTCCTCTTCCTGCGCGAGGTCCGCTCCACCCTCATTCCCTCGGTCTCCGTGCCGCTCAGCCTGCTCGGCACCTTCGGCATCATGTACCTGCTCGGCTACTCGCTGGACAATCTCAGCCTGATGGCCCTCACCGTCTCCACCGGCTTCGTCATCGACGACGCCATCGTCGTCATCGAAAACATCAGCCGCCACCTCGAAGCAGGCAAGTCGCCCTTCGAGGCCGCGATGATCGGCTCCAGGGAGATCGGCTTCACCGTCCTCTCCATGAGCACCTCGCTCATTGCCGTCTTCATCCCCATTCTCCTGATGGGCGGCATCGTCGGACGTCTCTTCCGCGAGTTCGCCGTCACCCTCTCGACCGCCATCGTCGTCTCGCTCGTCGTCTCGCTCACCACCACACCCATGCTCTCAGCGCGCTTCCTCGAGCCGCACTCCAAACGCAAGCATGGCCGCTTCTACAAAGCAGGCGAACGCGCCTTCAACTGGCTCACCTCTGAATACGACCGTGGCCTCCGCTGGGTGCTCGATCACCAGCCCACGATGCTCGCCGCCACGCTCATCACCGTCGCGCTCACCATCTACCTCTACGTCCTCGTGCCCAAAGGCTTCTTCCCGCAGGAGGACACAGGCCGCATCGGCGGACAGGTTCAGGGCCAGCAGGACGCCTCCTTCTACTCCATCAAACCCAAGGTCGAGCAGATGGCCCAGATCGTCCAGGCCGACCCCGGCGTCGCCAACGTCGTCTCCTTCGTCGGCGCAGGTCCCGGCGGCGGCACCGGCGCCTCCGGCCGCATGTACGTCGCGCTCAAAGACGACGCCGAGCGCTGGAAGAACGGCGACACCGCCGACGTCATCATCAACCGGCTCCGCGGCAAGACCGCCAACATCCCCGGCGTCCGCCTCTACCTCCAGTCCTACCAGGACGTCCGCGTCGGCGGCCGCAGCACCGCCACCGAGTACCAATACTCGCTCACCTCCGAAAACCTCTCCGACCTCAACGAGTGGGCGCCCAAGCTCATGGCTGCCATGGAGAAGCTCCCGCAGGTTAAAGACATCGCCACTGACCAGCAGCAGCAGGGTCTCCGCGCTCAACTCGTCATCGACCGCGACACCGCATCCCGCCTCAGCATCACTCCCCAGGCCATCGACTCCACGCTCGCCGACGCCTTCGGGCAGATCTTCGTCTCCACCACCTACATGCCGCTCAACCAGTACCACGTCGTCATGGAAGTGGACCCGCGCTACCAGATGAACCCCGACCAGATGCGCGACATCTTCATCAAGAGCTCAACCGGCGCAGAAGTCCCGCTCTCTGCCCTCACGCACTACGAATCGCAGCGCATCCCGCTCGTCGTCAATCACCAGGGGCAGTCGCCGTCAGTCACGCTCTCCTTCAACCTCGCGCCAGGCTTCGCACTCTCCGACGCCGTCGCCGCCATCGACACCGCGCGTGAAAACATCGGCATGCCGTCCGCTATTCGCGGCGGTTTCCAGGGCACCGCGCAGGCATTCCAGGCATCGCTCGAGTCCGAGCCCATCCTGATTCTGCTTGCTCTCTTCGCCGTCTACATCGTCCTCGGCATCCTCTACGAGAGCCTCGTCCACCCGCTCACCATCCTCTCCACGCTTCCATCCGCTGGAGTCGGTGCACTCGTCGCTCTTCTCCTCTTCAAAGTTGAACTGAGCGTCATCGCCATGATCGGCATCATCCTCCTGATCGGCATCGTCAAAAAGAACGCCATCATGATGATCGACTTCGCTCTCGTCGAAGAGCGCGAAAACGGCAAGTCCGCGCGCGACGCCATCTACGCCGCCTGTCTCCTGCGCTTCCGCCCCATCATGATGACGACCTTCGCCGCTCTGCTCGGCGGCCTGCCGCTCGCCCTCGGCACCGGCACCGGCAGCGAGCTGCGCCGCCCACTCGGCATCACCATCGTCGGCGGACTCATCGTCTCGCAGGCCCTCACCCTCTTCACCACCCCGGTCGTCTATCTCTACTTCGACCGCCTCCGCGCCCGCGTCGCCACCCTCCGCGGCAAATCCGCCAAAATGCATCCCCTCCCGCAAACCGTCTCCGGCGACTGATCTCCCAGCCCTGAACATTCGGGTGCCCCATCCGTACGCGCTCTTTGCGAACGGGTGGGAGAGTAGACCTTCACCCTGCCGCTGCTGCATCTTCCCGCCCGCACTCAAAATTCCAGCAGCATTTCCTCTTGACAAATCCATAACCAAACAGTTATGGTTTGTCCATGAAGTCGGCCCCAGCCAATCACGTCTTCCGAGCCCTCGCCGACCCCACCCGCCGCGCGATCTTCGAAGAGCTCACCCGCCAGGGCGAGCAGACCGTACACGCCCTCACCCGCTACGCCGGCGTCTCCCAGCCCGCCGTCTCCAAACACCTCACCGTGCTCAAGCGTGCCAAACTGGTGCGGCACCGTCGCGAAGGCCGCGAGACCCACTACCGCGCCGAGCCCAAAGCGCTCGCCCCCATCGTCGACTGGCTTGAACACTACGGCATCTTCTGGCAAGACCGCTTCAACCATCTCGAATCTCTTTTAGAAAGGATGAAACCATGACCCACACAGCAGAAAGCAATCCGACAGAAACCCGTACCCTCGTCGTCGAGAGAGTCTTTTCACATGCACCCGAAAAGCTCTGGCGCGCCCTCACCGAAAGCCCACTCATCGCCCAGTGGCTGCTCAACAACGACTTCGCACCATCCATCGGCCACAAGTTCCAGTTCCGCTCCGAACCCGTACAAGGCTGGAACGGCATCATCGACTGCGAAGTCCTCGCCCTCGATCCTCCAAAGCAGCTCTCCTATACCTGGAGCTCCATGGGCCTCGACTCCGTCGTGCTCTTTACCCTCGCTCCAGCCGAAGGCGGCACGCACCTTCGCATGGAGCAGTCCGGCTTCCGCGCAGACCAGCAGCAAGCCTACGGCGGCGCAAAATACGGCTGGAACAGCTTCTTCAACAAGCTGGAGAACGTGCTCGGCGAGAGCGCAAAATGAGCGCCTCCGGCAAAGCATCCAAAGGTCTCGTCATCACCTTCTGGATCTTCACCGCGCTCTTCTGCGTGGAGATGCTCTTCACGGCATACTTTGAGCTGATGATGCTTCCGCAGGCGGCGCAGGCATTCACGCGCCTCGGCTTCTCAGCCAACGCCTTCCGTATCGAGCTCTCATGGGCCAAAGTAGCAGGCGTAGCCGCGCTGCTTTGGCCCATGGCCCGCGGACAACGCGGACTCATCTCGACCCTCAAGGAATGGGCCTACGCCGGCTTCGCCATCAATCTCATCTCCGCGCTCATCGCGCATCTGTCCATCAGCGACCGCCCGCTCGCACTGGTTCCCTCCGCAACCACCAGTGTGCTCTGGGCGTTCTCCTACTTCTCCTGGCGCCGTCTGCAAACGCAGCCCATGGCCGATTGACGATGCTTCGCAACTGGAACGCACACGCCTCATCGGCGTTCCATTGCGAAGCTATCTTGTACGCTATCTAATCCACGCTACGCATCAATGCCCATGGTTATCCTTCCCATGCCACTGGTTGCCATGTGCATCGCGGTCGCTTTTCCCGTGGAAGTTCTGCGGAGAAAATCCACGGTGGCTGTCGGCATGTTCGCCACGCTGAGGAAGGTGGCCATGGTAGCCATGGTGCGGGTCAAAATGATCGTCGACATGTCCATGGAAGTCACGCGATCCATGAAACCACGGTCCGGCGCCAACAAAGACGCCACCGCTAAACCACTCCGGGCCATAGTAGCCATAGGGCGCACAGTTGTACGGCGCGTATGCATAGTAGCCATAAGGACAAACAGGCGCGGGCCCTATCTGGATACTCAATTGGGCCTGTGCTTGAGGAGCTGCCGCCGCTGCCAGGCAAACAGCCGCAACCGCAGTCATTGCGGCGATGTTGAGTTTATTCATTGCAATCACCTCCGAGCCCATTAGAGGCAGCGATGCATCCGGCTGGTTGCCGTAGGCAGCAAAGTCGGTTTAGCCATATCACCGCTATCTGCTGAAATCATCCGGCATCAGGCAACCGAACACCCTCCTTCTCCATCGTCCGCTCGCGACGGTTGCAGGCAACGCCGCGCGCAGCTAAATTAGCTACGAGAACCGGAGGTTCCCATGAAATCCGCCTCTGCATCCATCGACGCAAAGATCAACCAACTCGGCGACTGGCGCGGCAAAACCCTCGCGAAGGTTCGCGAGATCATCCACCAGGCCGACCCCGGGATCACCGAAGAGTGGAAGTGGGCCAAGGCAACATCGCCGGGAGTTCCCGTCTTCTCCCTCGGCGGCATCATCTGCACGGGAGAGACCTACAAAAACGCCGTCAAACTCACCTTCGCCAAAGGCGCCTCACTGCCGGACCCGGCAGGCCTCTTCAACTCCAGCCTCGAAGGAAACGTCCGCCGCGCCATCGACATCCACGAGGGCGACAAGATCAACGAAGCCGCCCTCAAGAACCTCATCCGCGCCGCCGTCGCCTTCAATCTCCAGGGCAAACCGAAGCGGGCAACCGCCCGGCGCTCTGTCTAGCCCATCCGTTCGACTCTGTGTCACATCAAGGGCCCCTGCGTTACCTGCCACAACAATGTTGAGCAAACGAGGAGGAGCCTGTGTCACTCAGTGAGCGAAATTTAAAACCGCGAAGTATAACCCTGCACATGGTCGCAAGCCTTGATGGTTTTATCGCGAAGAACGACAACACCGTATCGTGGCTCGATGGAAATGGAGCCGTCTACGAAGCTGGAGTCTCCGTTTCGCCGGAGGAAGCCGCGGCCTTCGTCAAGACCATCGACTGCTATGTCCTCGGTTCCCGAACCTATGAGCACGCAATGGAACTGGGTTGGCCCTATGGCGATACTCCGGTCGTCGTCGTCACCAGCAGGGAACTGCCGCAGGCAACCAGCGCTGTCCAGTTTTATTCGGGCGATCTCAGAACATTAGTGGATATGGAACTCGCGCCTCGATATCGAAACATCTGGCTCGTAGGCGGAGCCATGTTGTGCCGGCATTTTCTCTCGCTCGGCCTGGTAGACGAAATCAAGCTGACAGTGGCGCCCGTCCTATTGGGCGAAGGACTCCGTCTGTTTAATGGCTCTATCGCGGAAGAAACATGGAACCTGAAGAACGTAGTCGCGTATAAAAACGGCTTTGTCGAGCTGTCCTACTCCTCCCCCGCTTCGTGAAGCCTCATCATCGGTTGTCAAGCCCATCAAACCAGCGGAAATCACAT
This sequence comes from Edaphobacter acidisoli, assembly GCF_014642855.1. NCBI lineage: Bacteria > Pseudomonadati > Acidobacteriota > Terriglobia > Terriglobales > Acidobacteriaceae > Edaphobacter > Edaphobacter acidisoli. Next base: position 2,306,314 of record NZ_BMJB01000001.1, on the reverse strand, counting down.
ATATCGCACAAAATAAACCGGATATTTTATCGGCAGAGTTGGCGGTTTAGTTTTCCCCACCCAACTACAATAGAAATAGATATAGATACAGAAGACAAAAGCCCCCGAAACCCGGGGGCCTTTTCATTTAACAAACCCATTGAAATCAAGACTTTGGAACTAAGTCAAATAAAATGAAGACTTTGCAAAATCAGCTTCTATCCAAACCAAATGAAATGAAGACTTTACCCCAAAAGTATAGGGGAGGGGGCTACCGGAGCCCGGCCTCAAACACCCGGAACCGCCGCTCCAGCTCCCACTGCTCCGCCGCCTTCTCACTCGACCCGAGGAACTCCCCGCACCTCCCCGAAGGCGTCGTCCCCAGCACCTGTCCTGAGCACGCCGGAGCCACCCGCGAGAAGTCATCCTCCCGCGCCCACAGACTCGCCCCCGGTAGAAACCCGTGCTCCAGACTCGTCCGCGCCATCCCCTTCAGGTCCAGGTATCCCAACCCGAAATCCTCCACCGCCCGCACGTACTCGTGCGTCAGGGTAATCCGCGACACTCCCTCGTCGTCCGTCGAGAGCGCCACCGGAACTCCAGCCGCCCGGTACACCGGCAGCGGGTGGTGCCGCCCATCCACTCCCAGGATCACCGCGTTCGAGGTCAGGTTGATCTCCACCATCACGTGCCGCGCCGCCATCTCCTTCAGCAACCCGTGCGGATCGTCCTCGTACATCACGTCCACCCCGTGCCCGATCCGCTCCGCATGCCCCAACTCCACCGCCTCCCGGATGTGGAACCGCAACCCCTCCGGCGGAACCAGCCCCGGAGCCAGCTCCCCCGCGTGCAGCGTGATGTGCACCTTCGGGTAGACGCCGTGCAGGTAGTCCAGCATCATCATCTGCCGGTGGTACTCCGCCATCGCCAGGTAAGCATCCTCCGGCTGCACGAAGTTAATCCCCACCACATCCGGGTCACTCGCCGCCAGCTCGAAGTAAAGAAGCGTCTGGGCGAAGACCTGCTCCGGCGGAAACGCCCGCAGCACCTGCCCCAGGAAGCGGATCTTCACTGAGCAACCCGCCGCCGCGGACGCCGTCCCGCACCGCTCGATCCGGTCCCGCGAAGCCAGCGCGTCACTCAACTCCTTCCGGTCCGCCGCAACCTCATCCCGCAACCCTCCCGCCAGCAGTTCCTCCCGCAGACGCGTCAACTCCGCCCGCGAGTCACCCTCACCCGCAGGCCACCCGAGCGACTCCCCCAACCGGGCCGCCGCCGAGAAGTCCGGCGTGTGCATCACCTCGAGGTACTGCTCGTTCTGCGCCGCCGCCCGCGACGCCACCTCGTCCAACCACTCCCCGAGATGCGACCTGTCGATCCCCCCGAACCGAGCGAACGTCGCGAAGAACTGGTCGTGCCCGCTTACACCCGCACTCGGCACGAAGCTCCGCATCGAGAAGGAGTCGACGAGCCGGTCATAGAGTCCCTGGTCCCTGAAAGCATCCGACGCCCGCACGTTCCCTTCGCCACACACCGGCTGCGGTGGCAGGCTCCGCGTCGTAGCCGCCGGCTTGAAGAGGTTGAGCGTCTTCGGACTAACACAGAGTCCATCCTCTGCCGCATCCTTCAAAAACGTCTCCGCGTAGACTGCGCCCGAGAGATGCATGTGCAGATCCGCTCCCTTCGGCATCCGGCGAAGGAACGCAGCCAGTTCTAGCGGATTCTTCTTTGCTGTATCGAATACCTGCATTGCACGCCGCTCACCTGTAGTTACAGTCGCGCGGTTGGTGCTAATTCGAGACTGCGCCCGGGTAACGGCACAAAGCAACAACACCTGAACAAAAACGAAAATGCGGCGCAAGGGGTCTCCTCACTGGTCAGGAATCAGATGAAACAGGATAGCGCGCGTGGGATAGTTGGCGGAGAGACACTTGGTTGCTATACTTGAATCACGTTTGGTTGTCGGTTTCCACCGGCGACAAGCTCCCTTGAAAAAGCCGGGGCAACAGATGTATCGCAGCGCGCGGGTGTTCTTGGCGTTCCCCGACCTCAAGCGCTTATGCCAAGGCCAGATAGCTCAGTGGTAGAGCGCGGCCCTGAAAAGGCCGGCGTCGGCGGTTCGATCCCGTCTCTGGCCACCACCTGCATTACACACTTTTTCCCAACTTGACGAGTCATTGAAGCCTTCACGGCTAGGCTCATGGCGGTTCGGTCCCCGCCAAAGAGGTCAATATCTCCGGAAACCTCATAGACCGGCCCGTCTTCTGCCCCGTGTGGGGTTAGGATGAGCTTCCCGATATGGTTAGCCAGAATTTGGCGGGCCTTCTCAGGCTCCAGATCAAAGGCAAGAAATACTTCCACCTGGGACTGTTGGAGATCATTGTGATCTTCTTCTCCGCAGATGTACCTCATGTCTGCGATTCCGGGCCAGAGCGTGTCCAGACCGGTCTCTCAATGCGCACAACGGATTTGCCGCAGAACGGACCAAGGTATCAATTGCTCACGAAAGCCGAATACGATCCCCTGATCCGGCCGCTCGGTCTCCTGGGAATCGCCGTGGCGATCGCGATTCGCTGGCATGATGAACCGCAGTAGCTGTTGTACCTTGCCAAAATTCCATCCGGATCCAAATAGGCCTGATTCAGGGACGCAGAGGCATTTCCGGGAGAGATTTCCAACTGGAAAGGAGTATCTGGTGATTACGAATTCCAATAAAAAGAGCGCCGGATGCTGCACGAGAACTCAGCCGACGACCTACTCCCGCACCCCGCTACATATGCCCAATTTCTTCGAGAACTGATCGAAGCAAGAACTCAAGCGGCGAGGTCTCGTCCGGCAAGCAACGCCGTCTCCGCAGTGTAGAGATAGACAGTGAAACCGGCTTGAAGCTCTTCAACAAAGGATTGTCGGCGGCGACGCATTTGTTCCGAGCTTTGCCCGATAGATGCCATGCACCAAACTGTGGTGATCGCTGGGGAACGTCGCGGAGATACGCCTGAGCGGTTGGTGGAGCAAGTGATTCGCCTGGCAGGTAATCAGCAAGCTGCCCTCTCGTCGATACACTGGAGTCGAGGATCAGTCCCTGCTGGAGGATTCAACAGTTCACGATGGCTGTTGATAACTTCCTCTAGGTTCCATCCGAAATCGGGTCTTACTGGAACCACGTTCTTTGAGAATACTGAGTGATTCAGAAAGCAGACGCGGACGAGGCGCATCGCCGGGCAACAGCCTGGCAACGACACCGGCATTCAGACTTTGTCTGCCGAGATCAGATAGCTCGCCGACCTGTTCAGGTGTCAGCCAGCCACACGCCTTCAATGATGATGCAACCAACGAGCGCATCGATGCACGCAACCGTGGCATCGCACGAAAACCTCGCAAATAGCAAGAGTTGTCGAGTGCATCCGCTACTCTATGACACCCTTCCTGATGATTAGACATCCATATAAACGGAGCTCTCCGGTCATCAGGACTCCAAACGCGTTTCGAGCGCGCTCATAGAATGCGAGCCGATCAATCCGAATGGGTGCGGGTACCGATGGATCATAACGTCGAATCACATTCATGAAATCGGCTTCGACAGATGGGTCGAATTTTTTGTGGGCATCTACTTTCAGCATGACCAGCGGATCCGCGTAGGTCTCGAAGGGAAATAATGGCGCGATCCCTTCGAGGATATCCGTAACCGAGAGCCCATCGGAGCGAAGCAGCCGCCGGGCCATACTGGCTCCAGGAAAGTTAGAGTCGGCAAGGACCAGTTCATCTCCATGCCCCATCTCGCATAAGAGCTTGAGCAGCTCTGGGCTAACAACAGGTGAGATTCCCCTAAGCATTGCATCAGTCCTTTCGCTTTCGAAGTTACTGCGTGCTTAACTCAAGTCCAATAGATCCGCAGCGCCCCGTCGCTGGCATTACCGACTCCTTGCTGATATTAGCCTTCACTGGGCATCCTTCACACATCGGAAACCTACCGTACCTGAGCGATCGTAGCTGGGAGCCATCAACAGCAGCTTGCCGTGCTGATCGTTCCTGTACGCCTCGGGGAAATACCAGAGCGAACCGGATGGGCGATAGTGGCTGCCTCCGCGCAGAATTGCCGCGCGCGTGTGGTCGTCCACATATTCGTCCGTCCATTGCCACACATTCCCCACCATGTCCATCACGCCAAATGGGCTTGCTCCATTGGGGTGTGCATCCACATCGCTTGCCGGACCCATTACACGGCCATGGTCGGAGATCGGAGCAGGTGCATCGTTGGGATTCGTCCCCCAGTGGCAGGGAGTAATAGATGATGCCGAAATTGGACTTCTGGATGGATCAGGACTGGAATGCGCTGCCGACTGCCAGTCGCAATTGCCCCACGGATAGATGCGGCCGTCGTTTCCCTGCGCAGCATACTGCCATTCCCACTCGTGCGGTAGCCGCTTGCCTGCCCACTTCGCATATTCGCGTGCGTCTTCCAGGGATACCCATGTCACTGGCTTGTTCGCTGTGCCAGCCGGGTAGGTTCCACTCTTCCAGTCCTTCAAGAAATTCAAATCATCTTTGGGATGGTAATGCGATGCGTCAAGAAACTTCTTGAACTCCGCGTTGGTCACTGGGTACTTGTCGATGTAGAAGGGTTTGATCTGCATACGATGTTCGTGGAAGCGTTGCGCGCTGCTCTCCCACGGATACTGCACATCCACACCGATGTCATTCGATCCCTCGATTTCGATACCTTCGACTTTGAAATTGAAGTTGCCGCCTTCGATGCGAATCATCCCTTCGGGCGTAGAAGTTGCCGGCTGTGTGGGAGCGATCTCCACAAGCTTCTGCGGAAGCGCGGTCCACTCGTGTGAATAGTCGGAGAGCGGCTTCGCCGTCATCTGCGCCATCTTTGTCATCAGTTCCTTGATGGGGGCATTGGGTTCACCGGCGACCGCCAGCACGGCGCCGTACCCATGAGCCTCCAGGGCGAACTGCAAGATATCTTCCTTGCCTTCCGTCAACGGCTTCAGCTCCACACCGTGGTAGAGATCGAAATAACGCATGCCGTCCCGGTGCGGCACTGTCATCTGCTCACCGTCGACGTCGTATTCATTGCGATTGACAATCGTCCATACGGTTTGTTCGCCCAACGGCCAGCGGCTCGCATAGATTCCATATCGCGACATGGGGTAGTACGGTTCCCAACCGGTACTTGCGAAGAAGGGGGCCACGGCGCGCTCGATGGTTGCGACCCGGCGCGTTGCCTCTCCATCGCGCGGAGTCACGCCGTTCCAGATTCCCCAGACGTTCTCCCAACTCTCCCATCCTTCGCCATTGAAGAAGGCGTACTGCAAGGCGTCCGCTTTGTCGCGATCCCAGCGGCCTTGAATATTGACCTGGTGACGCGGTTCCAGCCAGCGATACCTGTCAACTTTGGGGGCAAACTCATATTTGTACTGACCCCAGGTGAGGACATTCCAGGCAAGTCCTTCATCAGCAGGGCCGCGCTCCGGCTCAAACGCCAACGGATGATTGATCTTTTCGGCGGCCAACGAAAACGCCAGCGGTACACCTTCCTGCGTATCGCCATTGATGCCGTCCGCATCGATCTCCTTCATGAGCTCGGCGATGGCATTGGGCCACGGCTTGCCGGGATCATGCGTGCCCTGGTCCCACATCATCATAGGAAACAGGACACGCACGCCGCGGCGATGGAAATCCTCCACCATCTTGCGAACACCCTCGACGCCTCCGGGCATCGATCGCACCATGTCAAGCTGATTGCGATCGTCGATGCCTGCGTTGGGATAAACCGCCCAAACCAGGACTGCATCGATGCCGCCATAACGCTTTTCAAGATCATCCAGATACTTGTCGACTGTGTACTGTCCCGCAATCGGGTCATAGAAATAGCGGTCGTGCACCATCATCTGGGGCTGAATAAAGCTGTGTTGGATCCATTGCAGTTGAGGGAGAGCGTAGCGGGACGAATCATACCCGATACGAATGTGCTCCTCCATTCGCCAGTGGGTCATGTCTGCGAGCCAGGCGGCGTGACTTGCAGAAGTACAGGGGACGTATCCTATCCATATCGGGTGACTCGTGTAGCAAGCGGGGGGAGGGAACTGCTGACCTTGCGGCCCAAAGAACAGACCCTGTGCAAACGCGGAACCAGTTAAAATTGCCGCCCCTGCGGCAAGGGCAGATATCCGAACAAAATTGCGAATTCCCGATTTCATTTCGTCTCCTATGTATTCAGGGTGCGCAGCGCCCGCGCGAAGAATCTGGCGGCCATATACGTGGCTCAACATTGGTTAGGGATTGTCAGTCGTGGGATTCTCTAGACTCGCTCGCATCAAGTCACTCTGACAGACTGTTCGGCGATGAATTGCTCCACTTCCTTGAGCGTGGGCATGGAAGGCTGGGCGCCTGGGCGTGTCACCGAAATACCTGCCACTGCGGTCGCAAACCGCGCGCTCTCAATCGCGCTCTTTCCCTTCATCAGGCCTACGGCAAATCCACCATTGAATGCGTCTCCCGCTGCCGTTGTATCGACCGCCCGCACGTCGAACGCTGGCAGGGCTTCGATCCTGCCGTCTCTATCCCCCACCACCACGCCTTCCTGCCCAAGTTTCAGCAAAACCCCCTGGGCTCCCTTTTGCTGCAGGCGCCGCACAGCGCTTCGCGGCTCAAGCTCCGCCGCTCCCGCTCCGTCAGCGGCATAGAAGGTTGCTTCCGTCAGGTTCGGCGTCAGCCACGTAACGTGCTTGAAAAGACCATCGGACAGAGTCGCAGCAGGAGCAGGATCGAGAATGAATGGAATTCCTTCGCGCGAGCAGATCTCACCCAGGTATTCAACTGTGTCCAGCGGAATCTCAAGTTGCGCCAGTACAGCACCCGCATTCCGAATTTCCGAGTAGTGCTGCTCCAGATATGCGGGCGTCAGTGTCGCGTTTGCGCCCGGGGTCACAATAATGCTGTTGTCTCCCGAAGCCGCAACACAAATGACCGCAATGCCTGACGGCCCATCATTTGTTTCTACAAGCTCAGTGTCGACGCCTGCACGATTCAGGTGCATGTGTGCTTCGCGTCCAAACGAATCGCTGCCGACGCGGCCAATCATGCGCACCGGGTATCCGAGCCGCGCGACAGATACTGCCTGGTTGGCCCCTTTGCCGCCAGGATAAATATTGAAGTCGCTGCCCAGAACTGTTTCTCCGGACAACGGCATTCTCTCGGTTACTGAAACCAGATCCGTATTGATGCTGCCCACAACGATAATAGGCTTTGAGTTCTGCAAGTGCGTCTCCTCGTATATCAATCAGCGCAGATTAGAAAGTGGTGCAATTGCAATCGTTCCCAGCCCACTCAAAAACAGAATGAACATCCAGGTCAGCAGTATCCTGGCCCTCGGTGAGGCCGACGCAAACTCATGCCAGATAAACACACCCCACGCTGCGGAGATCATGGTTGCGCCCTGGCCGATGGAGTACGAAACGGCCGGCCCAACAATGTGCGCTTTGGAGGCAAGAAAGTTCGCCAGCGCACCCGTGCACCAGATTGCTCCGCCAAGAATCCCCGCCAAATGCCAGCGCAGCGGCGCCACCCGATAGCTCTGCATCTTCACAGGCAGACCGGCGTCGAGCGGAAAGCGCATGAATAAATAGTTCACAGGCACAGCGCAGACAGCCACCCCAATGGCGAAGAAAAGAACTGCTGCGTACGGCTCAATTGCGTGTTCACCACTCATTGCCCCCGATACCAGCGGATAAAAACTTCCCATCAGCAGTCCAGAGATCAGACTGATGATCAGTCCGCGCCGTGCCGACCTGGGTTGTCCGCTCTCTCTTTGCCGGTAAGCCATTGCATCGAGCACAATGGCACCAACCACCAGCGCGATGCCTCCGAAAAGAAGAAGCGGATTGCCTTTCGGAGAAAGAATGTAGTTGCTGACTGCTCCAACCACCAGCGCGAGCCCGATTCCGACCGGAAATGCGACGGCTAATCCGGCAATATCGATGGCCGCAACCAGCAGCAAATTTGCAATGTTGAAGACTGCGCCCCCTGCAAAGGCCAGCAGAAGTGCCTGGCTCGAAGTCTTTGCTACATCCTGCAGGAACGGCATCCCTGTCGATCCAAAACTTCCAAATGTCAGACCCCACACTACCGCGGCCGCAATCAAGCCAAGAACATAGTCCCAGTAGAAGAGTTGAAAACGGTACCCCGGACACAGCTTGACCGCGTTTGCCCAAGACCCCCAGCACAGCATGCTTACCAACATCAACAACAGCGCAATCCAGTAGGCCTCAGGCTGATACATGGCTCTCCTTCGCATTTCAACAATTGCAGCCGCACGATGCGTGTGCGAAACTCCAGCTTGCTACACAATAAATAGCTGACCACTTATAGCTGGCCACTTGTTGTGGCAGCCAGATCCGGAAGCCAATCGGGTCTGACTGCCTCCAAGTGGGTCGTCTTGTGCTAAAAGTCCAACCGGAGCGCAAGCTGGACCTGTCTGGCGTTTTGGGCAGAAGTAATCTTGCCAAAGACAGACGAAGCGCTCGAGGTGGTTGGGTTGCTAAAGTTTACGTTGTTGAAAAGGTTGAAAAAGTCAGCGCGAAATTGAACTTTCGAGTTTTCACGGAACAACAGAGGAAAGTTCTTCACAAGGCTCATGTCGGTATCGAAATACGAGGGGCCGACAAGGCTGTTGCGTCCGCTGTTGCCGAAGGTTCCGTAGACGGCAGGCGCGACGAGCGGCGAAGCGAAGGCCGTTGTGTTGAAATATCCCGTTCTGGCCCACGAGTCACGGCCACCGCAACCTGCACAGGGGTTCGTGCCCGTCACGTTCAGGCGCAGGGCTCCAATATCCCTGCCCGCTCCGAGCCAGGGTGCTGCGGACCCGGTAGTAACAGAGAACGGAGTACCGCTGCTGTAACTCACAATTCCTGAAACCATCCATCCACCTGCAGCATATTTTGCAGGGCCCAGCTTCTCAAACTGCGGAAGATTCCAAACCCCGTTGACGCTCAACAGATGCTTCTGATTGAAGTCGGACCTGGCATATTCGCCGGCGATGGGACTGGCCGGATTTTGTGCAGTTCCACCATCCGCATCGGCATAGGAGCCCGCGTCGAGAGACTTCGCGAACGTGTAAGCGAATTGCATGGTATAATCCGCGGAAAAGCGCTTCCGTGCGGTGATCTGCATGGAGTTGTAATTGGAGAATCCAATATTGGCTATTCTTGTGATGCCAGCGTAATACTGGGGCAGGAAAGGACGGCGCGACTGCGCATTTGCTGCGGTACCTCCTGCGGAGTAGGGAGCCGCATTGGCCTGGTTCCCATCCCACAACTGGTTTCCGTGACTTCCAACATAGCCGGCCTGCACCATGAAGTCTTTCGGGAACTCATGCTGCACGTTGAAATTGTATTGTTGCGTGAACGCATTCTTGAGATGCGGGTCCGGCGAATAAAACTGCGCCGGAAACGGCCATAGCGGGTTCGTTCCGGGGTTGAGGTAGGGGTATGGGAATGGGTTTGTGTAACCAGTCCCTCCGTAGGGATTGGTGAAAGTATTCGGGGTGAATACCAGTTGCGTCTCGAATGGCGGCGCCTCAATTTCATTGGCCATGGTGATCGCCCCAGGTGCGTTATAGAAGATGCCATAACCTCCGCGAACCGATGTCTTTCCATCGCCGAAGACGTCGTAGGCAAATCCAAGCCGCGGCGCAAAGTCACCTTTGTCCATGAAGATGGTCCCGGACGGAATTCCGGGGTCCCCAGGAAATGCGAGGCCCGGAGGAGCGGTTGGGAATCGCGTGGAATGAAAACTCGGATCGAAGGTAACAGTAGGAGAGTCGTGATTAAATTCTACCCAGGGGAAGAAGAGATCCCACCGTACGCCCAGATTCAGTGTCAGCCGAGACGATGCCTTATATGCATCTTGAGCATAGAATCCCAATTCCACTGAATGCTCGTTACCGTAATAAGGGGTGTACTGTCCGAAGCTGATAGGCTTCCCAATAAGATAGTCGGCCCAATTGTTTCCCGTCTCAATGCCGCTAAAGGTTGGATTTCCGGCGGAGTTCGTGTCGATCCATTCGATGTTCTCGGCTTCACGAAGGGCCATCGCACCGAACTGCCATAGATGCTTTCCCTTGACCCATGACAGCTTTGCGTCGGCTTGTTTCAAAGCCGTATTTTCATACCATGGATTCCCTGAACCAAAACTTGTGACACCAGATACTGACACCAACGGAGAAACGTTGTATCCGCCGGTATTATATTGGGCTCCCATTTGCGTCCCCGTTATGATTGTTCCCTCGGGGGTGCCGGTGGTCGATAGATTTGTGTCCGAAAATCCGAAGTCGCCAATCAGGTTGGACGAGAACGTGTGTGTATCCCTGACGGTAGTACCCCAATTGGAGTTGGAGAAGTTGTCGTAGAACTTAGAGGAAATGATGGAGGAATATGGAGGACCGGTTACGGCCGAGGTAACCATATGGAAGAAACGTACATACGCCTGATCGTTTTTCGTTACGCGGTAATCGCCTCTGATCGTGTATTGGTTGCCGCTGGTAGGAGTTGCCACCTGGTCCGTATACGCCCACTGCCCGGAGGGCTGCAGGGTTGGAGTGGGTATGTAGGTATTCATGAAGGCCACTGACATCGTGTCCCATTCGCTCTTGGGAATTTGATTTGTGCCTGCATATCCATTGGCGGTAGTGTAATTACAGGGAGTGCTGCCAGTACCCGGACCATTGCCATTTGTACCGCATGTGGCGTTATACGGGTCGTGGAGTTGCGCTGTAAGAGCGCTAAAGTCCCCACTACGCTGAGCCGGTGTTATGGTGGCGAGATTCTCAAGAGTTACCTGATGAATTCGCAGGCCCTCGTAGGTGGCGAAGAAGAATACCTTGTTCTTGAGGACCGGTCCGCCGCCAGCGACGCCGAATTGGTTTTGTTTCAATATCGGTTTTGCCGCCGGAGCGGGCGCGAACCAGTTTCTCGCATTGAGCGCGTCGTTACGCAAAAACTCCCATGCCGATCCATGGAAGCTGTTGGTTCCCGCTTTGCTGACGGCTACAAATGCTCCTCCCGACGCATGTCCGTACTCTGCGCCGGCATTGTTTGTTATCAGCGAGAATTCCCCGATCGAGTCAGGATTGGGAAGGTTCGCTGGGCGGTTGTAGAGTCCGGTTACAAAGATAGCGCCGTCAAGTGAGACTTCACTGCCGTTAACGCGGCTTCCATTCACGCTGAAGGTCGGCCCATTGCGCTGGTTTATCACTGCGGGGGGCAGGGTGGCGGCACCTACTCCAGGCACGAGGGTGATGAGTTGCAGCGTATTGCGCGTGTTCAGGGGTAGCTCTTTAATCTGGGTGCTGTCCACCTCAGTACGGACAGTTGCCGAGCTGGTGTCCACCTGCGTTGCCTGCGCGGAGACTTCAACCGTTTCGTTTGTGCTGCCGACTTGCAGCACTACATCAACACGGGCATTTTGTCCGTCCTCAAGAACGATCCCGGACTGAGCGTAAGTTTTGAACCCCGCCCCTGTAGCCTTCAGGCTGTATGTGCCGACCGGCAGAGAAGGAATTGTATATTCGCCAGTCGCCGAGCTGGAAACGGTACGGTCCAGGCCGGTTCCTGTATTTGTAACCTCGATGGATGCACTGGGAATTACGGCTCCGGTTGGGTCTACAACTCTACCGGACATTTGCGCGTTCGTCGCTTGGGCGTTTGCGGAACTTCCCCAATTCATTGCAGTCAAAGCAAGCACCAAGAGCCATCCAGCTAGCCGACGACGTCTCGTTTTCATCTTCATGGTTCAGCCTCCATTTCCAATTCTTCTTTGAGGATTCGGCCGTCTGCGGCCCAGGCATGTGAGTAGCCTTGAAACCTTTCAAATTCTTCTTGTTCTTGTAATGCTGAAGATTCTCGAATCAGGCACTCAATATTTTGAATGCTTTCAAATTGTGATGATGTAGAACCCTACAACTGCATGTGGAATCTTGTCAATGTATTTTCTTTCTTTTTCCGACAGTTCTGTGCGCCTATGAATACAGGTATCTTAAGCCGCACACCTCCCGCCATCCGCATCTGCCAGGATCACCCCATCAATTCTGGTGGCGCAGAGCGCGCATGAAAGCTTTCACTGCAATCTATACTGAATCTGCGCTCACAAACACCTGGTTCCGCTTCCACCGCCGAGGAAAGACATCCCATGGCAACAATGAAAGACATTGCGAAGATTGCCGGCGTCTCGCTCGGAACCGTGTCTCACGTACTCAATGGAAGTGCAGGCGTCCGCGAACCGGTGCGCCGCCGTGTGCTTGATGCAGTCCGCTCCACCGGCTACCAGCCCAGCCAACTTGCGCGCGGTCTGCGACGCGTTCAAACCAACGTCATCGGAATGATCATCCCCGATATCACAAACCCGTTCTTTCCCGCTGTCGTTCGCGGCGCCGAAGATCAGGCGTTCTCCCATGGTTACCGGCTGATTCTCTGCAACACCGACAACGATCACTCAAAGGAGCTGGCCCACCTCAACGAACTTCGCACGTATCTGCCTGCCGGCCTCATCGTAATCCCCTCCACATTCAGCGATCTCACTACACAGGCGAAGTCTTATCGCGAAGTGGGCACGGGAGTCGTGTGTATCGACCGCCTCCCCAAAGATTGGGGAGGTGACACGGTCACTGCCAACAATCAGAAGGGCGCATACAAGGCTACCCAACATCTAATCCAGTTGGGGCATACACAACTCGCCACCATCTCCGGGCCTCTGCACCTGACCAACGCACGTGAGCGGCTCAACGGATTCAAGCAAGCCGTCAAAGAGGCCAGACTTCAGATCGCGTCTGAGTACATACAGGAATCGACCTTCGACAAACAGGGGGGAGTGACAAAGGCCGAGCTGCTGTTGCGTCTCATTCCGCGGCCTACCGCGATCTTCGCCGGCAACGACATGATCGCCCTCGGCGTGCTTGCTGCAATTCGTGATGCGGGCCTTCGCTGCCCCGAAGACGTGTCAGTGTTTGGCTTCGACGATTTGGAACTGGCTGAAACCACAAACCCGTCTCTTTCTTCCGTCTCTCAATCCGGCTACCATCTCGGATCGACGGCAGCGAACATCCTTCTTGAACGCATTCAGGGGTATATGGGGCCGGCCAAGCATATTGTTCTCGAAACATCGCTGAAGCTACGTGATTCGGTCGCTCCTCCTGCGCCTCACTTGCCTATAAGACGCGCAACTGCCGGCAAGCACCGTCCTGCTCCGGGCTAGCGGGATAGGTCCAATGGAAGGTTGCCTGGAGTTTGCAGCAGGAACCACTCTTCCCCTGCCAGCTCCGCAGACTGAAACCCCGAACGTGGTGGAGGCGGTGGCTACGGGCGACTTCGATGGAGACGGAAAGCAGGACGTCGCCGTGCTCGCCGAATATGCACGGGACGTGATTGCACCAGGGTATGGCTTTGAAACGGATGTGCCGTTTATGACCGCTCTGCTCGTTTACTACGGTCATGCAACTACGCCTGGGACCTATACAGTCACCGTTACTGGTACATCTGGAGCGACTACTCGATCTACCGGTCAATACGGTCTTTCACACAAAGTGAGAGGAGGTTCTCTTTTGTATTGTCACTTCTTGTAAATTGAGCGCTTATATCGTAGTATTGTTCGAGTAATTCATCGTATATCGCGCATAAGCAAGTATATTGAGCGCTTATATTGCAGATTGAGATTCGATCACCATGGCCCTTGAACTCGAAAACAAAGTGGTGGTGCTCACAGGCGGTGGAGATGGCATTGGGGCTGAATGCGCTCTGGCCTATGCGCGTGAGGGTGCATGGGTCGCCATCGTCGACAGAAACCTGGAGGCTGCGAAGCAGGTGGCGGAAGATGCCGGATCGCGCTGCTTTGCGATTGGCGCGGATGTCTCGGATGGAACACAGGTGGCGTCGGCGATTGAGAAAGTCCTGCAGACCTGCGGGCGCATCGATGCTGTACACAACAATGCGGGAGTGGCGAGTCCGTCGACTCCGCTGCATGAGACAAGCGAGGCGGAATGGGACCAGCTCTTCCGGGTCAATGTGAAGTCGGTCTATTGGACCACGCGCTTTGCGCTTCCGGCCCTGATGCAATCGAAGGGGACCATTCTCAATACGGCGAGCATGGTGGGGCTAATCGGCCAGGCTGACCACGCGGCCTATGTGGCGACCAAAGGCTCCTTGATTTCGTTGACCAAGGCAATGGCTGTCGATTATGCGCCTCATTCGATACGAGTCAATGCTATCTGCCCTGCCGCGGTATGGACGCCGATGCTGGAGCGCTGGTGCGGGGAGCAGCCGGACCCAACCGCAACGCGGCAGCTTCTTGACACGATTCATCTCCTGGGCCCGTCTCCGCGCGGCGATGTGATTGCTGATGTCGCGATCTTTCTTCTTTCCGAGCGGTCCCGCTTTATGACAGGATGCATTCTGCCCGTCAGTGGAGGCGCTGAGCTGGGATACAGGCGGCTGAACCAGGAGTGAATATGCCAGGCAGTAGTGCGATCACACGGATCACCGCCGTCGACATGCGATACCCGCTGCCTCCAGGAGCGGGTACAGACGCGGTGCACACGAATCCGGAATATAGTCTTGCCGTTACGCATCTGGAGACTGATGATGCGCAATCTGCAACGGGGATCACGCTCACGCTGGGTGAAGGCAATCGGCTCGTGTGCAACGCCATCGAGATTCTCGCCAGGCCCCTGCTGGGCCGCGCGATTGAAGATCTGATGGCGGATTTCGGAAGCGTATCCCGTCAGATCGCAAACGACTCGGCCATGCGCTGGCTTGGTCCGCATAAGGGCGTGGTCCATCTGGCGCTCGCCTCCATTACCAACGCCTGTTTTGACTTGTGGGCGAAGGCCCGTGGCGTTCCCCTTTGGAGGCTTCTGCTGGAGCTGACGCCGGAAGAGCTGGTTGGTACGCTCGATCTGAGCTATCTGGAGGAGGTTCTTCCGCGGCAGTGCGCGATTGATCTGATCCGCTCTCATCAAGTGAGCAGAGCTGAACGAGAAGGCATTCTCAAGAGCGGCTATCCGGGGTATGACACCTCTATCGGCTGGATGGCTTATGACGATGATAAGGTACGCGAATTGACCAAACGCGCGCTGGCGCGAGGGTTCTCCGCATTCAAGCTCAAGGTTGGGTCTGCGGACGAAAGCAGGGACATACGGCGGGCGCACATGCTGCGCGAATGTGCGGGAGACTCCGCAACGCTGATGTTCGATGCGAATCAGCAGTGGAATCTGCCGACAGCTATGAGGATGTGCCGCGACCTGGCGGTACTTCGGCCCTTGTGGATTGAAGAGCCAACGCATCCGGACGATCTGATGGCACACGTCGAACTTGCATCGGCGATTGCCCCGGTAAAGGTGGCCGCGGGCGAGCACATTCCGAACCGGGTTGTGTTCAAGAACTTTCTCCGCTCGGGAGCGATGCACTATGTTCAGGCAGATGCTACTCGTCTCGCGGGGGTTAGTGAGTTCCTTACTGTGAGCCTGCTGGCACGCAGACTTGGGCTTCCTGTGGTTCCGCATGTGGGCGACATGGGCCAGTTGCATCAACACCTGGTCCTGTTCAACCACATTGCGCTGGGACATGAGGTGAACTTTCTGGAGCACATTCCTCATCTGCGTCAGCATTTTGTGCATCCCGCCCAGGTTGAAGGAGGCGTGTACAGAACGCCGCAGGAACCGGGCGCTTCTCTGGATCTTGTGAATCTCTCCGTGATCGTCGCATGACGCCATCGACCTCGAGCGGAGTCATCCTCGCGGCAGTGGCTGGGCTCATGTCCGGCAACTGTATGCTGCCGTCGAAGTTCCTTCGCTCGTGGCGATGGGAGAATATGTGGGCTGTCTTCAGCCTGGTCTCCCTGGTGATACTTCCTTGGGGCCTGGCCTTCTGTTTTGTCCACAACCTCCACGCGATATACAGCTCGCTGCCACTCCCGGTATTTTTCATGCCTGTTCTATTCGGCGCGTGCTGGGGAGTGGCGCAAATTCTGTTCGGAATCTCCGTGGACCGCCTTGGGATGAGCCTCACGTATGCCATCGTCGTCGGTATGGGAGCGGCTCTGGGCACGCTGGTACCGATGATTGCTCTGGAGAAGAGCGAGCTGCACCGCCGCACGGTTGAGGCCGTTGTGCTTGGCATCGTCCTGATGGCCCTGGGCATTGTCCTTACGACACTGGCCGGCCGCCTTCGTGACAACGCGCACGCCGCACTGCCGTCGCATGGCGGAAAGAGTTATCGCGCCCTGATTCTGCTTGCGGTCCTCTGCGGATTTCTGGCGCCGATGCTGAACTATTCCTTCGCATTCGGGCAGCAGATTGCGAAGCAGAGCATCGTCTTTGGCAATTCTCCTGCGCTGGCGAGTTACGCCGTATGGCCTATCGGTCTCGCCGGCGGGTTCATTCCCAATGCCGGCTATGCGGCCTATCTGATCCTTCGGCGACGAAGTCTGCCGCTGTTTGCGAAGGCGTCTCCTGACATCTGGCTCGCATCTGCCATGGCCGTGTTGTGGATGGGCGCGTTCGCTGTCTACGGTATGAGCGCAGCCTTTCTTGGGAACTTAGGAACCTCCATCGGCTGGGCACTCTTTCAGATTTTCATGATCGTTGCGGCGAGCGTCTCGGGGCTACTGACTGGAGAATGGAAGAATGCTTCAGGCAGAGCGTTTGCGTACTTAATCTCTGGCATGTCCCTGCTCATCGCGGCGACGATCTTTCTGACGTTCACCAACCGAACGTAGCATGCTGAAGAACAGAGCAGCCATTGCGGAGCGCTATGGCTTTCTCTCCTCGGGCGGCAGGCTGCGAGGGTTCAATTACCGTGACGAGTTCCTGGTACCGCGCGTCTTCTTAGGCGGCGATGCCGGTCTCTTCTCCCAATTGTCGTATGCGCTCTGGGCAAACCGTGACATGGCATACCGCACATATTGCTCGGTGATGTCCGGCTGGCCTTCCTTGATAAGATCAATGATTCGCTGATGCGCTTCGAGGTCCTTGCCCCACACGGATGCGTCCTGTCCGGAGGACAGTACACGAATGCGCGCAAAGGCGAAGAGTGGAAGGAGAATCCTGCGCGACTGTTCGACAACGTAGACATTGCCCGACAGGTGACAGAGTTCGAGATGGAACTCAAGGTCTCCATCGAGCATGTCTTCGGGACGGTCTTCCCTGAAAGCCTTTCGCATCTTCACGAGGGCTTCTTCGAGAGAGGAGATATCCGCGCCTTTCTTCGTAGCAAGCCGCGCCGCCAGTCCCTCGATGGCGCCACGCAGCTCATACATGTCGAGCACGTTCTGCTCGCTGAGGCTGACCACGCGAGCGCTTCGCCCTGCGGCCTTCGTAACGAACCCGTCCTGTGCGAGCAGATTGATCGCTTCACGAACAGATGCCTGAGCGACGTTGAAACTCTGCGCCCAGGTGCCTTCAACGATGCGCGTACCAGGATGAAGCCTGCCGCACGCAATTTCCTGACGCAGGCGATCCGCAACGGTGTGCTTCACCAGCGTTTCAGGAGGATCGGCATTTGAACGTGCCACTCTTGTTCTCCTCTTCTGATTAATCTCATCCGAGGCTACCGGGAAATCGTTTCACAGTCAATCGGATATAAGCGCTTGAATAGCCGTATATCCTTCTTCCGACAATCGGGGCTTCGGACCATGGGTTGTGTAGATTTACTGACAATAAGCGCTCATAAATCATAGCCCGTCCTGGCGCACATCTGTTGGATTATCTTAAATATATGCAATTATTTATGCATGTCATCCGATAATGCATTTGACAATGGGTCATGTAACCGGGTACAGTTTTTCGCAATATGAGCGCTCAAATTTCGCAGTCGCCTGAGAAAAATCAGGCAGGTAGCTCGATGTTGAAAGCGCTCATTCTTCACAAAGGTTAGATATCGGCGCCGGGATAGTGATCCACGGTGCAGGAGGCAAGCATGATGCAAATAAGAAACGCGCTTCTACGGTTCGAGAGCCACTTTCTGGGAGCGGCGAGAATGCGAACAGTTCTCTGCCTGCTTCTTTTTCCACTGTGTGTTGCGGCGCACGCCCAGGTAGATCAAGGCGCCATTACAGGCACCGTTCACGATCCCTCCGGAGCGGTGATTCCAAACGCACTGGTCACGCTGACGAGCACAGATAGCGGCCTGGCGTTCCAGCGGCAGAGCAACGCGAGCGGCGTCTACATCTTCTCCCCCATTAAGATCGGGAACTACACGTTGAGTGCAGCGGCACCTGGGTTTGCGACGACGACTCGGAAAAACCTTCACCTCGATCTTCAGCAACGACTGGATGTCGATCTACAGTTGCAGCCCGGCGCTACGTCGGAGACGGTTACGGTGACCACGGCCGCTCCTCTGCTCCAGACACAGCAGGCAGCTGTCGGCCAGGTGATCGATACCCAGACCATCAACAACACGCCGCTCAACGGACGCAACTGGGTTTATATCGCTCAGCTGACCGCCGGCGTCGCGCCTCCCTTTGGGAATACGCGGGGCAGCGGCACGGGAGACTTCGTTGCGAACGGCCAGCGCGCCGAGCAGAACAACTTCATTCTCGATGGCGTCGACAACAATACAAACCTCGTCGACTTCCTCAATGGCTCCAGCTTCGTGATGCGGCCTCCGCCGGATGCTCTCGCGGAATTCAACATCCAGACGAGCAACTTCAGCGCTGAGTTTGGCCACTCTGCGGGCGCCGTGATGAACGCGAGCATCAAGTCCGGGACGAACCAGATCCACGGCGACGTATGGGAGTATCTGCGCAACACCAATCTCGACTCGAAGGATTGGGATGCAAGCACCATTCCTCCGTACCACCAGAACCAGTTTGGAGCGACGCTTGGCCTTCCCTTCTGGAGGAACCACCTGTTCTACTTCGGAGATATCGAAGCGAACCGCATCTCCATCGCCAACCCTACAACCACTACGGTTCCCACGGCGTTGATGCGTACCGGCGATTTTTCTGAGTTGCTGAATACCAGCCTCAACAATCAGGGCGTGCCTGTTCAGCTCTATCAGCCGAACTCAGGCGGAGCGCAGACGCTCTCATGCAACGGGACGAATAATGTCTTCTGCTCCAACCAGCTCGACCCGGTCGCGCAGAACATCATCAAGCTTTATCCGATGCCCAACTTTGGCGTCACGGGGCTTACCTATAACAACTACCGCACCAACGTGGGCCGCGCGGACAACACGATACAGTGGGACCAGCGCGTCGACTGGAATGTGAGCGCGAAGGACCAGGCCTACGCTCGCTACAGCTATGCTCACGAAATTATTACGCATGGACTGCCTCTGGGGCCGATCCTTGATGGAAGCGGATTTGGTGGCCAGTTCGATACGAATCTGGCGGAGAACTTCATGCTCAGTGAGACGCATGTCTTTTCTGCGAATCTCGCCAACGAGTTCCGCTTTGGCTACAACTGGATCGTTTCGCAGTACCACCAGCCCAACGCCAATGACTACACCCTGGCGGCTTCGCTCGGTCTGGGCGGTATCCCGAACAACGGGCCCGGCCTGGGCGGTCTTCCGCTTGGCTACTTCGACGGCTCCATCGGAATCAATCAGTGGGGTTCTGTCGGCACGCAGGACGAAGCGCAGAATGTCTATCAGATTCTGGACAACGTAACGCGCACGCTTGGAAACCACTCGCTGCGGGCTGGTGTTTCGGTCCAGTCGATTCGCGTGTTCGACCGCTATGCGGCAGCGCCTACCGGTCAGTACTTCTTCAACGGGCAGTTCACGTCGAAGGTTGGAAGCACAGTGACTACTGGCGCAGGAACCGCAGACTTCCTGATCGGCCAGATGCATCAGGCTGATATCTGGACCAGTCCCAACATCAACGATGCGCAGTGGTATGACGCGGCTTACCTCCAGGACGACTGGAGAGTCACACCGCGGCTTACTTTGAATCTTGGGGTCCGTTATGACCACTATGAGCCGTACAAGGAGAATGCCGGCAACCAGGCGAACTTCATCGCCACGGGAGGCCTGGGCATCGGCACAGGAACCGGCATCTATGAGCTACCCAGCCGGTCTCGCGGTCAGGACCTTGGTTCCGCATTCCTTGCGGCGTTGGCCAAGGACAACGTAACGGTCCAGTACAACTCCAACGATCGTCTGGCGAACGGGCAGAACCTCAACTTTGCTCCGCGCGTCGGCGTCTCGTTCCAACTGGATAATAAGACAGTCGTTCGAGCAGGCACGGGCATGTTCTATGGCGGCCTGCAGAGTCAGGGCAACACGAACCTGGGAACGAACTTCCCCTGGGCCAACGACGTGTATCTCTATGCTCCTAACTGCTCCGTGGGCAACTGTGCCTCGCTGTTGTCTGAAGGCATTTCGCTCAAGGACGGTCTGACAGCAAAGACCAACGTCGGGCTACAGAATTTTGTCTCCAACCCCGGTCTTCATGCGATCGACCCACATATCAAGACGCCGTATACGGTCAACTACAGCCTTGCCGTGGAACGCTCGATCACGCCAAACATGGCTGCAACACTCAGCTATGTCGGGAACGGGTCAAGGCATCTTTCGCTGTACTACGACCCGAACACGATTCGCGGCCTGTTTGCTCCTGGCATATCGACTCAGCAATATATGCCGTTCCCTGATCTTGGTGGCATCGGAACGATTCATTTCGGTGGCGACAGCAATTACAACTCGCTGCAGGCCAAGCTGGAGATGCGTACCGCGCATGGGTTGACCTTTCTCACAACGTATACCTATGCACATGCGTTCGACGATACCAGTGACGCGGGCGGACTCTCTACCGCAGTCGGTGACCGGAACATGGCGCTGATTCCGTATGGCCAGGAGTACACAAACTCGCCGTATGATGTCCGCCACCGCTTCACGCTGAATGGCAATTACCAGCTGCCCTTTGGTCAGGGACGCGCCTACCTGAACAGCTCGCGCTTGGCAGACTATGTGGTGGGCGGCTGGTCGACGAGCCTGGTATTTGCGGTGCAGACAGGCACTCCGTTTACGGTGTCCCCGAGCATCTCGACTGCGAATGGCGGCGGAGCACGCGCGATCCTCGTGGGTGATCCATTCAAGGCCGGTGGAACTCCAGACACAACCAACAACCCCAGTCTAACCTCCTGCCCGACACAGGTAAGGACTCGCAACAACTGGTACAACCCGTGTGCCTTCAGAAATCCGCTTCCTGGAAATCTGATTACAGGATCGACGATCGTCACGGATGAAGCGACTGCCATTGCGTACCTCGGTGGGCGCTCCAACCAAATCTATGGACCTGGCTATTCGCGGGTGGATATGTCGCTGTTCAAAACGTTCCCCACCTTCCGCGAGCAGACGCTGCAGTTCCGTGCCGACGCCTTCAACCTGTTGAATCATCCGACATGGGGCAATCCTTCGAACCAGGGGATTGGACCGCAGGGCGGTCAGATTACGGGAACCAAGTTCTTCCAGAACAACACGCCAGATGCGCGGTTTCTGCAACTCTCGCTGAAGTATCAGTTTTAGCCAACTGACGAGCTGGCCAACCAGCCAGCTCGTCGATTTCACACCGCGGGCCATAGGATACTTCTGTTGGCCCGCGATGCTCCCAACGGCCTTATCCTATGCTCGGGGGATTTCCTTGAATCGAACGCTCGCGTGTTGTCTTGTAGTTGCTGGTTTATCTCTGTCTGGGGCAACATCGACTGCTTACGCTCAACCGCATCGCCAACTTGACACACTTACCTTCGGCAACAGCACGGTCCGCGTGGAGTATGGTCTTCACACAGGGACCATGGATCTGCTTTGGCATGATGGCCACAAGCTGCTCGGTGTCTTCAGTGGAGCACAATTGGCCGATGGCCGCATGTTGTCCTCTACGGGATACAGTTTGCATGTTCTCGAACAAACGACTGCCAGGGACCGCAGCGAGCACGACTATGTCGTCCGGAGCAGCATGGCAGGGATGCCCGACCTGATTCAGCACATCACGCTGTATGACGGCAAACCGTGGCTCACGATACAGGCCGAGCTCGATGGCGAAGCCGCAGGCGTCGGCACGCGGCACTTCGATGCCGTGGCGACGAAAAATCCGGATGCAGTGCAACTCGGCAGCGGGGCACGATTGCGCGTGCTCCACGTACCTTTCGATAACGATATGTGGTTTCGCTTTAACAGCATGGATGTTGCTGCGATGAAGCAAGGGCAGACATATTCGAGCGACGAGGTCACGACGATCTTCGATAACGAAAGCCGCCAGGCGCTGGTGCTCGGATCGATCACGCATGATGTCTGGAAGACTGCGATCGACTTCCATGCCGCAAACGGACGGTTGAAGGATCTCGATGTGTACGGCGGCATCTCGTCGCCTACAGGTGTGCGTACCGACACGCACGACACTGTGCCACATGGGATCGTTCATGGTCAGTGGGTTGCTTCGCCACGCATCTTCATCGGCTCGTTTTCGGATTGGCGTGACGGCCTGGAGGCCTATGCCCGTGCCAATGCAGCGATACATCCTCCGCTTGTATGGCCGGCGGGAGCGCCTATGGGCTGGAACAGCTGGGCTGCTTATGGGGACCACATCAATGCGCATCGCTATCTTGGATCTGCGGCATTTGTCCGGGACAATCTCGTGCCGCAGGGCTTTGGACGCAATGGTGTCGTATATATCAACCTCGACGCCTTCTGGTCGGCGCTCGACGCGGTGCAATTACAGGATGCAGTTGCTGACATCAAGGCCATGCGTGGGGCGAATGGAATACATTTCGAGCCCGGTATCTACTGGACTCCCTTCGCCTATTGGTCCGACGATCTCGATGCGTATGTTGAAGGAACCAACATGAAGTATCGCTATCGTGACATTCTGCTCAAGGCCCCGGATGGTTCTTTTCTGCCGAAGGTGGATGGCGGCCGTCCGATTGATCCCACGCATCCTGGCACGAAGGAGCGCACAGCGTATTACATACAGCACTTCAAGCAACTGGGATTCAGATACCTGAAGATTGATTTTCTTTCGCACGGAGCACTGGAGGGAGCGCACTACGATCCAACGGTGCAAACGGGCATTGAAGCGTACAACATGGGCATGAAGGAGATTGTGGACCAGAATGCCGGACGCATGTTTCTGAGCCTTTCGATTGCACCACTATTTCCGTCGGGATACGGAAATGCTCGCCGCCTCTCCTGCGACACCAAGGGGCACATCAACGGGGAGGAGCAGTCGACGGAATACATGCTGAACTCACTTACTTACGGATGGTGGACCGATAAGAGCCTGTACATCGCCGACCCCGATCATGTTGTGCTCGGAACGAAGGCGGATCAGGGCGCACGTTCCGTAACGGAAGGCAAGAGCAGACTGCTCTCCGCAGTGATCAGCGGTGGGATGATTCTGGACAGTTCACGGCTGGCTGACGATCAGGAAGGGCAGGCGTTTGCGAAAGCTGTGTATAACAATCCAGCTCTCTTTGCCGTTGCCTCTGAGGGGAAAATCTTCCGGCCGCTGGAGGGCGATACCGGCGACAAGGCGACGAATGTATTCGTGCGGCCCTCGGCTCATGGATGGTATGTGGCTGTATTCAACTATGACGATAAGCAATCGCAGACCGTGCACATTCCACTGGCACGAATCGCTGCTGAGTTGAAGGATACGTCGCCAACCGTGAAGGATTTGTCTGGCAACGCCAGGCTCAGCGTAGAGCACGGAGTTATCAACGTCGTTCTACAACCGGCAGAGTCCAGGTTGATTGAAGTGCGGACGCGTCCATCGTGAGGATGCTTCGCTGCCCGCTTCATCGTTAGGTCTCAGCTAGTTTCAAGAACCACAGACGGGAGGACAATTCATTGATTACCGACCGACGCAGCTTCCTGCAGAGTGGCCTGGCGCTGGCTGCGTTGTCGCATATGCCCACGGACCTCACGGCACAGGACCCGACACGACTGACCGACATGCTTTGGTATCACCGGCCAGCCACACGCTGGCTGGGGGCACTGCCCGTCGGCAACGGTCGGCTCGGAGGCATGGTCTTTGGCGGGATCGAGACGGAGCGCATTGCGCTGTCGGAGTCCACGGCGTGGTCTGGCGCGCCCACAACGGGGTGCGTCAACCCAGGCGCGCTTTCGCACCTGCATGAGATACGCGAGCTCTTCTTTTCCGGTAAATACGACGAGGCACAGGCGCTGTGCAGTAAGTATCTTCCCGGCAGCATGAAGAACTTCGGCACGAACTTACCACTGCCGGAGCTACAGTTCGCATTTCAGAACCTCGATGGGCCTGCGGAGTATCGGCGTTCGCTCAACCTGGACGATGCTATCGCCAGAGTTCGCTTTCGCAGCGGCGGCGTTATCTTCACCCGCGAGGTCTTCGCAACTCATGCAGATGGCGTGCTTGCCATGCGATTCACGGCAAGCCATCGAGGTGCGATCGGCTTCAGCATGAGCTTCGGCACAGGCGTGATTCCCAACACGTTTCACTCAGAAGGTCAGGAAACGCTGGTGCTGAACGGTAACTGCTTCGAGCATCAGCACAGCAGCGGTCACGACGGCGTAGCCATTCAGATTCGCGCTCAGGTGCGCGCTCAGGGCGGAAGAATCTTCGCGGAGGGTCAGCGCATCTCCGTTACGGGTGCGGATGCGGCAACTATCCTGCTGGCCATCGGCACGAGCTATCACGGCGGTGTTCCGGAACAGATGTGCAGGCGCGCTTTGCAGGAAGCATCGAGCAAGACGTTTGAGCAACTTCGCCAGGCGCATATCAGCGACTATCAACCGCTGTATCGGCGCATGTCGATCGACCTTGGCCAAAGCTCGTCAAGCGCGCGTCTACAACCTACAGACGCACGGCGCAAGGCCGTCGAGAATGGGGTCGATGACCCGGAGTTGACTGCGCTCTTCTTTCAATACGGCCGCTATCTCACCATCGCGGGCTCGCGCGCTGATTCGATTCTTCCGCTGGCATTGCAGGGTATATGGAACGATGGACTCGCCAGCAGCATGGGCTGGACCGATGACTTTCACCTGGACATTAACACCGAGCAGAACTACTGGCCGACTGAGGTGTGCAATCTTTCTGAGTGTCAGACGCCTTTGTTCGGACTGATTGAACAGCTCGCTTCTGCTGGCAGGTCTACTGCGAAGGAGATGTACGGCTCGCCCGGATGGGTTGCTCATACGGTCACCAACCCATGGGGCTATACGGCGCCGGGCGACGTCGGCTGGGGCATCGTGGTTACTGCTGGCCTCTGGACCGCCGTTCAAATGTGGCAACACTACGAATTTACACGGGACACTATATTTCTCCGTACCCGCGCATATCCGGTGCTTCGTGAAGCAGCCGAGTTCTTCCTGCATTACATGGTGGTGGAACCCAGGCATGGGTGGCTTGTGACCGGGCCATCCGATTCTCCTGAGAACTGGTACATTGCGCCGTCGGGACATCACATCGCGGAGTCCATGGGGAACACGATCGACCGCGTGTTTGTGTATGCCCTCTTCAGCATGATCGCGGAGGCATGTACTACGCTCTCGATCGACGAGGACCTTCGTTCGCGGGTAGAAGCGGCGCGAGCGAAGTTGCCCCCATTTCAGATTGGCCGCCACGGACAGTTGCAGGAGTGGCTGGAAGATTTCGAGGATGCCGAACCGAACCATCGGCACACCTCGCATCTTACGGCGCTCTTTCCCGAAGACCAGATCTCACCGCGTACCACGCCCGCCCTGGCCCGTGCGGCCGAGGTGACGATCCAGCGTCGCATGGATGCTCCGCACTGGGAACAAAGCGAGTGGGGACGCGCGAACCTGGTGGTCTACTATGCGCGGCTGCTCAAAGGTGATGAGGCACACCGTTATCTCGTAAGCCTCATTGCGAAAGCGGCTGATGATAATTTGCTGACTTACTCCAGCGCAGGAGTAGCTGGAGCCGATTCAAATATCTTTGCCATCGATGGAAATACTGCCGGGAGCGCGGGGATCGCTGAAATGCTGTTGCAGTCTCAGGGAGGCGAGATTGAACTTCTTCCTGCCCTGCCGGCAGCATGGGCGAACGGCTCCATCCGCGGCATCTGCGCGCGCGGCGGCTATGTTGTCGATATGGAGTGGCGCAATGGCAGGCTGGACTGGGCCACTATCACCGCGAGACAAACCGGTTCTTCTCCCGTTCGTTATCGGGACCGCATGACGCATATTCGATTGAATGCAGGACAACAGATTCGTCTGCGCCCAGATAGCTTCAACGAAAGCGCAGCCGCGGCAACTGGTCCTGTGATTCATAGGAAGACGCCTTAGACCGGTCACTTGACTGCTAATCCCATCGATACCAGAAAGCCGGAGGATGACTTGAACTTATACCCACACCACTCTTCTTCGTTTTACAACCGCTACAACACCGCTCTGTGCTTTGCCGGAGTGCTTATCGCATGGTTCGCCTGTTCGGCCGTCGTTGCTCAGGCGCAGAAGCAGACGTCCATCCCTGAAGAGATCGAATGGACGTGGGAGGTGCGTCCCTCGCATCCCAATGCCAGCCTTCCTAACGTGCTATTGCTCGGGGATTCCCTCACGCGCAACTATTTT
The DNA here is from genome assembly GCF_014642855.1 of Edaphobacter acidisoli. Taxonomy (NCBI): domain Bacteria; kingdom Pseudomonadati; phylum Acidobacteriota; class Terriglobia; order Terriglobales; family Acidobacteriaceae; genus Edaphobacter; species Edaphobacter acidisoli. The sequence goes on along the minus strand of NZ_BMJB01000001.1, from coordinate 2,279,768 downwards.
CCTGAGGTGGCAAAAGACCTGAATGATGTGGCGAATGTTTATCTCATGGCCTCATCCACTTCAGTAGGAGACCCGAGACTTCCCCATCAGATTGCGGAGTTCGCGGCGATGGAGCACGTCCGCTTCCGTGTCATTCACTTCAACAATGGCATGCACGGATGGGACTTTACTGAGGCACAGTATCGTGCCGCCTTCCCTGATCTGCTGCATAGCGTGGAGGCCCTGGCACCTGACCACAACTCACTCATCTGGGCGACCATCACGCCGGTGCAAGCGCACACCTTCAACGGTGCAACCAACGAGCGCATCGATGCACGCAATCGAATTGCACTCGCGCAGATCCGTGCCGCGAAAATTAAGGTGGACGACCAGCATGAGTTGATGGAGAAGCACCTGGATACCTATCAGGATACGGTCCACTTTGGCCCCGCGGGTGCAGCACTCATGGGCGATCAGGCGGCAAAGACCATCCGCGAGACATTACATCCATAGTCTGCGCCATGATATAAGTGGTCGCGCAAAATAGGACAGTGTTCCCAGGGACCTATCGAAATAGGCACCGGATCTGCGGTGTTGCGGAGGAGTATGCCCAGCCTCATTTCGGCGTTCGTGTCCGAATGCTTCGCCTCGATCGAGGGATGAGCCAATTTGACCTCGCCGAAGAAGTCGGGTTGTCAGAGGGACAAATCAACAATATTGAGCGCGGTAAGAGCTGGGTAGGAGAACTCACTTTTGCTCTTCTTGCAAAGGCTTTGCATGTCTCACAACCTGCTCTCACCGATTACAGAGAAAATGAAGCCTTCATTAAATCTGGTGGCCTCAAAAGGCGCGCTCCGCGCAAACCCGCCAAGCTCATTGTAAGGAACAGACGTCAAACACTTGTCTCTATTCCTGCGAAGAAGCGATAGAGCATAGACTGACACGTCGAATATCACCTGCGGGCTAGTTACGCGAGGACTTTACCTCAAACGTATGGGGAGAGCAAAGCTCAACCCGAAGATTCACCTGTGCATCATCCTCCACAAGTGGCACAATGTCTCCAATGAAGTCCGCCGTACAGAGCGACAACCGGCGTCTCAGCCCAACGCCAAGCCGATGGAAGGTCATCGTCGTCCTTGCGGTCAGTGCGGCAGCCCTCCTCACCGCAATGTCCTCACCCGCAGGTTCGATTTCACCACAGTCGCTCTGCTCTTCGGGTTCGTCGCGCTGTGTACCATAGCTATCCTGCACGCTCGTTTTCTTATCCTTACCCACAGGGGACACCGGAACACTACCACCTTCCTCGAACGGCGCAATGCCGTCGAACTCCGTCACGCAGAAGAGGCCCCAAGAGAAGAGCCTCGCTCGCTCGTTCGGCTTGGCGAGAGGCAGACGCTCTGCACAGCAGCGTATGAACAGAACGCAATCAAATTGGGCGTTGCATCTCCAGGTCGCAGGGGCTAGGGTGCAGTTGGCACGGCAGGTTTCGTTGTGCCAAAGGCATGTATTGTAACGAGATGAGAGTCGAGTACTTGGTAGCCCTTTTTCACGTCCACTCGGACAAGAGCTTGAAACGCCTTGCCTTTTCCTGTTTGGGGCACCGTGTTCACCTGAGTCAGCGCTTTCGACAGTTCTTCCACACCCGCCGTTGAAGTGACGAGAAGGGCTGCACCTTCGGTGCCTGTGGTGTCGATACCACCCAAGATTGCTATTTGGTGTTCAGGAGTCACACCAGACTGAAAAGTGACGAGAGCGTAGTCCTCTTCGATGCCGTGAGTCACTGGATCGTGCACAGTGGCATACTTTGATTGTTCTCCCGATCGCGGCCGACTGTTCACGATCTGATCGGACCACGGATCGTGCGTCGATGCCACGCTTTCAAACAGAAAATCTCCTGTGGGAATGATTTGCGCAACCGCAGGATTCTCCGAGGAGGACCCAAGCAAGATGACGTTGTGCCGCTCTAAATCGTCAGTACTGATGTCATAGCTGGATTTTACGATTGGCGTAGCGCCCATCTGCGCAAATTGACTAATCAACATGGCCATGGCCCTTAGGTCGCCCGTTCCTGTGTATCCGTTGTCGTAGAAGAGAGAGCCCGCTCTCGCCACAAGAGATGGATTCGAAGCAAACTGACGCGCCAGGTGTGAGTCAACGAGGACGCCTCGATTATCGGCGGCCCCATGCCGAAATCGAAAGAGGTCCCCAGAGCCGTCGATCAAGAACATGGTATCGGCATAAGCGATGATGGGGGTGGAATCCTCTTTGAGGAATGGTGCCCAGAATGATGCGACAGGATCGGCAGAGGTAAGTAACCTCTTTTGCGGCTCCTGGAGATCCTGATGGGTAGATATATGAGCCGTTGAAAGGTGACCAGCGAAGAACCCAACTGCTCCTATCACGAGACCGATCATGACCCATACCGGTCTCAAACCACGACCCTGTTGTGGCTCGTTTACACCTGTATGCCCCACATCCAAAGTCGGAGAACTGGTGGCTGCTCTGTTGTCTATATGGTCATCGAAGGACTCTTGTAATATACCTGCTTGATTTGCTGGGTCTGCAGCCGGTTCTTCGCTCAACCCGGTCCCACGATCTAAGCCCGGCGATCGACTTGGAACGCGTGCCGCAAAAGTCGCCCGGTAGGAGCCCGGAGGAACTTCGATCCGTATTTCGTCACCCGCTCCTTCGTCGTGCAAGTAATGTTGAGCGAGGCGCTTGCGGATCTCTGCTGCCCGTGCCCTGACGACTGGATCGTTGCCGGAATCGTAATCGGACGGACGCCCGAATACTTTGATTCCGATCATTCGTTCCCGAAGCAACTCATTTTCGTTGGCGATAGAGTGCTCGACAATGTACCGGAGCAAGGCCTGACACTGAGCGCTGGAACGAAAGGAATGTCCGGCCAAAACCTTCCCGAGCGCCCTTTCGATCTCAGCCTTTCGCGTTTCGTGGCCATCGTGCGGGACCATCGTACTCACATTCCGCTTTATACACACCCGCGAGTGTGCATGTCCAGGTTCTTTTGGAGGTACAGTACCCCCCTCTCGCCGGGGGTAGCCAGCGTCCGCCCCTGCACCTAAACCTATTTGTATGTGCAGCATGCGTAAGTTCCACGCTGGAGCACCGTAATTCACCTTACGGCTGTGGGGCGGTTCAAGTGTAATCCGCAGAAGCTCAACGAATCGCTTTCGGGAACTGGCTGATTTGGCAGTCGCGTAGACGCCGACGAGAGCGTATTTCGCGCAAACAAGATCAAAAGTCTTTTCGGAGGGCAAAACGATGTACAGAGCTTCTCGGAGCGCCATGCGTAGTATGAAGTTGTCAGTTGAATGGTGGAAGACCTGCAGGGTAGCTGCCCTGTGGCAAACATGCCTTCTGGGCGGCATCCTGTTGTTGTTCGCCCGCACAGGGTTTGCACAGCTATCGACGGCTTCGCTGAGCGGTGCTGTCCGAGATCCCAGCGGTGCTGTGGTTCCCAATGCCAAAGTTGTATTGAGAAATATGGCTACGGGTGTCGAGAACACAACCACTGCCAATAGCGTAGGCGCCTATGTCTTCCTGAATATAACGCCCGATAGTAGATTCACACTTGCGGCGACGGCTCCAGGCTTTGCGGTGCAGAAAATTCCTGAGTTCGCACTTGTAGTCGGGCAGGCCGCGACGATCGATTTTGTTCTGACTGTTGGCTCCCAAAACACCGTAGTGACTGTTCAAGGCACAGCACCACAACTGGAGGCGACGAGTGCCAATCTCGGCACGGTGGTCGGGACGAAACAAGTGAACGATCTTCCCCTGAACGGCCGTGACTTTACTCAGCTTCTTGCCTTCACTCCTGGAGTATCTCCGGTGAACAATGGGCAGGGCGGTCCAGGACAGGGTAGTTATGCAACACCGGAGCCATCCAATCAGAATTCCACGATTCCGTCTGTCAATGGGCAGGGCAACCGAAGCGATTACTTCTTCACGGATGGCCTGAGCAACTTTGGAGCCTTCCACAGCGTGTATGCCGTTCCGCCCATCATCGATGAGATACAGGAATTCAAGGTCGTGTCTCACGCCGACAGTGCGGAATATGGGTCGGTGCTAGGCGGCGTCGTCAATGTAGTCACAAAATCCGGTACCAACGATCTTCACGGTTCGGCATTCGAGTATTTCCGCGATGCGGGCATGGATGCCCATCAAGCTTTTACTGGGACTGCCAGCGCACCCTCTTTTACCCAAAACGAATTTGGCGGAGTCGTCGGAGGTCCGGTCCGGCTCCCGAAACTATACAACGGCAGGAATAAGACATTTTTCTTCGGCGCATATCAGGGATTCCGTTTTTCGCAGACCGAAGCTAACTTTATAAGAGTTCCCACTGCTGCGCAGCTCGCGGGGGATGAGAGCGACTGGCCTACGCAGATCTTCAACCCATTCACAACCGCACCGGATCCACTCCACCCTGGTGAGTTCACCCGTCAGCCCTATGCCGGGAACCAGATTACTCCGGACCCCAACATGGTGGCCTGGGCCAAATTTGTCTACCCTGCGGCCGGGCCTGTGCTCGACGCAGCCGGACATAATGCGACGGATTCAACCCCTACGACGCAGACCATCAACCAATGGACGGCCCGGATTGACCAAAAGCTTGGCAACAATGACACTGTTTGGTTTCGCTATAGCCGTGACACGAGTGTATTAAGCGAATCTGGCGGCGTTCCGGGACTTATCAATTCCGTTATCGTTCCCAACAGAAACTACGGCGGCAGCTATGTGCATGTCTTTAGTCCGAGTCTCGTTCTCCAGCTTGAATTTGGCCGTACTGAGGTCGGGGATAATGCAATATTGGAATTCACGAAGAGTACGCAAGCTCTCATCAGTCAGATTGGGTTCTCGCCATCATTTGTCGGCGACTTCGCGGCGGCACCAGGAAGAAACTTCCTTCCCGGGCTAGATATCGCCGGGGGCGGGGTTGGTGGCTCCTCCACATACGCTTCCCCAGGCGAAAACTACGCGCTACACCCCGATGTTCCCAATGCCAACCAATACGCCGGTGTGTTGACGAAGACATTTGGAAACCACACGATCAGCATTGGCGGAGGGTTCATCACCAATAAGTTTTACAGTCCGATCACGACCGATAACATCACATACGCGGCGGAGCAAACCGGAAACCCTGAAAATTCGGCGCAGGGCGGTAACCCGTTGGCCTCCTTTCTCCTCAACGTCCCAGAAGCCGCAGACCGGCGCAACGTTGTTACGGAAACGCGTCCTGGCGGTGTCATGAGTGAATTTCTGCAAGATTCTTGGAGGGTCACAAACAGCTTGACGATCAATGCCGGGCTTCGCTACGACCTCACGTTTTTCCCACCTGTGGGAACCACGAAGCAAATTGGCGTGAATGGCGGGCCGGAGACCGGCGACATAGATTTCAACACCGGCACCTATATCATTCAGAAGCTTCCTCCTGCCTGCAGTGTGCGCGGCTTCGCGCCGTGCATTCCCGGAAACGGGACCCTCCCGGCAAACGTCGTCGTGTCTCCAAACGATAAGATCATGCACAACACCTACACGAATGTTGGCCCCCACCTCGGCTTTGCCTATAAGCTCGCGGACCGCACGGTCATTCATGGAGCTGCCGGCATCGTCTACGACAATTGGGCGGGGGTATTGCAATTAGCGCAAAATATCGACGGACTGTGGCCCGACATCGGTCAACAGGAGCCCACTGGCTTAAACGTGCCGACTGATGCCTCACCGACACCGACGGTTACGTCTCAGAATCCGCTCGCAAGCAGCGGCAGCGGCACCTTCGTTCCAGCGCCTACGCCATTTACTCAGCAAGGATTTGAATACGATCCGAGAATGAAGAATCCTTATTCGGAACAGTGGAACTTTGGCGTGCAGCGACTGATTAGCTCGTCGACGACAGCGACTGTGAATTATGTCGGATCGAGCACGCACCGACTCGATGTTGGCGGCATCTATGGTGGCGCCCTGACCCCCGGGACTGGCCCGATTCAGCCGCGTCAGCTGTTTCCCTACATTGCACCGACGTTTTACGATCGCAGCACGGGCCGCGGCAATTACAACGCGCTGCAGGCTTCGTTGGAGAGGAGGTTCACCAACGGTCTCTCCTACTCGGTTTCCTACACCTGGTCAAAGTCCATCAATGTCGGAGGCGACGGATACTTCGGCGTTGAAGGCGGCGTTCCGCAAGATCCCTATAATCCGGGGCGCTTCGATCGTTCCGTATCGGGACTTGATTTAACGAACATCCTGGCTGTGAACACTGTGTATGAGATCCCCATTGGAAAGGGCAAGAGGTTTTCCACTGGAAACGGCGTCGTCGATTACATCCTGGGGAACTGGCAGATTAATAATATCTTCCAGGCCCATTCCGGTACAGCCTTTACCCCTCTTGATGGCAATGATGTTGCGAATACGGGAGCGCTTGGTTTCGTTGCATATGAACATTTGAATGTGGTGGGAAATCCAGCGCTTTCGCACAGGAGTGCAGCGAAGTGGTTCAATACGGGCGCGTATGCCGTGCCGGCGTTTGGAACCTACGGCAATGCGGGGCGCAATTCCCTCAGGGGCCCAAGCTATTGGGACTGGGATTCGTCGGTCTTCCGCCAGTTTCCGGTGGGTGAAGGGCGGCAATTCGAGTTTCGAGCCGAGGCCTTCAATTTGGCCAACCACGTGAACCTTGGGCTGCCCGACGGCACCATCACCGACGGGCCGGCTTTCGGCACGATTAGCGGCACTGCATACGGCAACACATCCTTAAACCGGCAGCTTCAGATTGCAGTGAAGTTTATCTTCTAAGGCTGTCAACCTCCGGGCAAATCCAGACCGGTTCGACTGGCGTGGATTTGTCCGGAGTAAATCAGTCCAGCAGTCGGTTCAGGGACCGCCGTAAGGATGTTCCAGTTTTGAGCTGTACGAGCGTTGGCGGCTTGTATTTCCGAGTTGGAGCAGTTCGGTCAATCAATGCAATTCTCAAGTCGAGAAAACGGTAACAGCACATGGTGGGGCGAGGGCGCTCCCATCATTATTCGAGCAAAACGGCGAGCTAGCAGAAATAGCCGCTTTCATGTTCTTGCGCTGTCGGTTGCCTGCCTGACCCTTAGCATGAGCTCAATCTGCGCAATCGTTCCACAGGAGGGTCCGACTCCGAGCGAACTTCTCGGCCAAGCCCAGAAGTTGCTTGAGGCAGGACGGCTCGCCGAAGCTGAATTGGTGCTGGATCGCGCTGAGAAGCAGGCTCCTTCTGATTCGGTGATCCTAACTCTGGATGCCAAAGTCAAAGGTAGGCTGGGCGAATACACCAGTGCTGTCGATCTTCTGAAGCGCGTAATTCAGTTGACCCCACAGCGCGCTGAGGCGCATGTCGATCTCGGGATTGCTCTCGCTGATTCTGGCGACCTGAACGACGCCCTGGCAGAAACGGCAACCGCGATTTCTATCGCTCCAACTCTTGCGATCGCACACTTGAATCGGGCACGGATACTGAGCGACATGGAGCGGGACCGGGAGGCAGACGACGAATTCGCTCTTGCGGCCCGCTTCGCTCCCCACAATCCAGACTGCTTCTTCTACTGGTCCTTGGCCGAGCGGGCGCAGGGAAACTTGGCGAAAGAAGCCGAATTGCTGCGGAAGGTGGTGAAGCTGCAGCCCGGCAACGTCAAGGCGCATATCATGCTTGCGGATTACCTCGTGTTTCAGAATCGGACTGCCGAAGCTGCAGCCGAGTATCGCACCGCCCTGGCAATCGATCCCAATTCAGCGCAAGCCATCTATAAGCTTTCGCGCGCTCTTCACAGCACTGATCCTGAAGAATCAAAGAGGCTGCGCGCCCAGTTTGACCGGCTCAAGGCGCAGAACTCTGTCGTCGATCAGGCCAAGGCGCTTGCCAATGAAGCTTTCCGCGCATTTACGGTGCAGGACTGGCGAGAGTCAATCCGCCTTTATAATGATGCGCTTGAAACCTGCGGAGATTGCGAGATCGAGAGCGCGCTGCACCGTGATCTAGGTCTGACGCTCTGCAGGGACGGCCTGATTGAACAGGGTACTAAGGAACTACACAAAGCACTCGTGCTTGACCCCGAAGATCGGGACGCCGCGAAAGCCCTCGAAACGATTCGCGTAAAGAATAAGACCGAATGAGCGAAGACCGCCCGGCCGGAAGAGGATTCTTGTGCTCAACTTTGCTCGCCCACCTAGCCGGGATGCATGATCGCGGCGTTCACTGACATATTTTCGGGAATGGAGAATTGCGAAAGAATGAACAACTACCGCGCAGTAAAGGGTCCATCGGTGTCTCGTCGAACATTTGCTAAGAGCTCATTATTGGGAATCTTGTCCCTGTTCTTAAAGAAACGTCTCAAGGGAACGACGCTCACAAGGAATACGCCCCCATCCACGTTTATTAATCCGCTGATCGGAGCAAGCACGAGCACCTTGCTGGGTGAGGGCAAGACATTTCCTGGCCCAACAACTCCCTTTGGAATGGTGCAACTGAGTCCGGACACGATTACAGGCGGGGTGAAAGGTCCCGGATACGCCTACGAGGGTGATAGTGCGCCCGGCTATTCATATGAACAACGAACGATCGAAGGTTTCAGCTTCACTCATATGAGTGGGGTCGGTTGGTACGGAGATTTCGGAAATCTCCAGGTAATGCCCACAACCGGGCCGATGAAGCTCGATCGCGGACGAGTGGATCATCCGGGGGAAGGTTGGAGGTCAGCATATCGCCACGCAAGCGAGAGCGCCGAAGCAAACTTTTATGCGGTGACACTCGATGATTACGGCATTGGAGTTGAACTCGCAGCCGCTCCGCGAGCGGGAATGCTGCGGATCAGTTACCCAGAAACAGATTCAGCACGTATTCAGGTGAATTTATCGCGCCGCATCGGAGGAACGTCTACCCGCCAATATGTCCGGATCGCTGGTGACAACGCAATAGAAGGCTGGATGCGGTGTCCATGTTCCGGGGGCGGGTGGGGAAATGGCGATGGCAAAGTCAGCTACACCGCTTATTTCCGCATGGAGTTCTCCATGCCGCTCGAACGATTTGGTATTTGGCAGATTGATGTGCCGGACGACGCATTTCCAGTTCAGCACGGTCTTGCGACCTCTTACTTTCAGACTGACGAATATCAGGAACTTGTCCAAAGCGGACAAGTGATCGCCCATGGCCGGGAGTGGGAGGGCAACCACATCGGCTTTTTTGCGGAATTTCCCTCACTTAATGCGGGCCGCAAGCTGTCGATCAAATCGGCAATTAGTTTTGTCAACGTTGAGGGAGCCCGAAAGAATCTCGCACACGATATTCCCGATTGGGACTTTGAGGATGTGCGCCGACAGGGAAGGGCGCTTTGGGACCAGGCGCTCAACTGTATCGAGATCGAGGGTGCTTCGGAAGATCAAAAGAAGATCTTCTTCACTGCCCTTTATCACGCGATGATTGATCCGCGCGTAATTTCTGACGTCGATGGTCAGTACACTAGGGCAGACGGAAGAGTTCACATCGCCGAAGACTATTCGCCAAGGACCATCTTCAGTGGCTGGGACGTGTTTCGCGGAGAATTCCCTCTCATGACGCTCTTGAACACGCGGCTAGTCTCCGACGAAATCAATTCTCTCGTAACGTTAGCCGAGGTGAGTGGCAAGGGTTATCTCGAACGCTGGGAGATCATGAACTCATACAGCGGATGCATGGATGGAGATCCGGCGACCTCAGTGATTCTCGACGCGTTTGTAAAGGGTATCAGGGGATTCGATCTCGAGAAAGCCTATGCGGCGTGCCGGCAGACAGCGACAGGTACAGGCGACGAGACGAACCGGCCTCAGAACGAATTTTATCTGCAACACGGATTTGTTCCCGAACAGATCTCCTGGACTCTGGACAACGCTTACTTTGACTGGTGCGTCGGACGTTTTGCAGCTTTATTGGGAAAGACAGATGACGCTCAGGTCTTCTCTGCGCGCTCACAAAACTACAAAAAGATTTTCGATCCCCATGTCAAAAGCATGCGAGCGAGAAGTGCAAATGGCGAATGGGTTCCCTGGCTCGGCGAGACGGAATTTGGTCAAGGTTGCACAGAAAGCAACCCGCTTCAGCAAATGTGGTTCGTACCGCATGATGTGCCGGGGCTGATCGAATTGATGGGCGGCGACGAAGAGTTTTCACGTCAGCTCGAGGACATGTTTGAAAAGACGCCACCCACGTTTGGGTGGAACGCCTATTACAACCATTCGAATGAGCCGGTCCACCATATCCCTTATTTATTCGTTTATGCAGGCAAGCCGTGGCTCACGCAGAAGTGGGTGCGGCGCATACTCACAGGTGCCTATCACAACGATGTCAATGGTATCTGTGGGAATGATGACGTCGGGCAGATGTCGGCATGGTTTGTGCTCGGTGCATTGGGCTTTTATCCCGTCTGTCCCGGTAGCGGAGTCTATATTCTCGGAAGTCCACTATTTAGTCGAACCGCAATCCATCTGGATGATCAACACTATAAGAGGAGTGTCTTTGAGATTGTGGCTGAGAAGCAGGCCCCAGACCATCCGTATATCCAATCTGCACTTCTAAATGGAAAGCCGTTGTCGCGCGCATGGCTTCGACACAACGAAATTGCTGCGGGCGGCCGCTTAGAACTGGTCCTGGGGCCCGAGCCCAACTTAACCTGGGCAACCGAGAAAGTGAATCGTCCCCCGAATGCAGGCGCAGAATTGTGAATCTTGATTGTGATTCGAACACGAAGCCAACACAGGACTCGCCGGTTATTCAGGAGACAGGATTGATCCGGCCATCGAACTTGCCGACAAAGGACCCATCGCCTATTCGGTATTTGAGCGCCTGGCTAAAAGTACGAATGGCTTCGCGCAAAAAGCGCGCCTCAAGCCTGTGCTCCGCTCAGTCGGAGGCACGGTTATAACCAGCGCCTCAAACGGGATAAACGATCGGTTGGTTTTGCCCACTGACCGCTCGAACAACACGATCCAAGGGAGAGTGAGCAATGAATAGGGTTGAAGAGCAGTCGACTGAAGTCCTTTCGACGCCAATTTCGAGAGAACGAAGAAAAGTATTGAGAGGGATTGCGGCATCCTGTGCCGGAATTGTGGGCATGACAATCGGATTACCCAACGCCTCGGCGGCTCCGGAAGCCGCTCAGCAGGTAGGGCACCGCGAATCGCAGGTCCCCTGTGTGCGGCGGAAGGTCGTTGCCTCAGACCACGTGACAGTAGTCGAGACCACCGCGGGGAAGGTTCGGGGATTCGAAAGAAGTGGCGTTTTCACCTTCAAAGGCGTGCCCTATGGCGCGTCCACCTCCGGCGCAAACCGCTTTATGCCACCGATGAAACCGGAGCCCTGGGCGGGCACTCGCAATGCATTGGCGTACGGGCGCATCTGCCCACAGGAAGATTCTGCACACTTTAATACTGACGGGAAAAACCTGGCAGGCGCGGACGAAGATGCGTTTCTGCTGCATCGAGGGTGCGCCATCTGCGTACCTGGAGAAGACTGCCTGCGCGTCAACGTTTGGACGCCAGAGATCAATGGATTGGGTAAACGTCCAGTGATGGTCTACATGCACGGGGGCGGGTTCTCTGGCGGTTGTGGCCACGACCTCCTTTCGTACGAAGGCGAGAGTCTGGCCCGGAATCACGACGTTGTAGTCGTGAACCACAATCATCGTTTGAATGTATACGGGTATCTGAATTTGCATGGCCTCGGCGGGAGTGAATTCGCTTCGTCGGCCAATGTGGGAATGCTGGACATAGTGGCTGTGCTCGAGTGGGTGCGCACACATATTTCGATGTTTGGCGGCGATCCGAACAACGTCACGATCTTTGGCCAGTCGGGTGGTGGCGGGAAGGTTGCGGCCCTGCTGGCCATGCCGGCGGCGAAGGGCCTTTTCCATCGCGCAATTATCCAGAGCGGACCATTTGTCAGGGCATTATCGCCAGATTACTCACACCGGGTGGCCGAAACACTGCTCGCAGAACTCGGATTGCAAAAGTCTGAAGTGAAGAAGTTGCAAGAGCTTCCGGTTGACCGTCTGTCGGGAGCCGCCGCGGAGGCCATTCGCAAGACGCCACCGCCACGACCTGCGTATCGCGATTCCTATGGCGAGAGCGACTGGGGCCCGACTGTCGACGGCCGCTGTCTTCCTATTCACCCCTTCGACCCAGGTGCGCCTGCGATCTCTGCCGACGTTCCACTGATCACGGGCACCAATCTCAACGAGAGCGTAAGCGGGGTCGACCATCCACACGCAAATACTATGACCGTCGAAGAGATGAACTGGCGAGTTCATGAGATGTACGGGAGCGACGCCGATGCTATCATCGCAGCGTATAAAGACGATTATCCTAATGCAACCCCATTCGGCATCTACGCGACCATTGCTGCTGCACAATGGCGCATCCCCGCATTCACGCAGGCGGCGAGGAAGGCCGCACTGCGCGGTGCGCCAGCCTACTCTTACATCTATTCCTGGCGCACACCGGTGCTGGACAATCGCCCAGGCTCCTTCCACGCCTCTGTGATCTCGTTTGTTTTAGACAATGCAGAACTTTGTGACCACTACAGTGCAGGCGATCCGGAGGCCTTTACCCTGGCGAAGCAAATGAGTACCGCGTGGGTTAGCTTTGCGCGCACCGGAAATCCGAACCACAGCGGGCTTCCTCATTGGCCGCGCTATACCCAGGAGTCCAGAGCGGTCATGTACTTCGACGCACTCTGTGCAGTTCGCAACAATCCGGAGGAAAGGGGGCTCGAGATCATCATGCGGTTGCAGCCTTCGTAATTCGGCGATTGGATCAGGGAGAGCGTCAAAGAGGAGTACGTGCTGGCCACTTACTCTGTCAACGGATCGATTTTTTACCCATGACTGAAAGCAGCATGAATAGCTTCCTAACCTCCTGAATCGTCCTCCTTGTTCGAGCCCGGTCAGTCATTCCAGGGTTCATTGTCGATATGCGATTTTCTGGAACTCCTCCTGGCATGCATTTGGCTAATGCCTAGACTGGCGGATTTTGCTTGGCGAAGCCAATCTGCGAGAGAGCCGAGCAGAGCAGCTTTTTCAAAGTGCGTCGAAATTCTCAAAAGATTCGTGTGCCCATGTAGCTCTGAGATGGCCGCTGGCATGAACGTCTCTGGGCTTCGCGCAATGGAGCCGCCCAAGATGATTATGTCGGGCGCAAAGGGTAAAAGATAGCTGGCGATCACCGAGCCGAGCTCGTGCCCGAAAGCGAGCATCGTGTCAGTGGCAATGGAGTCGACGCTGAACTGTGCCGCAATCTCCTTGACCGAACAATATCGACCTCCCCGATCCAGATGGAGTTTCATGATTCCGCGGGTGGAGACAAAATCCTCCACGATCCCGCCCTTCCAGGGAAGGGCATAGAGATCGCAATTGTTGGGAAGGACCTTCATCGCGGGAACGGTTCGGTCATTGATCGCGAATGCCGCTCCTATTCCGGTTCCCAAGGTGATCCCTATTGCCCTTGATGCAGATGCTTGTTCAAGCTCGCCAAGGAGGAAGGCATCAGTATCGTTGAGAAAGAGGATGTTCATTTCATCGATGCCGAACCGTAGCGCAAGTTGCTTCCGTACATTGACACCGTACCAAGAGGAGAGCTTGTGTTGCAGCAATGAAATCCCATTGGCATAGTCAAAAGGACCCGGTACTGCAAATGCAATTCCTTTCAGGACTGCACGTGGTGAAACCGCTGCGAATGCCATGCGACTGACTTCCTCGATACGATCAAACAGATAGTCTTCCGAACCCGTTTCGTCCAAGGGCAAACTCACTCGGTTTCCAGTGAAGACGTTACCAATCTGTCTTGCCATGGCGGCTACATGGCTGCCTCCCATGTCGAAGGCTAGAACGACGCCACGGTCTTTTTCTGCGGCTTGATTGGAGGGATCGGAGCGAGAAGTGTTGTGGAGCAATGTTCGCATGCCTCGTTCTAAGTTTGGCTAGATGTTTGCTGGTGTTTGAGAGAATTTTTCTCGATCAGATGCCGACACCGGACGGACGAAAGCCTTGATGGTAGCGCAGAGGGTACCGGGAACTGCGGGTCGAATGGTGTATCGTCCTACCGCTGCGGGAACGATAAAGGTTTCGGCATAGTGGACTACGAACGGCGAAAATTCTTCTGTGGGGCTTTCGACGACCGCTTCCGAACCCTGGACGAGATTGAGAACATTGAGATTGCCGTTGGTGTCGTGAGGGACAGTACTTGTAAACCAATGCCGCCGTGTCTCGATGAATTGTGCCGGATGGAGACCTGTCAGTTCTTCGCGCCAGTCATCTGTTTCGGCGACGGTTTGGCAACGATTCATTAGTGACTGTTCAACCCACTTCGTGGTGCGATCCCAGCAGATATTTTCAATGCCGTGATCGAGATGAATGGGCCGTGGTTGACCGTCTAGCCCAACGCGGCCCCAGTCCCATAGCTTGAAGGTGAAGATATACGGGGTTGCACTGATCTCAAGGACGACAGTGTCTTTACCAGAACAGTGGACCGTTCCGGCCGGGATCAGGAAGTGATCGTGTTTACGGGCTGGGAATTGATTCACATAGCGTGTGGCTTCAAATTTGAAGCTATCGTTTTCCTGAGCGTCTCTCAAATCGTGGATCATGTTTTCACGGTTGATGTCCGTTTTGAGCCCCAGATAGACCCCTCCGTTCTGCTTGGAGTCGAGAATGTAGTAGCTCTCATCCTGGGTGTAGTTCATCCCGAATTCTCGCTGGATATATTCCTTTCCGGGATGCACCTGCAGGGAAAGATTGCCACCTTCAAAGGTGTCCAGAAGATCAAAGCGGATTGGAAATTCAGCCCCGAAACGCGAAACGACTTCTTTCCCGAGCAATTCCTCTGGACGGAAGAGCACAAGATCAAGCGCGGGGATTTCTATTGTGTTTCTCCCAAATCGAAGAAGGAGGCTATTCTCTTCCGGTACGCAGTCAAAGCACCAAGCATAGTTGGTTTGATCACGGGGCAAGTCGAAGACTTCTTCCATCCAATGTCCGCCCCATGGGCCCGGATCAAAGAAGGGGACAACACGGAACGGCTGGCGCACAGCGGCGGTAAGCCCTTTCTCAAAGTTCTCCCTTGTGATCATTTTGGGTACAGCAGGAACGTTTGTATCGAGCAAAAAATCGGCCTTTGGCAAAAACCGAATTTTCAAACGATCTGCCGCTCGCCAATCGATGAAGAAACTGCGCTTGTACTTGAGGGGAGGACGTTCCTCAAAGTTCATAGCCCCTAAATTGCCGATTTCATTCCTACGCTGACGTTGCTGAATTTCCCAGCGCGCCATGTCGGCATAGATGCAGACGTCAAAGACTGGGCTTAGCAGTGATGCTCCGGTTCCTATGACGATCGTGATGCCTTCCGCCGACGAGGCAAGCTCTGTTCTTGCCGATTCGATTTTTTGCGGATCAATGAAATCCCATATTTCGAGTGAGTTCATTCTGCCAAAGACAGGATCGTTGGACAGGTAGGGCTCAATCAAATCATTGATTTGCTCTGGAGAAAAATACCAATCTTCCGCGCGCAACTGGCGATGCGGTCCGAGCTCTTTGCGAAGACATGAGCTGACCTGCTCGATAAGGACGCCGGGATAGCATTCGACGCAAACCAACCCTGATCCTGTAGGAAGTGCGGATCGGATCTGCGCAGCAATGGCTGGCCATCCCTTGATGCAATCACAATCTTGATGCGTAACCTGAAGATAGGGGGTTTTATCGTACATCTCGTCTTCAGTCCTCCCTGGCATCTCTAAAGGTACTATATTGTGACCGAATTAGCCTATTTAGGTCTTTAATTTCTATCTTATCTGGCACTTTATGAGCATTATGGGTTTGGGGCCGATCCGCAGTCCGATCCCGCCTGCGATGAGCATTGTATGGTGATAGAGGTATGGCTCGAGGCAAAGACAAGCAAATACAAAGACGTGAGCAAATTCTTAGCCGCCTGCAGGAAGCAGGAGAGGTAACGATCGAAGACTTGTGCTCCGAACTCGGGGCATCCGTTGTTACGATACGTCGTGATTTGGATGAGCTCGAACAGCGAGCTCTCCTGAAACGTACCCGCGGCGGAGCGATGCCGATCGGCCCTCTGTTCTATGAGCCGTTCAAGAAAGACTCCTCTTTTCAGGACAAGATCGGCAGTTTTGCAGAAGAGAAACGCCGCATTGCCCGAAGAGCATCCGAAATGATTTCTCCAGGAGCAACTGTGGCCCTAACGGGTGGGACAACAACCACGGAAATCATCCGATGCCTCAATACGGTAAGCGGTATTACGATCATAACGAATACTGTGAATGTTGCTATGGAGTTGAGTTCCCGTAAGGACATTGATGTCTATGTCACGGGTGGGCATCTACGCGGCAATTGGTTCACGCTTGTAGGGCCTCTCGCGACAACATCGGCTTCACTGCTGTTTGCGGACATCATGTTTCTCGGGGTCGATGGCATCGACGTAGGTCAGGGGCTGACCTGCATACATCCCCAGGAAGCAGAGGTTCTAAAGCTGCTTGCCAGCCACTCAAAACGCCTGGTTGTGGTTGCGGATTCAAGCAAGATTGGAAATGTGTCTAAGTGGCTGCTTTGCCCGACCCGGGATATACACGAAATCATTACGGACGTCGCTGTTAAAGATGAGGCAATCGCACCCTTTGTAGCGATGGGAATCAAAGTTCATCGGGTGTAATGAGTGCTTAAATCAGGAACGCAACTCGCTTGCAATTGGATTTGAGGTTGCCCTTTTTCCTGTTTTATCCGTGGCATTGTGTAGGCATGACATCAGGTGGATGGGATCATTCTGGTTTTTGATGAGATTGTGACGTTCATAGCAACCCTCATCGTGATCTCTGATGTAGCACATGTTGCAGCCAACGAAATAGAAGCCAATTGCAATGTTTGGTGTGCGAGCGTCCGGAAGCTGATTTTCTTTCGAGAGCATTCCCTCTGAGACGGTGCCTCTGGAAAGGATGGAGGACGCGAGGGAAAAGGCGCAAGCATTTAGGGCTCCTTAAGGCTACCGCCGGGAGCGGCGTTCCAGATTTTGGGTGTTGCGATCTAGCGCAAAATAAGGTGGTTAGATTCGATGGTCTCAATTTAGAAGCCCCTGCCTCAGGGGATGCGAGCAAATCCCATAAAGACCGAATATGGCATATTAAAAATTAATAATCGTCTTTACATTGCAAATAAATCATTAATTAGATACATTTATCTTGTTTCGTATGCGAGCGCCTTTTAAGCGCTCACGATCTACGCGGGAGGCTAAGGAAGATGTACATCGGAATGATTGTTCGCAAAAGAGCCATTTGGAGACTTTTGGCAACATGGGTCACATTTTGCGTAGTTGTGATCGGTTTAGGACCACATTTTCTATGCGCGCAAACAGCTAATGCATCGCTTTCAGGTCATATAACGGACTCGACAGGAGCGGTGATTCCAGATGCGGAGGTCATCCTCACGGAAACCGCAACGCACATTGCCAGTGCAACGAAGTCGAATCGCGAAGGGTTATATACATTTCCGTCGGTCAAGCCTGGCCAGTATGACCTTTCCGTCAAGAAGGCCGGTTTTGGAGATGCCAACATCAACGGCCTTACGCTTACAGTTCAAGCTAACGTGCTTCACGACGTTTCGCTGTCCGTAGGTGCGACTGCCGAAACGATTACGGTCAATTCCGAAACGGGCGAGCTGATGCAAAAGACGAGTTCCGAGTTGGGAACTGTGATTGACCAGAAGGCGATCCACGAATTGCCACTCAATGGCCGGAATTTCACGCAACTGCTTACGCTGACGCCAGGCGCGACTCCCATCAGCACGTCGCAAAGCGCGGGTGTGGGCGTGAATGATTTGGCGGTTCTGAGCGTGCCTACGGCGAGCGTGGCGCAGCCGTCCATTCAGGGACAAACCAACCGCTCCAATTTGTATCTGCTCGATGGCGTTGTCAACACGGAGATGACCGGTAGCGTGTACGTTATTCCTCCGATCGTGGATGCGATGCAGGAGTTCAAAGTGCAGTCCCATGATGACAAGGCTGAGTATGGAAGCGTACTGGGCGGCGTGATCAACGTGGTTACAAAAAGCGGAACGAATTCGCTTCATGGCGCTGCATGGGAATTTGTAAGGAACAATATCTTCGACGCTCGCGATTCATTTGCTGACGAATACAGCGCAGGTCCTTCGCCATTTCGCCAGAATCAGTTTGGTGTCACTGTCGGAGGTCCGGTATTTCTGCCAAAGATATATGACGGGCATAATCGTACGTTCTTCTTCTTCGGATATGAAGGATGGCGCTATGTGCAGGCTGCCGAATCCAAATATATCGTGCCAACGGATGCTGAGCTTTCCGGCGACTTTTCGCATTCAACTTTGGCGCAAAATATCTACGATCCGGCTACAACCTCCGGTAGCTCCAGCACTGGCTATGCGCGCTCGCAGTTTCCGGGAAACATCATCCCTTCAAGCAGACTTAATTCTGTTAGCGCGGGTTTTCTCAAGGCCTACTATGCGCGGCCGAATCTAACCGGCGATCCCGTCTATAACGCGATTGTGACTCGCTCCAGCTCGAATTTCTCGAATCACTACATGGCGCGGGCGGATGAGCAATTGGGAAGCAGGAACTCCATTTTCTTTCGGTATGATCGCCTCAATGTGACGAGCCTTTCACCGACTTCCATCAGCCAGAGCAGCGGAGCGTCCGTGCCTGCACTGAATATCGGCGTGGGATGGACAGGAGTGCTGACTCCAAAATTGTTGGCCGATGTCCGATACGGACTCACGAGGCGACCGTTTGCCCGTTACGTGCAGGACAGCGCGGGCATTGGCCCGATGCAAGGACTTGGATTCAACAGCGTAGGTGGAACTGAGTTTTCTCTTGGTTCACCGTACGGAAGTGGCGGCCTGCAGGCCGCAAATACGATCAACAGCCCAGTGCAGAACTGGTCTCCAAGTCTTACCTGGGTGGTTGGCAATCACACAATGAAGTATGGTATGCAGTACGTCAAGCAGGGCAATGACTCCAATAGTCCGGCATATGGCGGCTATACATTCGCCAATGACCAGACAGGCGATCCAAACCAGGTGGGAACGACAGGAAACTCACTCGCATCTGCTTTGCTGGGGCTTCCGTCGCAGATCAACAATACCACCACGGTAAGCAACAGCAATCGTGTATCGACGTATTCGTTCTATTTCCAGGATGTTTGGGCCATCACAAAGCGTCTCACTATGACTTATGGTCTCCGTTTTGATCATCGCAGGGAATTTTCTCCGTCAAGTTCGACGGTGGTTAGCGGACTTACGACTGATGGCTTGTGGTGGATCGGCCTGGACGCTTTGCCGCCTGCCTGCTCGCAAACGAACGCAGCTCCCTGCATCCCTGGAAACGGAAGCCTTAGCTCCATTGCAAATGGCAACAAGATCATGTTATCGCCCTATGGCCGCGCATGGGGACCGGCTCCCCGATGGCAGGACTGGGGACCTCGCATCGGTTTGGCCTATCAAGTGAACGACAAGATGGTGCTTCGCGGCGGATACGGTATTGTTTATGACCCGCTCATGGGCTTTGAACAAGACTGGAAGGGGTTCGCGGGTTCATGGCCTGCGACTGGTTCTGTAACGGCCTCTGTGGCGATCAATCAACTCGGATCTTCTCCGACGCCGGTTCAAAATACATTTTCCACCGTAGGCATAGCCTTACCCGGCTCCGATCCGTGGAGCACTGTTACGTGGTTTATGGATCCTAAAATCCGTGATCCCCGCTCACAACAATATAACCTGGCATTCGAATATGAAGTGGCTTCTAATCTGTCCCTCTCGGTCGGTTATGTGGGAAGCCACTCCGACCGGCTGAGTGTAACAGGTATTTTCAATACCGCTCAGACCGCCGGCCCCGGAACGCCCGATCAGGTCAACGCTCGTAAGCCATTTCCATGGGTCACTGCTACTCCCTTCATGAGCACAGATCGTGGTTCGGCGGACTATAACGGCCTTCAGGTAAAACTGGATAAGCGGTATTCCAATGGTCTCGAGTACCTGGTATCGTACACATTCTCTAAATCGATTGACGAGGGTGGTAGCGGTCTCTTCGATGTAGAAAACGGACCGGGCGGCAGCTCCGCTCTTCAGAACTATTACGATGTCAGGGAAAGCCGTAGTGTCTCGTCTTATGATGTGCCGCAGTTCCTTTCCATTGCTGGACAATATGAGCTTCCGTTCGGACGCGGCAAGAAAATGTTGACTCATGGGCCGGCGAGCTACATTCTAGGAAACTGGCAATTGAACACAGTCGCGCAGATTCGCTCCGGCCAACCTTACAACCTCAGTGTCGTAGGCGACGTCGCTAACATCGGAACATCATTCTCGTGGTGGAACTATGCGCGTCCGAATGAAATTGCAAGTCCCAAGCCGGCGCACCAAACGGCGCTGGAATGGTACAACCCAGCTTCGTTCGCTGTTCCGGTCAACTCTTACGGAAACTTTCCCAGGAACTCGCTTCGAACGTCTCATGTTGCAACCGCAGACGCTTCCTTGTTCAAAAACTTTCCGTTCAAGGATGAGTTTGCACTGAACTTCAGGGCGGAGGCCTTCAACGTCTTCAATATCCAGAACTATGGTGCTCCAGACACAACGATCACGGACCCCGGCGCAGGCCGGATTACCTCAAATGTCCTGCCCCCGCGGCAGATTCAGTTGGGTCTACACCTGAGCTTCTGAAACGGACCAACGCGATTTGGGCAGGCAATCGCTTGGGTGGTTGCCTGTCCGTCTCTCAAAACTAAGACTAGAAGTGGAGATCAATCCATCATGGGGCATAAGGCAGGGAACCGGAACAGAGCGAGGCATGGCACAGTTCTTACCCGTCGCGAGTTTTGCGAAGCAGGAGCTTCAGCGATTGCCTTTGCGCTGGCGTCTGGCAAATCACTGGCGTCAAGCAACGAATCGGGACCGGCAAATCTCACGGGGGTTCCGACACTCGATGAGCTGGGAACGGAATGGCTCGATTGCAGCCAATTGGCACATATGCCCTCTCTTCATAATTTTCATGAGATGGCTGCCTGTGCGCCGGATCTGATTGGTGTCAACTTTTTACCAGGGGGGCAGCTCTACAAAGACTCAGGGCCTCGCTGGTTTATCTATAACACTCTGCCGCTATGCCGTATGACCGTCGATGGCACGGCGTATGACAGTATGAGCTGCAGGTGGTTTGCCTATCAGGCAGTGAGGCGCGTTCAAACGTCCGATCTCGAAATTGTGACCACGAATCGTCTTGTGATGGAGGACACGACGATTTTGTGGCGTGTCGAATTCAAGAACACGAGTTCGATGGTCAAAACCGTCCGAGTAAAGATCGACATAGACGGCGTTCGCGGCAACGGCGCAGACCATAATCGGCTGATTGCGCGGTCCCAGGAATTCGCGATGAGCGCGATCTACGAATTTCCGGATCGTCCCATCGAAAAGAATGTAGAGGGCGCGAGCGTGGAATGGGAGTTGAATCTCCCTCCAAAGCAACATAGTGAGATCCGGTTTGTGATGAAGGTGAGTAAAGGCAATGCGTCTCCTTCAGGGGCTGTGTCGCCATCGTGGTTTGAATCAGAATGGGATCGTGCGAAGAAAGTATGGATGGATCGATGGAGCAGCGCTTTTACGCCCGGAAACACGTTTTTCTCCGGTAACGCGCCAACACTGCTCACGCAAGATACAGCGGTCCGCGAGATTTACTACCGAAGCGTGCTGACTCTGATGGTCCTGCTTCGAACCAACCTTTGGAGTGACAGGACCTTTATTACAAGCGGTGAGCGGGCGAAGGGAACGGTGTTCTATTGGGATACTTCCCTGTTCTCGACGCTTTTTGCGATGCTTGAGCCGAAGCAGATGAAAGCGCAAATCAAGCTATTCCTTGAACAGGATCCACATGCGGATGCGGTAATTGTATTCAAAACTACCCGGCCTCCCTCGCCTGAGAGGATCGATACTCCGAAAGGATGGGACCTAAGAGGTTATGCCGCGAATGATCTATCCATCTTCCGCCTGGCCTGGTCCTACTTATCCGTAACGCAGGACAAGGAATTTCTCCACGAGAAAATTGCGGATCAGACGGTCAATGAAAGACTCGAGGTTTTGGCGACAGACTGGAAGAAACTATTGTGGACGCCCTCAGACCGTTTGGCAGACTATGGGGAAGCGCCCAATCTCCTAGAGTGTGTTCCTACCTATATTAACAAGGTGCCGTCATTCAATGCCGCCAATGTGTGGATGATGCGTGAGTATGCTGACATTGTGGATCGGGCCGGGAAGCACGACGAGGCAAATGAGCTTCGTCGCGAGTCCGCGGACATGGCGCAGGCGGTGATGACTCTCTATGAGCCGGGAAAGGGTGTATGGGTCAGTCTGCATCGCGATGGATCTCGAGTAGAGATGAGGCATTGCTATGACTTTGCTACTGTCGGCAGGTTTATGGCTGGAGATCTACCCGTCCCGGTACGTCAGGAGATGGTTGCGTTCGTCGAGCGGGAACTGCTGATGGAGAAGTGGATGCGCGCGCAATCCATGCTGGATGTGGCTGCCGCGAACTCCGATCGGCCGGACCATGGTCCGATGGGAGCCTACGATGCGTGGCCTGCTGTGACCGTCGACGCGATGTGCATTCTCGGATACTGGAAGGATGCTCTTACGTTCCTGCGAAGAACCAGAGTAGCGGTCTATGAGGGAGTTTATGCGCAGGCCCACGAATTCTATGGACCGCGACGGCGTGAGTATGATGCTCCGGTTCGAATCGCGCAACGCGAGGGTTGTATGCGAGAATGCACGGGCGGCGGGGCATTTGCCGAGACCATCATCAACACACTCTTTGGCTACATTCCAAAGCTCGAAAAGAAATTGACGCTCCTCGAACCTTATACCCCCCGAGGGTTTACAGGGGAGCTGCGGCACGTGCGCTTCGGGCGAGAGCAGTTCACCATCCGGTCCGGGGATGCCGGACTGTATCTGAGGTTAGAAGCGAAGGCGTGAATTATTCCGTGAACCGAAGAAGCATCTTTGCAATCTCCGGCATGATGGGGACGTTGCGCAGATCTTGAACAGGTCGATCGAGCCAGGCTTGAAGCCAATTTGAAAGAGAAGATTTGTTATGTCTATTCGCCTTCAAAAAGAAAGTACCGTCATCACCCGGGTTGTAGCTTTTGATATGAGGTATTCGCTGCCGCCCGGTGCAGGGTCGGACGCGGTGCATACCGATCCGGAATACAGTTTGGCAGTGACGCACCTGCGAACCGGCAACGGAATGTCCGCTACCGGGTTCGCTCTTACCCTGGGGCCGGGAAACCGTCTGGTTTGCGACGCCATTGAAATTCTGGCCAAGCCATTGTTGGGGAGAGAGATTGAGGAGTTGATGGCGGAATTTGGCGAAGTATCCCGCCAAATCTCGAATGACTCGGCAATGCGTTGGCTCGGCCCCCACAAAGGTGTAGTTCATTTGGCGCTCGCCTCGATCACGAATGCCTGTTTTGATCTTTGGGCCAAAACCCGCGGCGTCCCGCTCTGGAAACTACTGCTGGATCTCCAACCGGAAGAGCTCGTGGCACTGCTCGATCTGAGCTACCTGGAAGACGCACTTTCAGTGGGAGACGCCATCGACCTGATCCGCTCACAGTGGTCGAGCAGGGCCGAGCGGTTGCCCATTCTGGAAAAGGGATATCCGGGGTACGATACGTCCGTTGGATGGATGGCCTATGAGGATGAGAAGGTGCGTGAGTTGACAAGGCGCGCCATGGACAAGGGCTTTTCTGCGTTCAAGTTGAAGGTCGGATCTTCGGATAGAAACCGCGACTTGAGGCGAGCCCAAATGCTGCGCGAGTGTGCGGGAGACTCCGCTACAATCATGTTCGATGCAAACCAACAGTGGGACCTGCCGACGGCGATGCAGATGTGCCGTAGTTTGGCGCGCCTGTGCCCTCTGTGGTTTGAAGAGCCCACTCATCCCGATGACCTGGCCGCGCACATAGAGCTTGCATCCGTCATTGCTCCGGTTAAAATAGCTGCCGGAGAACACATCCCGAACCGCGTGCTGTTCAAGAATTTTCTTCGCGCAGGAGCAATGCATTTTGTGCAGGCTGATGCTACCCGTCTTGCTGGAATCAGCGAGTTCCTTACTGTGAGTTTATTGGCCCGAAAATCAGAGTTGCCGGTCGTCCCCCACGTCGGCGACATGGGACAAGTGCATCAGCATCTGGTGCTGTTCAATCGTATAGGGCTCGGCCATGAGGTGCAGTTCCTGGAGTACATCCCTCATTTGCGATCACATTTTGTATATCCGGCTGACGTGGAAGGAGGCGTTTACAAAACACCGCAAGAGCCGGGGGTCTCGTCCGACTTATTGAATCTTCCGGCGAGCCACGTATGACACCATCGACGATGGTGGGAGTGGCACTCGTGCTAGCGGCCGGACTCATGTCGGGGAACTGCATGTTGCCTTCTAAATTTCTCAGAGCTTGGCGCTGGGAAAACATGTGGGCAGTATTTAGCCTGGTTTCCCTGGTCGTCCTCCCCTGGGGACTGGCATTTGGCCTGGTACATCATCTTCCGGAAGTCTATCGCTCTCTCCCCGCTTCGCAGTTCGTGGTGCCGCTTGCATTCGGCATGGGGTGGGGAATCGCCCAGATTTTGTTCGGCATTTCTGTTGATCGCCTGGGGCTGAGTCTGGCCTATGCCATCATCATTGGTATGGGAGCGGCCTTGGGTACATTGGTGCCCATGATCGCTGCAAGTGGGAGCAAACTTCACCGAGGTACGATTTTGGCCGTCGCTATGGGCATTCTCCTCATGTCCGTGGGGATTGCTTTCACCGCGTGGGCCGGACGTATTCGAGACAACGTCCATCGCAAGGAAGGTTCAACTCTTAGCGATAAGAGCTACCGAGTCTCAATCATGCTCGCGGTCTTGTGCGGTTTTCTGGCGCCGATGATCAATTACTCTTTTGCATTCGGGCAGCAGATTGCAGGGCGAGCTATGGTCTTAGGAAACTCCGGTCCTATGGCGGCCTACGCGGTGTGGCCGATTGGACTAGCCGGTGGCTTTATTCCCAATGCCGGTTATGCCGTGTATCTGCTGTATCGGCGACGAAGCTTGCCCGCATTCAAGCAGGGATATTCCGACCTTCTTCTTTCCTGTGCGATGGCCGTGTTGTGGATGGGAGCGATCGCGGTTTACGGCATGAGTGCTTCGTTTCTGGGGGCGCTGGGAACTTCAATTGGCTGGGGGCTATTTCAGATCTTCATGATTCTCGCGGCGAACGCCTCGGGGTTGCTGACGGGAGAGTGGAAGCGCGCCTCGGGCCGAGCGCATTTGTGTCTCACAAGCGGGATGCTCCTTTTGATAGCTGCAACCGTGTTTCTGACAGTTGCCAATCGATCGTGATGGGGAGTAGATGGATCATTGCTCGGCACGGATCGAGATCGTGCGGGGCCGATCCGACAGACTCGATCGAATGGATTTGGGCCGGATTTTCTTGGGAGTTTTAAATGCGGCTTGATCGCCGGATATACGGAGATGGAAGATGACAACAAGAAGAAGGTTTTGTCAATTGGCGGCCCAAACTACCGCAGCTACAATGTTGGTCGGCAATGGGAGCGTTGCTACCGCGCAGACTGGGGCGGATCATCTTCTGCGACGCCGAGACCGGCCTCTTTTGGGTCTGCAGCAACAATTCGTGGATTTGCGTTTTGGAATGTTCGTGCACTTCAATATGGCGACAT
This sequence comes from Edaphobacter acidisoli, assembly GCF_014642855.1. Classification (NCBI taxonomy): domain Bacteria; kingdom Pseudomonadati; phylum Acidobacteriota; class Terriglobia; order Terriglobales; family Acidobacteriaceae; genus Edaphobacter; species Edaphobacter acidisoli. The sequence goes on along the minus strand of NZ_BMJB01000001.1, from coordinate 2,254,006 downwards.
TTCAGGATCGCGAATGGGGTGATCCCACAACGCCGCTCGACCTCTTTCGGCCAACAGCGCTGGATACAGACCAATGGGCCGCCGCGGCGCAATCAGCCAATATGACCTGGGCATGTCTTACGACTCGGCACCATGATGGTTTTTGTCTGTGGCCCACAAAAACGGATGCAGCCAGTGTCAGGAAGATCTCCCGCCCGGTCGACATCGTGCGTTCGTACGTGGATTCGTTTCGCAAGGCTGGTCTGCGGATAGGACTTTACTATTCGATCCTGTCACTTCGCGACGATATTCGCCATTTCAACGTGACCCCAGCTAAGGTAGAGCTCATTAAGAATCAGCTTACGGAGCTATTTACCGGCTATGGAGAGATTGACATTCTTATTACGGATGGTTGGAACGCGCCGTGGAGCCGCATTACATATGAAGAAGTTCCATTCCAGGAGATATATGACCACATCAAGAGCCTGCAACCCAACTGCCTGATCTGCGATCTCAATGCGAGTCAGTATCCCCATGATGGGCTCTACTATTCCGACGTAAAGGCGTTTGAGCAAAATGCCGGGCAGAAGGTTCCACAGACCAGCGAGGTGCCCGCTCTTTCCTGTGTGACCCTCACAGAGGGGTGGTTCTGGAAGCAAAAGGACGTGAATGGACCTCTCAAGCCGGTGAAGACGGTCGTCGAAGAGTGGCTCAAGCCGTTGAATCAAAGATACTGTAACCTGATTCTGAATGCTCCTCCTACCCGTGAAGGTCGACTTGCACCGAATGTTGTGAGCCGCCTGAGAGAGATTGGAGAGGCCTGGATAAATCCTGGGCCTATGGCAAAGGTCAGAGAACATATCGGGATTACGACGAAGAATCTAGCGACAGGGAAGCCGATTCACGCCAGCTCCTCCCCCGATGGGGTGGGGCCGGATGAAGCCAATGATGGTAACTTCCGATCAAGTTGGTATCTGGATGAAGGACACGCCTCGGGCTGGCTGGAAGTGGATTTGAGCAAGCACGAGAGCTTCAACGTTGTTTCGCTGGTAGAGCCCGTAGGCGAGTGGGATGATTATCCGCAGAGCCGGATCCGGAGCTATCGATTTCAGTGCTGGGATGGGGTGAGCTGGATTACGCTGATAAGCGGTGCAATCCCCGCGCACACAACAATCCATCGCATTCCGCGCGTCTCATCCCAGAGAGTCCGGCTCCTGTTAGAAAGCAGCACGGAGATGCCTCATATCACCGAGATCGGCGTATATGACGAACCCGATTAAGTGAAGATCGCTCCATATCCGAGAGCGCACGAGAGTGCCGAAAGGCGTATGGCGAGCTGCTCGCAAGCTGGGTATCGCATGCGCGAGATCATTCAACCTGCATTGTGGTCGCCCTGGCTATACAGGTGACCCTTTCAAAAAGCGAAATCGTACCAGCCTGGAGTCATCATGCTAAGACGCAGATTTCTGAAGACTTCTGTTGCAGCATCAGCTGCGATTTTGACAGACAGAGCAACTTTTGCCGCTGTGCCCTGGAAACACCGGCACAACTACAAATTTGACGGAACCATCACGCGGGAGGTGCTCGATAACTACCTGTCACGCTCAATCTGCATGGAAGGGCTGCTCAACGGCAGAGGTGATCTCGACGATAACATTCGCATGCTTACTCATATTGGCGCAAAGTACATTGCGCGAAGCATCTGCCTCTGGGGCGGCGAAGCAAATCTGCTCGAAAACTTCGAGCGGGCCAGGCAACAGCTCCCGCAGGTTCGATCGGCTGATCCTGAGATGGTGCTCGAAGCCTGCATCTTCGAAATTGTTACTCCGGAGGTCGAGCAGGTCCCGGTGCCAGGTTGGGCGTTTACTGCACTTGGACTTCCGGTAGAGAAGCGAAATTTCCGTTATGACGCGATTCTGTACCCGCTGGCGCAGCGCACGCGCTCATGGGGGAGGCACGGCAGCATTCCCGACGTGAGCCAGACGGAGACTCAGCTCTGGTTCTATTTTCTTGCGGCATCCTACATCGACCTTGGTTTCGAGGGTATTCACTGGGGGCAGGTCGAGATCATGGATTATAACGATCCTCATCTGGACCACTACGCCCGTGTCTTCGCACTGGCGCGAGCCTACGCTAAAAAGCATGCACGTCGCGGCATGGTACTTTGCAATGCGCATGTCCCCAGCGGCGGACTGGTGCGCGACGGAGAACTGCTTCTCGACTTCCATGCATTTCCACTGAGGGTCAAAGAAGTCACGCAACATCCTCGACAAGCTATTCTGCAGGTAGGCTACCGCAACGGCATCTTCTTGCGCAGCAAGGGGGGCAGGACATACAGCGGATGGAAGTGCGAACACCTTCCTTACTTTGCAGAACTCGATAACTACGGTGTAAGCAAATATCCGGGCGAGGCTGGCCAGGGAGAGGATTGGGTTTGGGGATACGACGAAATCAGTTGGTTTGCTGCCCAGAGCAAAGAGTATCGGGAAAAGTGGCTTAGGTACGCTTGGAACTGGATCAGGAAAACCGATCCAAACGGCTACCTGGAAATGCCTGGGAGCCGGACGGAGACTTCTCCGCTCAACCACCATCGCTGGTACTACGCCAACGCGCCCAGCGCCGCTTCACCTGATGGTTTGGACGATGAGGTGGCAATTTGTTCTATCTGGAGAAGTGACCGGAACTGAACCAGGAGTGAAATGAGAGCGCGGCGGTTCGTGGCTGCAACACATGCGCTTCGATGATCTGGCATTTCTCATCGAGGTCTCCGCTCTCCCTGCTATTGGCAATGGCATCAACTTTGAGACCACAGCCTGCATACTTTCGCATCACACCAACCAGAGCAGCTGCCGTCCCGGCCACAAAAGGCTCTACTGAGCGCCTTTGCGCTGGCCAGCTCAAACGGCTCTTCCGCATCGCAAATCCTAGTGTGGTGAGTCTGAAGTTTGTCGCATCACTCAAGGTCCAAACCGCAGGTTCTTCGACTGCGCAAGCCGCAAAAACGCGGCTTGCTGCGCTCAGGATGACACCTTTATTTGTGTTGCGGATAGGAGTTTCACCGTCAAACGTTGGTGTATAAATCTGTGAAAAACCTTGATATGATTCGGACCATTTCTTATCCACCCTGAGCTTCAGCGATCCGGTATAGCCCTTTTTGCGTCTCATTCGGGTTCTGCATAATAGGTCAACTTTCTAGACTTATAATGTGGCCGGGCTCGTTCAGAGGCAAGGTCTCTTTTCAACCCCATTCATGGGGTTGGAATGGCATAGCGCCTCATTGTGACGCAACGACCTTTGGGATGGCACTGTAATGGCTGCTTCTTTGATAGTGGAATCAGCGACATACCAGTACCGATGAAACACTTCAACCCCACCGTCAACCCCTTCAATGGGGTTGACGATTACGATGCGATTGCTGTCATCCAGCGACCTTTGGGAATAAACACCAAAGAGCTGACGCCCGAAAATGCTCCAACGACCTTTGGGTTCTCCAACCCCAAATCAACCCCAAATACCATTACCCTGTACCTATTTTCAATAACTTAGCACTCTTTGAAACTAACACCTATGCTGTTTAACTAGTTGAAAATACGATTGTTACGTCACTCGTAAACCAAAGGTCGCGGGTTCAGATCCTGTCAAGACATCGAGCTGCTGGATAAAGAACAAGGTCATTCAGAGTAATGCGCAGCGGTGTGTAATGCTGAACAAAGCCGTCTCTGGCGACCATTTAGAATCAATAGCTTACATAAATTGAGGGTGCCTTACCAAATAGCAATTTACAATTTCTCAAGCCACGTGAGCGCCGGGCAATTTACCTTTCGATTGTGCTGGATGGTGCGAGCGGTCAGTTCCTTTACCACAGCAGCATGAGCCGGCTCATGATAGAGATTGTGGATCTGGAGTAGGTCATTCTTCCTGTCGAACAAAACTGAATCCCCATCGCGGGCGAGTCCGAGCTCCCAGCTTTCTGTAAAAATGCCGGACTGTGAGAAATCGTCTTTATGAATGAACGCCACGTCTTCCCAATTGCCGGCATCGCCATGTAACAGGGCAGAAGCATCTCTTCCCTGTTCACGTCCTGAAGTTGTCAGGCTGAGAAGGCCAGCCAGCGTCGGCAGTAAATCTACATTCGCGACGCATTGATTCACGTTTGTTCCTGGCGCAATGCGGCCAGGCCAGCACATCATCATGCCTACATGGTGAGCAGGCTCGTACAAATTGTTCTTGTAATAAATCCCATGCTCGCCCATGTAATCTCCGTGGTCAGAACAGAAAATGATCATCGTGTTCTGCAAAAGGCCACGGTCGCTGAGTGTTTTCAGTACCCGGCCTACGTTGTCGTCGATACACTTCACTTCGCCAAGGTACTGCGTTTTACGCTTGCGGAAAATCTCTTCCCGCCTCGGATCATCGGGGCAGGTCACACCCTCGCTTGGCAAGTCTTCTTTCTTTTGCTTTTCTGCGGCCCACGCGGGCAGGTTTTTCTGATGAAACGTCACAGGCAGCTTCATATCCTTAGGCGCGAACATGGAGGCATACGGATCTTCAACCGAATAAGGCTGGTGAGGATCAGGGAATGAAAGTACATAGAAGAAGGACTTCTGCCGGGGACGCTCGATGAACTCAATCGCCTTGTCGGCAAGCCAGTTTGTGAAATACTCGCCGGGTTTTGCCACGTCGTATTCTTCGTCAGGGCGACCGTCAGGCCGCGGCGAAATATAAGGCTGGCTCCCGAACATGGCCACGGAACGATTGTCCGGCCACTCCGTGGGCCGCTCGATAATACGCTTCCAGTGCCCCTGGTTATACATCCACTGGTGATCCTGAAAGCCGAAGGACCGCGAGTCAGGTATCCAGTCAGGCCATGTCGGGTCGTTCTTGCCGTCGAGGTGCCACTTGCCCGCGTAGCCTGTTTCATACCCGGCGTTTTCGAAGAGATGGCCCAGCGTGAACTCGTCTGGATTCAGGGGTAGTCCATTGTGATAGGCTCCGTGCGCGTGAGGAAACCGCCCAGTCATATAGCAACCGCGCGAAGGCGTGCATACGGCACTTGTCACGAAGAAGTTGCGAAACGTCGCGCCACGTCTGCCTATTGAATCGATATTGGGAGTACCCGGTAACTGGCCACCATATTGACCAAGTGTCCAGAAGCTCTGCTGATCGGTAATGATAAATAGAACATTAGGCTGTTTCCGTGTTCCTCCAGGGAAGTCCCGTCCAAAGGCAGCCTCCGACAATACCGCGGCCCCGACAGTACCCATAAATGCGCGACGTGAGATGTTCATTCCATTACCCTTCTTCAGTGATTCGCCTTCAGTTTGAGCGCTTCCAGCCACGGACTATCTGGGGTCATCATCGGCTGCGTTTCCAAATGCAGGCCATTATGCGCAGGAATGCTGTATTTCGAAAAATAGCTATTCAACCGCTCCGTCATCTGCCGAATCACCTTTCCGTATCGCGGCTCTTCATACAGGTTCGTAGTCTCGCGGGGATCCGCCTTCAGGTCATATAGCTCGTTGGGAAAATTTACGCCCCGATACGGATAGCGAAGAATCAGCTTGTACCCGTCATTTTTAATCATGCGGGCATTTCCATATTCACAAATGACATCATCTCTCCACTCGCTTTGAGATTTGCCGCGCAAGTATGGAAGATAGGA